>CACWTM010000051.1:0-34605 GCA_902763855.1 uncultured Ruminococcus sp. | reverse complement strand
GACTCCTTGACAGGCGCCAGCCTGCCTGCGTCGCCCGCCGTGCTCTGCAAAATTTATCCCTAATATCTGATTAAATCTTTTTATTAAGGATTAGTATTAAAACTACATATATATAATTGTATAGAAAAAGGCTGCCACGACAGCCTTTTTCTTATGCTATGAAACCTCGTTCTGTTGATTCAGTCAAAAAAACACGCCCGACTCACGTCGGGCGTTTCACTATCATCAAAGCAATTATTTTGTTTCTTTCAGCACAACAGAGGTGTGAGCGGGTACGGTGAGCTTACCGGAGCTGAGCTTGGGGATCTCTTTATTCGGCTCAGCCGCCGTATCGCCGTACGACCAACCGCGCAGCTCGGAATTGCTGAGCTTATCGGAAACATCTGCCTCCTGCGCGTCATCGCCGACGTTGTGGATGACCATCACCTTTGAGCCGTCATAGTCAATCACGATACCGGCGCAGTTGGTGTTGCCCCAGTTGACGACCTCGCTGATATTGCCGCGCGCGATCTCGGGATTCTGCTGGCGAATCTTAATCAGCTTGCGGTAGGTGCTGAGGATACTGTGCTCATCCTTGAGTTGCTGTTCCACGCCGCCGAGCGCATTTTTCTCCACGCTTGCTACGCCGGGTACATAGATGTCAGGCAGATTCTCGTTATCCCATATCATAGCGGTACGGTAGGACGCGTCGTTGGTGGTGTTGGGCGCTTCGATGCCGATCTCTTCGCCATAATAGGTGAAGGAGTTTCCGGGGGCGAGCATATAGAGGTTCGCCGCCATCTTGTAGTCATCCTCGTCAAGCATATTAGCAAGGCGTACCATATCATGGTTGGTCAGGAAGTTGGCGTTGATCGCCTTTTCGTTGCGCTTTTTGATATTATTATCATACTTCTGGAGTTTGGTCATCGTATCCTGTACATTGTTATGACTGCCGACCAGATATTCGCCGCCGGAGTTCGCAAACTTGAAGTTGAACAGGCTGTCGATACCGCTCTCATACATATCATAGATGTTGCCGGCGTCGTCCCAGTCCTCACCGACCATGTAAACGTCGGGATTGTACTTCTGCGCCATGGTGTAGAACCATTTCAAAAACTCGACCGCGTCGGTGTTTTTATCGTCAAAGTACTTGACCGCGTCCAAACGGAAGCCGTCAACACCCTTTTCCAGCCAGAACTTGGTAACCTCCTCAAAATACTCGCGGGTACCCTCGTAACCCAGATTCCAGTCGGGCATATCGGTAGAGAAAGGTCCCTCATAGAAATAATCCGAGCCGGTGATCGGGCGGCTATAGGTCTCATTAGAGGTTTTTGATACGTTATAGTAACGCGCGTAACCGTCCTCTTTACCCTCGCGCAGCTCGTCGCAAGCCTTGACAAAAAACTCGTGATCGTCGCCGCTGTGATTGAGGACGAGGTCGATGATGACGCGAATACCGCGCTTATGACTCTCTTCGATCAGCTTATCAAAGTCGGCAAGCGTACCGAAATCGGGATCAATCTCAAAGTAATCGCGGACATTGTACTTGTGATAAGACTTGGACGGCATCATCGGGGACAGCCAGATACCGTCAGCTCCGAGGTCATCACCACCGTTCGGATCGCCGTCATTGATGTAATCGAGCTTGGAGATCAATCCGGGGAGATCACCGGTCTGATCGCCGTTAGAGTCGCAAAACGATCCGATCCAAACCTGGTAGAAGCTGCGGTACTTATCAGTAGACGCCGTCGCCTGATTCTTTTGTACCGGGTCAGACGAACCGCCGCAGGCAGTCAACAGAGAAAGCGTCAATACGACAGCTAACAGTATTGCGAGCATTTTCTTCATAAAATCACAACCTTAATATAGGATAAAAGTGACGAATGTTCACCGATCACCGATCAATCAACCTAATCACAGATCGCTGAACACCCTGTTATCACAAAAGGGCGGAGAAAACTCCGCCCTTAGCGATCTGATAATGATTAGCCCTTTACGCCGCCGGCGGTAACGCCTTCAACGTAATATCTCTGCATGATCAAGAACAGCGTGGTGATCGGAACAGCAACGACGACCGAGCCGGCCAGGAACTTCTTGAAGTTGTTCAGAACGTGGTCAGCGTCGATCAGCATCTGCAGGCCGATCGCAACGGTGTAGTTCGGGATATCTCTGCCGACGATGATCTTCGCAAGGATGAAGTCAGTCCACGGACCGATGAACGAGGTCAGTACAGTGTAGACAAGGATCGGCTTAGACATCGGAAGGATGATCTTCCAGAAAATCTGATTTCGGGTAGCGCCGTCGATGGTCGCAGCCTCGTCCAGCGCTCGTGGTATCGTATCGAAGAAGCCTTTACTGATCTGATATCCAAGTTCCGCACCGGCGGAGTAACAGATGACCAGAGCAACCAGAGGCAGCTCGAGCAGACCCATAGCCTTCAACAGATAGTAGATAGCGATCATGGTCATGAAGCCGGGGAACATACCGAGGATCATGCCGATGTTGATCAAGGGCTTTCTTGCCTTGAAGCGCAGACGGCTGAATGCATAAGAAACCATCATGACGGCAAGAGTAGAAATGATACAGCTGAAGATAGCTACGATAAAGGTGTTCAGGAACCATCTCGGGAAGTTGACCGAGCTCTTCGCGTTAACGGTAAACAGGTCGATATAGTTCTGGAACGATAACTTCTGAGGAATCAGGTAGGATACATACGCCAGACCTTCGTCACGGAAGGAGTGGAGGACGAGGTAGACCAGCGGAGAGATCCAGATGAGACCCAGACCGCCGAGAAGGATATAGATAAGAATGTTCGAAAGAACTCTACGAAACTTATAACTCTTAATCATGAGAATTCCTCCTCGTTCTTAGCGGACTTGGTAAGATTGAAGGTCAGCAGCGATACGGTAGCGCAGACGATGAATACCAAGATACCGATGGCGGCGGCGAAGTTGTAGTCCTGAGAGTTCATGGTCAGCTTGAACAGCCATGTAACCAACAGGTCCGTGTAACCCGCCTGATACAGGTCATTGGAGTTCTGTAGGTTCGCGGTCAACAGGTAGATAACGTTGAAGTTGTTGATGTTACCTACAAAGCTGGTGATCAGATACGGAGTGGTAACGAACAGCATGTAGGGCAGCGTGATCTTGAAGAAAGATTTCACAGGACCCGCGCCGTCGATGGTAGCGCTCTCGTACAGGTCAGCCGGGATATTCATCAGAATACCCGAGGTGATCAAGATGGTATACGGGATACCGACCCAGATATTGACGACAACAACGGTCACACGAGCTACCCACGGATCGCCGCCGAGGAAGTTGATATACTCGGGCGTCCAATGGAGCACATCGTGCAGCAGAACGTTGACAGCACCGCCGTTTACGTCGAGCATCTGGCTCATGAGCAGCAGGGATACGAACTGAGGTACCGCAACGGTAACGACGAACAGAGTTCTCCACAGCGCCTTGAGTTTGATGCCTTTCTTATTTATCATAAGGGCAACAACCATACCGAGGAGGTAGTTGAGAACGGTTGCCAGTACTGCCCAGATAAGCGTCCATTTAACAAGTTCTACGAATGTTTTGCCCATAGAAGCCGCGCCGGTATTGGAGAATACCTTGCCGAAGGTTTCTAAGCCAACCCACGAGAACAGCTTACCGATGTGGCTGTGGTCATAGTTGGTAAAGGCGATCAGAATCATGAACAGCAACGGCAGGATCGTGAAGATCGAGATCGTCAAGGTCGGGAACGCCAGAAGGGTCACGTGGAATTTGCTGTCAAAGAATTCTTTGATCTCTTCGCCGAAGCCCGGAAGCTTCTCGCCGGCAGCTTTCATCTGCTGCGCTTTGTAAGCAGATTTGGTGTTAGCGATGTAAATGACGAAGAAGATCACGATAATAACGAGTGTCATAACTCCGTAAAGGAGCAGCTTCATGGAGTCGTCGCCTTCAACGCGGCCCATACGACCGTTAGGCAGCTGACCCCATCCCTCTTCATTAAAGCCGATGGTTCCGTGGTTAAAGAAACCGAGGTTGTAGATCTTATTCCAACCGAAAACGACCATATATAAGATGAAGAGAACTTCGGTAGCAAGGAAGAGAAATCCCTTGATAATCTGGCCTCTGACGATATTGCCGAAGCCCATGATAATGTAAGATAACTTAACAGCCCAATCTCCCTTGACAAATCTGGAGAAGTAGCCCGCGAAGCCCTTGCCGATGCCGACGAAAATCTTCTTGAAGAAGCGACCGATCGCTTTGAAAATCTTTCCGAGGTTCGAAGGCAGATTTACAAAGAACTTTTTCAGGTTGTACCAGAATTTCTGGAACGGGTTGAGCTGTACATAATCAATATATTTCATCAGTTCAACTCCCAGCTTGAGTTTTGCGTCTGTGGTGTTACTGTATCCCACAGACGCCCGGTTAGATACAGTATGTACCTTGTCGGCCGGGCGGCGAGACCGCCGCCCGACCATAAGTTTTACATGATTGCGGAATGTTGATTTGCGCTAAAGCGCGTCAGTCAGTCAGATTACTGATCGAGAACGTTGGCAACTGCCTTCTCAAACTCGGTCTTCAGGGTTGCACGGCTGTAGTCGTCTTCCTTGAAGAGCTTAGAGCCGAGGGTGCCGATCGGGGTCCAGAAGGTCTCAGCGATGTTGATCTGAGGAACAGAGAACTCGGACTGTGCCAGCAGAGCGGACAGAGCGGGGCTGTTCTTGACTGTGTCGGACTTCTGAGCGTTGATGTTGGAGGGCAGCCAGCCAAGCTCATCCAGTCTGGTCTGCTGAACTTCCTCAGAGGTCAGGTAGTTAGCCAGAACCTGAGCAGCCTCGGGGAACTTGGAGTGAGAGTTAACGCCGAGGAGCTTCGCGCCGTTCATACCCATGATCTGAGTATCGGTGCCCTTGATGTTGATGGTGGGCAGTTTTGCAGCGCCGTAGTTGTCGCCGAGAACCTTAGCAACGGTAGCCGCATTCCAGGAACCGTCGATACCGGCAGCAACAGTGGAGGGATCCTCAGCCATACCGGAACCGATACGGGCGGGGTCAGCGCTCATGAAGGTGTCGCTGTACTCGTGGAACAGGTTAGCGAAAGCTTCGAGAGAATCGAGAACCTTCTCTTCGTCATAGTCGTTGAACTTCTGGGTGCCGTCCTCGGTCAGACCGTTGTTGATCATGCCGCCGGTGTACAGAGGCATGCAGCCGTAGAAACCGTTGTCGATGTTAATCAGGCACTTCTTGCCGGCGGCTTTGCAAGCCTCGAACAGACCCTCAAGAGTCTTAGCCTGATCGTCGGAAACATACTTCTTGTCGTATACAAGATAGTAGCCGTTCTCACCGGTCTCGGGGTAAGCGAGAAGGGTGTTGTCGAGAGTACCGGTAGAAACCGCGAACTCGCTGTTGCGGGACTTAACGTCGTCCAGATAATCAGCAACAACCGGAGCCAGAGCGTTGCCCTGCTGGAGCTTGTTGATGTTGTTGCAGACAAAGCCGAATACGTCAGCAGCCTTGTCAAGGTCGTTCAGAGCCTGCGCTGCAGCGTCAGCCTCGCCCTGAGCCTGAACGTCGATGGTGATAGTCTTGTTGGGGTACTTCGCGATGAAGTCTTCGCACAGCTGCTTGGTCAGAGAAACAGCGTTGTCGGGAGCCCATACGAGCAGGGAGATGTTATCCTCGCCGTAGAAGGGGTCGTCGCTCTTCTTGTCGCCGTCGCCGCTAGATGTGTTGCCGTTGCCGCCGCAAGCGACGAGAACAGACGCCAGCATCAAAACTGCCAGCAACAGAGCAATTAATTTTTTCATGGTGGTTTCCTTCTTTCCAAAAAATATTTTTGGACAGATGTACCGAGAATCCGGACCGGCACACCTAATCACTGTATAAATTTTACCATATATACACAGGCAATTTCAACTCCTTTTGTACTTTTTATCTAAAACATTAATTTCAACTTTGATTTTTAGTCGTTTTGACAATTGAATTTTCAATTTATATTTATTTTGCACAAATAGAAGATCTTTAGTTTGTGCTTTTTCACGATTATTCTTTTGTGCATAATGTCAGTTTGTCTTTTGCAAATCGCTGCCTGTCGTTGACGCAAGGGGCGGTTATTTTTCGATAAACGAACCAAAATGTTTTGGTGCCGAACTTTTCGGATTTTTTCGTATAATTTCACTAAAAGCGGTTTCACAGCATAAAATAACACATTGACATCACAGCCCCTTTCTATGTATAATATAGGAGTATTTTCAATGATATGCGGGCAGTATACCCCATACGCATCACGGAGGTTCACGAATGAAACTGGTAGAATTACTGCAAAATTGCGAGTACATACTTGATTCCGGCTCGCCGGATATCGAGATCAAGGATGTGATCTATGACAGCCGCAAAGTCGTCAAAGGCTGTGCGTTCGTCGCTTTGAAGGGCTACAACGTCGACGGTCACAAGTTCATTCCCGACGCGGTTGAGCGCGGCGCAAAGGCGCTGATCGTCGAGGACGAGGGTATCGCCTATGACGGCGTAACGGTCGTCCGCGTCAAAGACTCGCGCGCGGCGCTGGCGTTGATGAGCGTCGAGTATTTCGGCAGACCCGCCGAACAGCTGACCACCATCGCCGTTACCGGCACCAAGGGCAAGACCACCACGGTCGCGATGATCCGCTCCATCCTCGAGAACGCCGGCATCAAAACCGGTACCATCGGCACGCTGGGCATCCTCATCGACAACCAGATCTACAAGACCAATAACACTACCCCCGAAAGCTACGAGATTCAGCAGGCGATGCGACGCATGATTAACGAAGGCTGCAAAGCGATGGTCATCGAAGCGTCGTCCCTCGGCTTAAAATGGCACCGCACCGACGGTATCCTCTTTGACTACGGTATCTTCACCAACTTCTCCAGCGACCACATCGGTGACAGCGAGCACAAGGACATGGCGGAGTACCTCGCCTGCAAATCCCTGCTCTTCAAACGCTGTAAGAACGGTATCATCAATATCGACGACGAGAATGCCGAGGGCGTGACCAAGGATCACACCTGCGCGATCGAGACCTACGGCTACAGCGAGAACGCCGACCTTGTCGCTCACGGCGATGAGCTGGTCGCAAAATCCGGCTTTATCGGCGTGCACTTCAAAACCACCGGCGTCGAGGAGCTGAGCGTTGACGTCGCGATCCCCGGACGCTTCTCTGTCTACAACGCGCTTGCCGCGATCGCCGTCACCCGTCACTTTGACATCAGCAAAGAGAATATCCTGAACGGTCTGAAAACCGTCAAGGTCAAGGGCAGGGTCGAGGTCGTGCCCGTCCCCGGCAACTACACCATGCTCATCGACTACGCGCACAACGCCGTTTCGATGGAAAACGTGCTGTCCACCCTGCGCGAATATAAGCCCCACCGCCTGATCACCATGTTCGGCGCGGGCGGCAACCGTCCGAAAAACCGCCGCTACGAGATGGGCGAGGTCTCCGGCAGACTGTCTGACCTCTCGGTCGTCACCGAGGACAACAGCCGTTATGAGGACGTCATGGACATCATCGCGGACATCAAGATCGGTCTCGACAAAACAGACGGTAAGTACGTCGTCATCCCCAACCGTATCGACGCGATCCGCTACTGTATCGAGAACGCCGAGGCGGGCGATATCGTGGTGCTTGCCGGCAAGGGTCACGAGGACTATCAGGAGATTCGCGGCGTCAAATATCACATGGATGAACGCGAGATCATCGCCGACATCATCGACGACAACCACGATGACGATGAGGAAAAGAACTGGTAAAAACCCATACAAACTAAACGTACGCCCTGCGGAAACTTCCGCAGGGCGTATTGTTTTGGCTTATTCTGTTATTAAATGTTGGCGAGGTAACGCTGAAGAGAGGTCGCGTCGAGGATATCGCGCTCTCCGTCACGATTGAAGTCGGAGTAGAATTTTTTAGGTCCGTCCTCGTAACTGTACAGAGAATAGTAATCGTTTTCGGGATAGTCGCAGATGTTGGCTTCACATCGCTGTATCATGGTGACGTCAATAACGGTGATGGCGTTATCTCTGTCGAGATCGCCGAGCAGTCTGCCCTCGGTGACGGTTTCGTCAAAAACATGCACAAAATCGGGGTAGTTTGACACACCGTAGGTAACGTCTTTGAATTCATCGGACTTGACGTCAAATACACAGTAACCGGATCTGAAAGGAGAAGCGTAACTGTTATGCCGGATAAAGCGATTACCGATGACAGCTTTGTAAATCATGGGGCTTACTCCGTTCAGGCTGCAGGATACCAGTACCCAGTCGAGATTTTTGCTATCATCATAGTGATAGTATATCTCGCTGTATCTTAACAACCCATTATACTGGTTGACGTACTTTTGTACAAATCTCTCTTTGTACAGATCCGATGGTTTGGGAGAGGAAGCTTCGGTCGGGCTTTCGATCGGTTTACTGCCGTCATAAGTGATCGACTGTACCTCCTGCATTTCATCAAGACGATAAATGGTTTGTTGATCTACTTTGAGCTGAACCATCGGAGCTTTTGTGCTGACATAGACGATATCCTCTTCGGTAAGACCGCTCTTGTTGATAAACGCTTGATTCTCTGCGGTCTCCAGCTCAGACGCGATACGGCTATATACCGACTTGTACTCATGAACCGCGTCGATCGACGGATTTATGCCCCAGTTATCCAAAAACCATTGAGCGCCTAATTCTTCACGAACCATCGCATTGATTTCGTCGACTGAGTATTCCTTGGTGTTCAGCCATACTAAGACCGGGATCCGGTCGCCTTCATCGGTTTTGCTGATGATTTGCTGTAACTCTACGCTGATTTTTGATGTGGACGATGCGGCATATACAACGGTGCAGCAGCTGAGTACAACGATTACAGCGAGTAAAACAGATATGCATTTTTCATGCTGTTTCTTCCTTTCTGAATGATGTTGCATAAAGGTTCAAATCACTTAAAAACCATCCGAATCACTCCTTTGCAAAAAAATGTGGGTGATTTTAGGCAAAATGACGACTGTCGATCCGTTTTTCATATATTCCGGCATATTCTCTAAATTACCTATTGACAAATTATATTTTATCAAATATAATTAAGGCAACACAAAAATTTTGGGTGATTGATTTTTGCGTTAGTTTATGCTAATATAGTAATGATAGGAGGTATGTCCCATGAGATTACAGGAATCCGGCGAGATGTATCTGGAAACAATACTCAGATTATCCCAGCAAAAGAGCTTTGTCCGCGCGATCGACGTGGGCGAATATATGGGCTTCTCCAAGCCCTCTGTCAGCCGCGCGATCGGTCTGCTGAGAAACGGCGGCTTTGTCGAAGTCGGCGACGGCGGCGGGCTGAGCCTGACCGAAACCGGACGCGAGATCGCCGAGAAGATCTATGAGCGTCACAGATATCTGACAAAGATGCTCATGGAGATGGGCGTAGACGAGGAGACCGCCTCCGAGGACGCCTGCCGCATGGAGCATGTAGTATCGGACAAATCCTTTGCCGCGATCAAAGCCTACTTTCACTATAACGAAGAAAATGCAGAATAAATAAAATCACCCACTACGGATAGCCGCAGTGGGTGTCTTTATAAACAGAACAATCAGCTGATAGCCTCTTTGACAGCGTCAAGGATCGCGGTCTTGGGCTGGACGCCGATCATACGCGCCGCTTCCTGTCCGTCCTTAAAGACGATCAGCGTCGGAACGCTCATGATCGCGTAATCCATCGCGACGTCCTCGCACTCGTCGATATCGACCTTGTATACAGCGAAGGAACCATCACACTCCGCGCCGATCTCCTCGATCGTCGGACCGAGCATCTTGCACGGGCCGCACCATGTCGCGAAGAAGTCGACCAAGGTAACGCCGTTCGCGATTTTGGATTCAAATATATCTTCTGTTAAATGTTCTACTGCCATGATTTTACCTCCTGTTTTAATGTTAGGATGATTATAACACAAAGGATTCGGGAAATCTATAGATAATATATGAATATTTTCTTGAAATATCACACAAACCGAAAGGAGCAAGCATATGGAAAACAAAACCTATGATCTCGCCATCATCGGCGGCGGCGTCGCGGGCATGACGGCGGCAATCTACGCCGCAAGGTCGGGGCTTGACACCGTCATCATCGAGAAAGGCGGCTTCGGCGGACAGGCGGCACTGACCGCGAAGATCGAGAACTATCCCTCCTACAAGGAGATCGATGGCTTTCAGCTTGCCGCCGACATCAAGGCACAGGTTGACGCGCTGGGTGTACAGAGCTACTCTGCCGACGTCAAAGGGCTGACGAAAGAAAACGATATCTTCACTGTTACGACCAACGCCGACAGCATTACGGCAAAGTCGGTCATCATCGCCAACGGCGTTCGCAGACGCGAGCTGGGCATCGCCGGCGAGGACGCTTTTCGCGGACGCGGCATCAGCTGGTGCGCGGTATGCGACGGCGGCTTCTTCCGCAAGAAGAAGGTTGCGGTCATCGGCGCGGGTAACTCTGCCTTAGGCGACGCGATTTATCTCTCCAACCTCTGCGAAGAGGTTTACCTCATCTTCCGCCGTGACTATCCTACCGCCACCAAGAGCTATATGGATCAGCTCGAAAAAATCGACAACATCAAGCTGTTGTCCCGCCACATCCCCGTCGAGATCAAAGGCGAAAAGCGTGTAACAGCGCTGACGGTCAAGAATCTCGATACAGAAGAGGTTTATGACCTTGAGGTCAACGGCGTTTTCGAGGCAATCGGTCTGATCCCCGACAACGATGTTTTCGCCAATATCGCACAGCTGGACGAGAACGGCTACCTGCTCACCGACAGCGAAATGCGCACCAACACCCCCGGTCTGTTCGCGGCGGGCGACACGCGTCAGAAGAGCCTGCGCCAGATCGTGACCGCCTGCTCCGACGGCGCTCAGGCGGCGACCGCGGCACACGATTATCTCAAGCTCGGCAAATGATGACAGCAATACAGAGAAAACTGTTTGATTTACAGGACAAGGGATATCAAGCGGGCTCCGTCAAGCTGAATCCCTCCGTTGATCCCGAAACCATCATCGGCGTGCGCATCCCCGCGCTGAGAAAGCTAGCTAAAGAGCTGAAAGGGACAGAAGAAGCCGAGGGCTTTCTCTCCCTGCTGCCGCACAAGTACTTTGAAGAATATCAGCTGCACAGCTTTTTGATCGGATTAATCAGAAACTTTGACGAAGGGCTGACGGAGGTCGAACGACTCTTGCCCTATCTCAACAGCTGGGCGCTGACCGACTCCATGCGGATCAAGGCGTTTGATCGCGACCCGAAGCGACTGCTCACCCACATCGACCGATGGCTCGGCAGCGATCATCCTTATACCGTTCGCTATGCGATCCTCTGCCTGATGAACTACTTTCTCGACGATCACTTCCAACCGGATTATCTTGAAAAGGTTTCAGCCGTCAAAAGCGAAGCATACTATGTCAACATGATGATCGCGTGGTACTTTGCGACAGCATTGGCAAAGCAGTATAAAGCGACTGTACCCTATATTGAAGAACAACGTCTCTCGAAATGGGTACATAACAAAACCATCCAGAAGGCGATCGAGAGCTACCGTATCAGCGGCGAGCAAAAGGCATATCTGAGAACCCTGAAAATCAAATAAACTTCCCCGGTGCAAGCACTAAAGTGTCCGCCGGACACGGGCGCATTTCAGATTGTCATTGCGAGGAGGAACAAGGTTCCGACGTGGCAATCTCTACCTTTTCCTTTGCGCCCCTCGCAATGACTATTTTAAATAAACGCAAAAAAGACGGTGAGAAATAGTCTCGCCGTCTTTCTGTTAATCTGTGATATCAGATCGCCGCTACGACCTGCTTCTGTCTGTTGGGGATCGCAAACGCGACGTTGATCGCGTGGTCGCCGATACGCTCGATGTCAATCAGCATGTTGAGGAAGGTGGTACCGGATACCGCGTCGCAGATACCCGCGTCCATACGCTGAATATGATTCTGCTTGTAATCATCCTTGCAGTCGTCTACGCTGTCCTCGATCTTGATGATATGCTCGATCAACTCGGGTGAACCGCCCTGCGCGTTGAACATCGCGAAGCTCAGCTCCATCAGGGAGCGGCACTTGTCGCTGATATCGCGCATCTCCCTGAGCGCGGTATCAGAGAACTTCAGATCCTCTTCGATCACGGTACGCGCATACTCAACGATGTTCTCGGCATGGTCGCCGATACGCTCCAGATCCTGGATCGCGCTGTACATCGCCGCCACGATCTGGCGGTCATGATCCTCGACGTCAAGTGCGTTGATCTTGACGATATAGTCGGTGATCTCTTTAGAGAGATAGTCGATGACCTTCTCACGGTCAAGCACCTTTTCGATCGAATCCTTGTCCCGCTCAAAGAACGCGATCATCGCGCGGTTATAGTTCTTCTGCACCAGTCGGCTCATGCGCGCAACTTCCTTTTCGCACTGTAAAACCGCCATCGGAGGGGTAGTCAAGATACGGTTGTCGATAAATTCCACCGCCATCTTGTCCTTTTCAGGATCCTCGACATAGGGCAGGATCTTTTGGGTCAGCTTCACCATCAGGTTGGAGAACGGCATCAAAACGACCATGTTCACCACGTTGAAGAAGATATGGGAAGCGGAGATCTGCGCCGCGACATTATCGGGGATGATTTTTTCGATCGTTGAGGAGACCGGCAGGAGCATGGTCAGCGGAACCAGCAGGACCACGCCAAAGAAGGTGATCAGCAAGTTCAGAACAGCGACCTGCTTTGCGTTACGCTTCGCGCCGGCGGCGGAAAGGAACGCCGGCATACAAGCGCCGAGGTTCATGCCGTAGACGATGAAGATCGCCTGATCGATGCTGATCGCACCGGCAGCGCCCAGCGCCATCAAGATACCGACGGATGCGGACGAGCTCTGGATCACCGCGGTGATCACCGTACCGATCAAGATACCGATAAACGGATTGTTGACGCTTGAGAGGATGTTGTCGATCAGACCGGTCTCGTTGAGGCTTTTCAACGCGTCGGACATCATATCCATGCCGAAGAACAGGATACCGAAGCCGGCTAAAATCTGACCGTAATACTTGTAATTGTTCTTCTTGACGAACATCATCACGATGACGCCGATGAAGATGAACAGCGGCACGATACTGCCCATATCAAAGGACAGCAGCACCGAGGTCATACAGGTACCGATCTTTGAGCCAAAGAGGATACCGACCGTTTGGGCAAGCTCCATCATACCCGCGTTTGTAAAACCGACCACCATCGCGGCGGTAGCCGAAGAGCTCTGGATGACTGCCGTCACCACTAAGCCTACCAGCATGCCAAGATACTTGTTTGAGGTGATCTTCTCGAGCAGGGTACGCAGTTTGTTACCCGCGGCAAGCTCAAGACCGTCGCCCATGTACTTCATACCCAGGAAGAACAGACCTAAGCCGCCCAGCACAGCGAATAAACTGTAGATACTCATATGAAACTCCATTTTCAGCTTTTCACATTGATTCTTTCACGTGAAAGCTGTATTAGGATAATCCTTGCAACACCCGGATGAAAAGATGTTTTTCAAATTACCCTATGATAATAATACTAGAAGAGTATGTCAATTATTTTCCACAAAAGAAAAATGCGCAAAATCGGCAAAGTATACAATACTTCCCCATCTTGTGCATGGAAAATGACGAATTACGGTCATACTATTCTGTTGTTCTTTCATCGGTAACGATATGCTCGACCCCGTTGTGTCCGGCGCTGAGGTACTCCTTCAAAAACGTTGGATAGCAGCGATGATTATCCAGCTCGCCGATCGGGATCCAGCGCATGATCTCCCTGTCGTCGAAGCGCGTATAACTCTCGCTGTTGAGCTCCCGCGTACCGCGCGGCTTCATCAGGAAATAAAGCGATATCTCGTGGCAGTTCAGTCCCTTGTCATAAGCTCCGTTGCCGTACCAAAAATTTTCATGGATTACAGCGAGGCGGTCGATCTCGTACCGAACGCCCGTCTCCTCATATACCTCGCGCGCAACAGCCTGCTCTGCCGTCTCTCCCATATGGACGCCGCCTCCGACAGAATAAAGATAATCTTCTTTTTCGTTTCCGACCAACAGGACACAACCGTCCTCGATGATGATCGCGGCGGCTCGGTATCGGAACCAATCTTTCTCTTGTGTAAAACAGCAATCCTTTTCCATAGCTCTCTCTATCATCGATCAATCTTCTTTGGCGTGACATAGACCGTGTTGTAATTGACGTAGATCACCTTGCCGGGCAAAGCTCCGTTAGGCTTGCTGACGTTCTTTACGCGAGTATAGTCAACGGGCACCTGGGCGCTGTCACGTCCCTTGCTGTGGGCGGCGGCGATCTGAGCCGCTTCGAGGATCGTGCTGTCGGGGATCTCTCTGCCCTCGGCACAGATGATCACGTGGGTGCCGTGGATGTTCTTGGTATGCAGCCACAGATCGTTTTTCTGCGCGGTATGCAGGGTGAGCTGATCGTTCTGCTTATTGTTTCTGCCGACGAGGATCCGAAAACCGTCCGCGCTTTTGTACTCGATCGGCGGCAGGGGCTTATCCTTACTCTTTGCAGTATTCTTCTGCGTTTTGAGATAGCCTTCCTCTCTGAGCTCCGCACGGATGGCGGCAAGCTCCGCCTCAGATTCACAGCGCGACAGCATATCCTGTACGCTCTCGATATATGAAAGCTCGGCGGTCGCCTTTTCGATCTGCTGCGTCAGCATCATTTCACGTGTTTTCGCCTTGTTATATTCTTTATAAAAGCGCTGGGCGTTCATCGCCGGCGAGATCGTCGGATTCAGCATGATCGTCATCGGCGCGTTATCCTCGGCGTAAAAATTTTCGACCGTCACCGCGGTGCTGCCGCGTTCGATACGATAGAGGTTCGCCTGCAACAGATCGCCCTTGATACGGAGCTGTTCACGGTCGGCGCATTTTTTCAGATCCGCTCGCTGCAGATTGATCTTGCGCGACAGGCGGTCGATGGTGTTGTTCAAAAGTTTATTGAGATCGTTGGATTTTGCACGCATCCGCGCGATACGGTCGCGGTCAGAGAAAAAGGTGTCAAGCAGTTCGCTGTAACTATCAAACCGCTTGACCGGCAGCGCGCCTTCATACTGGCGGATATCCATGAAACAGAAATCCATCGGCGAGCCGTCCGCCTTATAGACGAGCGTCGGCTCTCCCCTGCCCTCTTCGACGAGAGCTTTGAGCCAGCATATCTGCGTCTTCATATCGCTGTCGGCGGCGCGGTATGCGATCTCTCGCGCGATCATCGGCGAAACGCCTTGGATCGCGCTCAGCACCGCGCGATCATCACCGCCGAGCGCCTCGATCCTTTCGCAGATCTCATCGACCGCGCTGTCCTCTATCCACAGCTTATCCTGCATGGGGGGAAGCTCATAGGGCAGCTTCGGCAACAGCACGCGTTGTTCGCTCTCGGAAAAATCGATCCGCTTGACGGTCTCGATCACCTTGTCCTCGCCGTCGGTGAGAACGGCATTGGAATACCGTCCCATGATCTCGATATACAGTTTCAGCATTTCGCGGTCGCCGATCTCGTTGACCGCCTCAAAGCGCAAACACAAAACGCGTTCGTTCTGCGGCTGGGTGATATCTTCGAGTCTTGCGCCGCCCAGACGCTTACGAAGCAGCATGCACAGCATCGGCGGCACAGACGGATTCTCGATTGAACAGGAGGAGATATGCACGCGCGGGCTGTCCGACAGGCGCACCAGCACCTTTCGCGATCCCTCACGGGTACGAAACGCGAACACCAGCTCATCACGCGCGGGCTGGTAAATCTGGCTGACGCGTGAACCGATCAAAGCATCGCTCATCTCGCGCCGCACCATCGTCATCATAATACCGTCAAACGCCATGCTGTTCCTCCTGTAAAATCATATTTTATGTCAAAGGGTTTTTAACAGTTTTACGAATTTTCCGTACTCGTCCTCACCGATAAAGACCACTTTGTCAAAGCCTAAGTCGATATATAACTTCAATGCCGGATAATTATCTAAGTCCACACCGATAGACAGCTCGCTATATCCCTGTGCTTTTGCTTCTTCTATCATGAAAGAAACCAACTTTCTGCCGATACCCTGTCTTCTGTATCCTTCTTTGACGATCAGGCGAGATACATACAGCCTCTTTTCAGGAATCGTATAATCGCAGTCATCGGCGTCCTTTACCACAGATATCTCGCCGATAAACGTACCGTCGATCGTATAGACGTAAGTCGTCCTGTTGCCATCGCGCATTTCGCGATAAAACTGCTTCGCAAGATCGCTCTGCCGCTGCATATCCCAGATATTACCGCATTTTTGAAAGTCGTCGATATGAAGTTTGATGATCTGAGTTTTCATCGCGATCCCTCTCACTTGTGGTATTTCGTTCCCTTGGATATCTGGAAAGCGCGATAGAGCTGTTCTAAGAGCATCAAGCGGAAGAGCTGGTGCGGAAAGGTCATCTTTCCCATACTCAGCTTGAAGTCCGCCCTCGCTTTGAGCGTATCGCTCAGCCCCCAGCTGCCGCCGATGATGAGGTCGACCGCGCTGTGGGTCATGGAGATATCCTCCAGCCGCCCGGACAACTCCTCGGAGCTGATGTTTTTGCCCTCAACGCACATCGCGATCACATAGTCGCCCTTGCCGACCTTCTGCGTGATCCGCTCGCTTTCGGCGGCAACGGTGCGCTGTATCTCGGCGTCAGACGGATTATCGCCGACGCGTTCTTCGGGCAGTTCGATGATACTGAGCTTACACAGCGGCTTCATCCGCTTGCTGTATTCTTCGATCGCTTGGCGCAGGTAGGCTTCCTTGAGCTTACCGACGCAGATGATATTGATACTGAGCATAAGTCACCTAGAAGAGCATGGATTTGCCGTTGGTCGCGACAGGCGCGACGTCGATCAGATAGTCGGACTCGAGCGCCATCCCGGCGCGGTTGAGCGAATCAATCGCTCCTGTCAGCGCGAGATGAGGCGTGTTGTTCTCTTCGCTGAGATGGCCGAGGATAATGCGCGTCAGACCCGCTCCGACAAAATGCGGCAGCGCGTCGGCACAAGCCTCGTTGCTCAGGTGTCCGCAGTCGGACAGGATACGCTTTTTCAAAATATACGGATACATGCCGTTTTTCAGCATGTCGATGTCGTGGTTGGACTCTACCACCGCAAGGTGCGAGCGCGAGATCGCCTTTTTCGCGTCGTCGGTCAGATAGCCCGTATCGGTCACGATGCTCAGCCGTCTGCCGTCGGGCGTGGTGATATGATAACCGCAGGGCTCGGCGGCGTCGTGAGAGGTCTCGACCCGCTGTACGCGAAAGTCGTCGGTCTCGATCACATCCTCGATCACGTTCAGCCGCGCTGTCGGCGGCACCTTGTCGTTGCTGACAAGATAGTGGAGCGTCCCGCGTGAAGCGTAAAGCGGAATATTGTAGCGCTTTAACAGCACCTTCAGGGCGCTGATGTGGTCGCTGTGTTCATGGGTGACGAAGATCGCGCCGACGCTGCGCATCGATAGATCGTTTGCGGCGAGCGCCAGCTCGATTTGTTTGAGATTTCGGCCCGCGTCCACCAGGATCGCGGTACCGTTGCCCTGTATATAATAGGAATTGCCCTTGCTGGAAGAAAAAAGCGGTACGATTTTTGCCATTTACAATAACCTCTGTAAAACATGTTGATACAGCACCCTCCGACGGTCATCGTCGGCGCGGCACAGCCCGCCTACAACCGTCACCAAAAAAGCCACCCTCAGGTGGCTTTTCATCATGCTGTTGTGGCTACGCCCTTGTGATCAGGAACGTAGATTTTTTTGATGTCCGCGCCGAGGCTCTGGAACTTGGTGACGACGTCCGCGTAACCGCGTTCGATATACTTGATATTCGAGATGTTTGTCGTACCCTCAGCGACCAGACCGGCGATCACCATTGCCGCGCCTGCACGCAGATCGGTCGCCTTAACCGGCGCGCCGGTCAGCGTACCGCCCTCGATGATCGCGAGTCTGCCTTCGACAGAAATCTTCGCGCCCATGCGGACAAGCTCGCTGACATACTGATAGCGGTTGTCCCAAACGCTCTCGTTCACAATAGAAGTTCCCTTGACAGTAGAGAGCAGTGCGACGAACTGCGGTTGACAGTCGGTCGGAAAGCCCGGATGGGGCATGGTTTTGATATTCACGCGGTTCAAAGGACGCTTGGTCGCGTCGACGATGACCGCTTCATCGTATTCTTCGATCTCACAGCCCATCTCCATGAGCTTGGAGCTGATGCTCTCGAGATGCTTGGGCGTGATATTGCGGATGGTCACCTTGCCTCTTGTCGCGGCAGCGGCAGCCATGTAGGTACCCGCCTCGATCTGATCGGGGATGATGGAGTAGGTCACGCCGTGCAGGTAATCGACGCCGCGGATCTTGATGACGTCCGTACCGGCGCCGCGGATGTTCGCGCCCATCGAGTTGAGGAAGTTCGCGAGGTCGACGATATGCGGCTCTTTCGCGGCGTTTTCGAGGATAGTCTGACCCTCTGCCTTAACTGCGGCGAGCATGAGGTTGATGGTCGAGCCGACGGAAACGGTGTCAAAGTAGACTCTCGCGCCGTGGAAACGGTCCTCGGCGTCGCTCTCGATGACCGCTCCGTTGACAAGGTCGTTTCTCGCGCCCATCAGCTGGAAACCCTTCAGGTGCTGGTCGATCGGACGAACGCCGAAGTTGCAGCCGCCGGGCAGGGCAACCTTTGCCTTGTGAAAACGTCCCAACAGCGCGCCCAAAAGGTAATAGGACGCACGCATACCGCGAACGTCGTCGTGGGTCGCCTCCCATGTGTTGATGGGACGCGGATCGATATCCAGCGTGTTCTTATCGACACGGCGCACCATCGCACCCATATCCTGCAGGATATTCGCGATCAGGGCAACGTCGGAGATATTCGGAATGTTTTCGATACGGCAGGGCTCGTCACAGAGCACCACCGCGGGGATGATCGCAACGGCGGCGTTCTTCGCGCCGCTGACGGTGACCTCGCCGAATAACGGCTTTCCGCCGTTGATAACTATCTTTTCCAAATCTGTACACTTCCTATACAAGCTAGGTTTCTGTTTCTGTTCTATGGGTCACACGCAACGCGTGTATGAATCAAACATCAGGTCATTTTCGGCACTTAGCCTATTATGAGCCTATCATATAACTATACATAAGATAATACAACAGAGCTGCAAAGTCAACCGAAAAAAAGTTTTGTAATCTTTTTTAGTGAATTTGTATGGTTTTATCCTAACAGACTGTATGCTTTTTCTATATTTATTATTCTTTTATGTAATTATTTTGTAATCATCCCGACGGGTTCTGTCGATGATCCGCTTTTCCTATAGAAATAGGATTGCAATCCGCACTTTGCTATGATAAAATAGAAAAGCATTCTTATATTTCGGGAGGTAAATCATGATAAAAATCGCAATCCTCGGCTACGGCAACCTCGGCAGAGGCGTCGAAGCCGCCATCAAGCAAAACGACGACCTGGTGCTGACGGGCGTTTATACCCGCAGAGACCCCTCGGGGCTGAAGATCAACACCGAAGGCGTGGCGGTACGCGCCGCTTCTGAGCTGGAAAACGGCAGGGATGATATCGACGTACTGGTCATCTGCGGCGGTTCGGCAACCGACCTGCCCGAGATGACCCCGTACTATGCCCGGTGGTACAACGTCCTCGACAGCTTTGACACCCACGCCAACATCCCGACCCATTTCGCCAACGTCGACAAAGCGGCAAAGGACGGCGGCAAGGTCGGCGTCATCTCCGCCGGATGGGATCCCGGCATGTTCTCCGTCAACCGCGTCTACGCCGACGCGATCCTGCCCTGCGGTCAGGCATACACCTTCTGGGGCAAGGGCGTCAGCCAGGGACACTCCGACGCGGTACGCCGTATCGACGGCGTCAAAGACGCGCGTCAGTACACCATCCCCGTTGACAAGGCGCTCGACGCGGTCAGAAGCGGTGCAAACCCCGCGCTGACCACCCGCGAAAAGCACACCCGCGAGGTCTTTGTCGTCGCAGAGGAGGGCGCCGACAGGGCGGCGATCGAAAACGCCATCGTCACCATGCCCAACTACTTCTCCGACTATGACACCACCGCACACTTCATCACCGAAGAAGAGATGAAGCGCGACCACAGCGGTCTGCCCCACGGCGGCTCCGTCATCCACAGCGGCACGACCGGCGAGGGCAACAAGCACGTCATCGAATACAGCTTAAAGCTCGACTCCAACCCCGAGTTCACCGGCTCTGTCCTCGCCGCCTGCGCGAGAGCGGCTTACCGCATGAACAAAGAAGGCGTGACCGGAGCGAAAACCATCCTCGACATCGCTCCCGCGTATCTTTCTGCCAAGAGCGGCGACGAGCTCAGAGCGCATTACCTCTGATACAGAACTCTCCGAAGCATCATGAAAAAATGGTTGCCGAGCCTTGTTATGCTCGGCATATTTGAAGCGATCGCGATCACACTGTGGCTGACCAAAGACAAACTGTTCTATCTGTTCAACTTTTCCTACATCGGGATCTGTCTGGCGATAGGACTGGGTCTGTACAGGATCGGCTGGAAGCACGCGCGGCGATTCGCCCAGTTCGCTGTCGGCAGCTACATGCTGGTATACCTCGGGCTGATCTGCGGCGAGAATATGCAGATCGAGGGCTTCTGGTACTATCTGTTCACCGGCGTTTTTGAGGCGGCGACCATCCACTATGCCGTTGCGAAAATCTTCGGTCCGCTGCTCTTCGGACGAGGCTGGTGCGGCTACGCCTGCTGGACGGCGATGATCCTCGACCTGCTCCCCTACAAAACGCCGCAGGCGCCGCGCAAAAAGCTCGGCTTCATCCGCTACATCACCTTCGCGCTGTCGCTGATCCTTGTCATCGCCTTGTTTCTGACGCATGTCGGCAACCTTGAGCGCGTCATGTTCTGGCTGTTCCTCGGCGGCAACGTCCTGTACTACGCCGTCGGTATCATCCTCGCGTTCGTCCTCAAAGACAACCGCGCATTCTGCAAGTACATCTGCCCGATCACGGTGTTCTTAAAGCCGATGAGCTACTTCTCGCTTTTGCGCGTCAAATGCGACGAGAGCAAGTGCGTCAAATGCGGCAAGTGCAAAAAGGTCTGTCCGATGGACGTAGAGGTTTGCAACAACAGCCGCAAGCGCGAGAACGCGACCGAATGTATCCTGTGCTACGAGTGCACCAAAGTATGCCCGAAAAAAGCGCTGAAATAAACTTCCCCGGTGCAAGCACTAAAGTGTCCGCCGGACACTTTACCCTCGCTATGCTCGGGCGGGGTATTAGCCTAAAAGGATAAATCCTTCCCTNNNGCGCATTTCAGATTGTCATTGCGAGGAGGAACATGGTTCCGACGTGGCAATCTCTACCTTTTCCTTTGCGCCCCTCGCAATGACTATTTTAAATAAAAACAGGAGGTTATCCACTACGGATAGCCTCCTTTCTTCATTTCTGTATGATTTTTTATTGTTTCAGACGAATTTGATATAGCCGAAACCGCCGATCGGCGCATCGACTTCTTATGAAAGATCAATGCTGTCCCATGATCTCATTGATCTCCTCGTCGGAAAAGCCGTTTGCGATTAATTCCTTGCGCAGTTCATCTTCGTTCAACCTTTTTGCCGACGATACATTGTCCGTCCAAAGGTTGATCTCTCTTGAAATCTTCAGGAGATCGTCTTTTTCCAGTTTGGCGATCAAATACGTTTTATGTTTTTCCGGGTATGTCCGTTTGTACCCCTCAAGCAGATAAAGAAACGCCGGTTCGTTTTCCGCACCGTTAATGGGCGTTTCGGAAAATCTATAGTCGGTAAATCCGTTATAGTCAAAAAGCGCTCTCGCTCTGCGCAGGAAGGTTCCGAAGCCGCAAAAAGGCACACAGTTCTCTTGTACGCTTGCACGGAGATTGATTTTAGGTATTTCGTGTTTCATGCTGTATCCTTTCCGGTCATTAAAAAACGACTTTTATCCAACTAATCATGCCAGTACTTTCTGTCGAGCGAACGGTACTGGATCGCCTCGCTGATGTGCGGCGCGCGAATGATCTCGCTTTGGTCAAGATCGGCGATCGTGCGCGCGACTTTCATGATGCGGTCATAGGCGCGGGCGGTCATACCGAGCTTGTCAAAAGCGGCTTTCAGCATACGGTTCGCCTTATCGTCCATCACGCAAACATCCTCAAACATCGCGGCTTCGATATGGGCGTTGCACTTGGTTTTTGTCCCCTTGTAGCGCGCGGTCTGGATCCTACGCGCGGCGTTGACGCGTTTTCTGATTTCGGCGGAGGTCTCCTCCCCGCTCTTCGCGGTCAGGTCGTCATACTCTACCGGCGGCACCTCGATATGGATGTCGATGCGGTCGAGCAGGGGTCCCGACACACGGTTGAGGTATTTGTGAACCGCGTTGTCCGAACAGGAGCAAGCCTTTTTCGGATGGTTATAGTAACCGCAGGGACAGGGATTCATCGCGGCAATCAGCATGAACTCGGAAGGGTAGGTGTAGGTGCCGTGGGCGCGTGAGATCGACACCACGCCGTCCTCGAGCGGCTGGCGCAGCACCTCCAGCGCGGTACGCTGGAACTCGGGCAGTTCATCGAGGAACAGCACGCCGTTGTGCGCGAGCGAGATCTCACCGGGCTTGGGAGTCGTACCGCCGCCGGTCATGCCGACGCGCGTGATGGTATGGTGGGGTGAGCGAAACGGCCGCATCGTGATCAGCCCCGAACCCTTTTGCAAAGTACCGGCGATCGAGTGGATCTTGGTCGTTTCGATGGTCTCCGCAAAGGTCATCTCGGGCAGGATGGTGACCATACGCTTCGCGAGCATACTTTTGCCCGCGCCGGGGGATCCGATCAGCAGAACATTGTGGCCTCCCGCGGCGGCGATCTCCAAAGCGCGCTTCGCCTCCGCCTGACCTTTGACCTGTGAGAAATCCAGCGTACTGTCACGTGCCGCTTCATCCCGGCTGAAAACAGCCGGAGCGATCGCTTTGCGACCGGCGAGGTGGTCGATCAGTTCAAAAACGTGCGATACGGGATAGACCTCAAGCCCATCAACAACCGCACCCTCGTTGGCGTTTGCCGAGGGGACATAGAGCTTTTTCAGCCCCAGCTCACGCGCGGCGATTGCCATCGGCAAAACGCCGTTGACGCCGCGCAGCTCCCCCGACAGACTTAGCTCGCCGATAAAGGCAGAGTCGTCCGTGTTCGCGGTGATCTGACGGGTCGCTTTGAGCACGGTAATCAGGATCGGAAGATCATAGAGAGGGCCTTCCTTTTTGATATCTGCAGGCGCGAGGTTGAGGATCAAACGCGAGTTCGGAAATTCAAAGCCGCAGTTCTTCATCGCGGAGCGCACGCGGTCGCGGCTTTCCTTGACCGCTGTATCCGGCAGACCGACGATATCAAACGCCGCCATCCCGCGCGAAAGATCGGCCTCGATCTCGATCGCGTAGGTGCTCAGACCGAACAATCCCAAACTATTACATTTTACTACCATTACCGACACGCCTTTCATGGAATCGCTTCTATGTTCGAATTTCTAATTGCATTATAACACAGCATATGCATATTTGTAAACCAAAAAAAGGACAAAAATACTGTTAATTATGCACAAAATGCACTCTTAGATGAATATTTTGTAATCTTTTCATCACATTTGATTTCCAAAAACCTGTTGACTTTTTGCGGCATATTTATTACAATTTGAATAGTTAATTATTGTGAGGTGCTATATCCTGAGAGATACTACCGACAACCGCAACCCGCTGCTTTCCGACGAAGAACTTCTGAACAAATTTCGTGCGGGACACGACGACGCGTTCGAGATGATCGCGTCACGGTATCTGGGGCTGATCTCCTCGGCCGCAAAAAAATACCGCGGTATGTCGGCAGATACAGACGACAGCGATATGGTACAGGAAGGCATGGTAGCCCTGCTGTCTGCCTGCCGCAGCTTTGACGCCGGCAAGGGGATGAGCTTCAAGAACTATCTGATGCTCTGCGTCGAAAACCGCTACCGCTCCATGATGCGATCCTCGTCGCGTCAGAGCGCTGTTCCCGCCCGCAATATGATATCCATCGAGGACGATCGGGACGCCGCTTTCGATTCTACCGTCGCTTCGTTACCTGAGCTAGTTGAAACGAAAGAATATATCGGCAGCCTGCACCGAATCCTCAAAGAAAAATTATCCAGCCTAGAGTACAAAGTAGCGATTTTGCACCTTTCCGGCTATTCGTACAGCGAAATATCCCATCGGCTGAATATTTCCCTAAAATCAGTTGACAATGCACAGACCCGTATACGTCAAAAGCTTTCTAGGTAATACACCCCGAAGAGAAATCAGACGGTGCAACTCCGCCGCGGGGTAAAATATATACCAAAAAGTGAGGTACACGCTATGTACGAAGACAAGATCCTCCGTTGCAAGGACTGTGGAAACGAGTTTGTATTCACAGCCGGCGAGCAGGAGTTCTACGCAGAGAAAGGTTTCGTAAACGAACCCCAGCGCTGCAAAGACTGCCGTATTGCTCGCAAGAACGCAATCAGGGCTAATCGTGAAATGCACACGACCGTGTGTGCAGACTGTGGCGGCGAGGCACATATCCCATTTAAGCCGATGGAAGGCAAGGATTACTATTGCAGCGAATGCTTTGCAAAGCGTAAAGAAGCTGAAGAAGCAGCACAAGCTGAGTGATAAAGTAAAATTGCTTACAGCGTTCCGAAAGGAGCGCTGTTTTTCTATATTATATTGCGGTATTGTTTTTTTTAACCAACTGTGTTATAATCGGCTTGTCAAATCAAAAAACTATACTTGGTTGAGATTGCCGCGGCACAAAAGTGCCCCGCAATGACTTTTTCAGGAGGTATTATTATGATTACAAAAGAATCTATCATCGGCGACGTTCTGGATAAATTCCCCGCTACCGCTCCTCTGTTCTTACAGATGGGCATGCACTGCCTGGGCTGTCCCGCATCCCGCGGCGAGAGCATCGAGGAAGCGTGCATGGTACACGGCGCGGACGCCGACAAGCTCGTTGAAGCGCTGAACAAAGCGGTCGGCGCATGAACCGAATACTCAAACCCTGTGGGCGGCTGTCCTTGTGCGCGGAAATGGTTCGCGAGGGCAGCCGCCTTGCGGATATCGGGACAGATCACGGCTATCTGCCGATCGCGCTGTGCCTTAGTGAGAAAATCCCCTCTGCGCTCGCCTGCGATATCAATCCCCTGCCGCTGAAATCGGCTGAGGAAAACATCGCAAAATACCACCTGTCAGACAGGATCAAAACCCGTTTGTCGGATGGGTTGAGCGAGGTACGCCCCGACGAGGTCGACGACGTCGTGATCGCGGGGATGGGCGGCGAGCTGATCCGCGATATCTTAACCGCCGCGCCGTGGGTGAAGGACGAAGCAAAGCGCCTTGTGCTCCAGCCCATGACCCACCATGAGGATCTGGTGCTTTGGCTGTATGAAAACGGCTTTGCGATCATCGACCAAATAGCCGTGCTTGACGACGGTAAGTACTACACCGTTCTGTCGGCTCAATACAACGGTCAATCACAGCCCTGCGACAGTTATACCGCACTCGTCGGAAAGCTCGGCCTCGACGATGAAAACAGCCGCGGTTTTCTCAGCCGCAGCCTGCACAATCTGCGCAACAAAAGCAAGGGCGACCCTGCCGTTTTGCCCCTTGTCCGAAGACTGGAGGAAGCCATCCGTGAAAGTGAATAACATCATCGAATATACAGAGAAGATCGCGCCCTTCGACGCCGCCGCAGAGTGGGACAACGTCGGGCTTTTGGTCGGCGACAAAAACGCCGAAATCAGCCGTGTTCTGCTCGCGCTGGACATCACGCCCGAGGTCGTTAAAGAAGCGAAAGAGAAAGGCGCGGGGCTGATCGTCAGCCACCACCCCGTCATCTTCTCTCCGATCAGCGCGCTCAAACCCGACGCCGCTGAGTATCTGCTGGCAAAGTACGATATCGCGGCGCTGTGTCTGCACACCAATCTCGACCGCGCGGAAGAGGGCGTGAACGTCGCCCTGGGCAAAGCGCTGGGGCTGAAAAACACCGTATTTTATCCCGATGATTTTCTCCTGGTCGGCGAACCCGAAACGCCCTGTGACGCGGACGCCTATGCCGAGATCATCAAAGATAAACTGCATGCTCCCTCGGTGCGCTACACCGACGGAAAGGTCAGACGAGCGGCGGTATCCTCAGGCGGAGGCGGCGAGGGCGTGGAGCTGTACAAAAAATACGGCTTTGACGCGTTTGTCACAGGCGAGATGAAGCACCACCAGTACCTTTACGCGCAAGCACACGGTATCGCCGCGTTTGACGCGGGACATTTTTCGACCGAGGACGTCGTCATCAAGCCCTTGTGCGACATGCTCAAAAAGGAGTTTCCCGACGCCGAGTTTCTCACCAGCGACAAATGCGTCTGTCCGTACAAGGCGATCTGATACTAAGTAGCAATAAAACACTTTAATATCTATTGCGGAGAAATCCGCATAACTGCGTTTCGTCGTCGCTCGCTGCACTCGGTAGGCATATCCGGTTGGTATGCCTTGACCTCGTGTTGCGGCTCCTCCTCTCCCCATAATCCGCGATGACGTTAGCGGAAAATCAAAACCGGATAGGATACAAAAAAGTGTAATGTGAAGACAGCAAAGCTAAGTTAACCTTATCGTTAATTTGGCTTTGCTTTTTTATAGGTCATGATATTCATTTGCTCCATAAGGCACAATCATAAACATGTACGGAATAAACTCAAATGAATATTTTTGCGTCATATCACAAAAAATATCAACAAATAATTGACAACTGTCTCTATGATTATTATAATAGAACTAAAGAATAAAAGTGATTGTATACGCAAAAATATTCAATAGGAGAATGGCTATGGAGTTCAAACGAGAAATATGGCTGAACAAGCTGATCCAAAAAAAACACAATGGGTTAGTTAAGGTGATCACCGGTATACGTCGGTGCGGCAAGTCGTATCTGCTGTTCAATCTTTTCAAGGCGCATCTACTGGAAGAAGGCGTGCCACAGGATCACATTATCGAAATGAGCTTTGATTCCTTTGAGGTCAGGCAGTACCGCGATCCGGAGGTACTGTACCCGTATGTCAAGAGCCTGATCACCGACGATCAGATGTATTATATCCTCTTTGACGAGGTACAGCTGCTCGGAGAGTTTGAGTCGGTACTCAACGGATTTCTTCGTATGAAGAACGTGGACGTTTATGTTACCGGCAGCAATGCAAAGCTCCTCTCCAAAGATATAATCACTGAGTTCCGCGGACGCGGAGATGAACTGCATATCGGCCCCCTGCGTTTCTGCGAATTCATGGAGAACTATTCCGGAAACCGCTACGATGGCTGGAATGAGTATATGTTATTCGGCGGGCTGCCGCAGGTTGTATTGCTTCCGACTCCGGAGCAAAAGATCGAATTGCTGAAGTCGCTGATGGAAGAGACCTATATCAGTGACATTGTCGGACGACATAATGTACGCAATCGTGCAGAGATGGAGGAGCTTTTGAATATCTTGTCCTCTGCTATCGGTTCATTAACGAATCCGCGAAAGTTGACCGCTACCTTCAAGAGCGTGAAAAATGTCAGTATCAGCCCCAACACGATACGCAACTATCTGGATTATCTGTGCGACGCCTTTTTGATTAGCGCGACGCACCGCTATGATATCCGTGGAAAGAAATATATTGATACGCCTTTAAAGTATTACTTCACCGATATTGGTCTCAGGAATGCGCGCATCAACTTCCGCCAGCTGGAAGAAACGCATTCGATGGAGAATATCATCTACAACGAGCTGTGCGCGAGAGGCTTCAACGTCGACGTCGGTATCGTGCAGATCAATGTGCGCGATAAGGACGGTAAGATGGTGAGAAAACAGCTGGAGGTCGATTTTGTCTGCAATAAGGGGATGAAGCGGTATTATATCCAGTCCGCCTTTGCTATGCCTGACAGAGAAAAGACGGAGCAGGAACAGCGCCCGCTGATGAAGATCGAGGATAACTTTAAGAAGATCATCATTACTAAGGACGCGCCGACCATGTGGTATACCGAAGAAGGTGTCCTGGTGATGAGTATCTACGACTTTATGCTGAATGAAAACAGTCTGGACGGATAAGAATCATCGTCAATAATCGGCTAATCTTCGCCCGAGGTGCTGTGGCTTTGCGGCACCTCGGGCGATTTTACTGTTTACGCATGTATTTTGCTTGAACAATCCTCGTTCATTTGTTATAATTATCATGAATTATTATTTTTTCGCGCATGGGGAGCAGAAGGAAAATGGATAACAACAATATGGAAATGCTTAGTGCGGCGCAGGAAACTGTGAAGAGCCAACTGATAGAAGGCTGGTGGATCTCCGACGGGCTGATCTATAATGAAGATTTTTCCGATTATCGGGAGGATATTGCTGTCGAGCAGTTGTCTTTTTCGGTTCGGGCAAGTAACGGACTACGAAGAGCCGAACTCCATATGCTTTCAGATTTGTTGATAATAACCGTCGAAGAGTTGGCTGCCGTCAAAAACATGGGTGCAAAATCTGTTGATGAGATACTGTCGACTGTGAGCAGCTATCTGCAAGGAGAATTAAAGGTTGATACACCGTTGCCAACAAAAGAAGGAGACGAACGGACCAAATCAGAAATGGTCGAAAGCATGAGGTTTGAGGAACTGCCTTTGCGCTTACTTTCTCTTTCAACTCGCTCAACCCGCGCATTGGCAAGAAGTGGTTACCGGTATATTTACGAGTTAGCTGATTTTTCTTTTGATGATTTCAAACAGATCAAAAATCTTGGAGTGAAAAGTGCAGAGGAAATCTACGAGGCTGTTCAGCGATTCAGGAAAGAATATGAGGAAAAAGAAAGCACCGAAGAATCTCCTGTTTATGAACCAGCAAATGAACCAACGTTAAAATTGGAAGATATCACCTCGATGATAGAAAAGCTCCATCGGGAGAGCGAACAATGCGGATCTACGATAATTCTGAAAGAGTGCGATCACCTGTCAGCGCGAGCAAAGAAGCAGGATCCAATGCTGATTCGATTTATCCATGACAGCTCCGACATTTTCCGGATTCCATCTGTAACGGCAGCGATCGACAAATGTATTACCGAAGGCCTGATTCGACATGAAATCGATGGTCTCTCATTTGTGGAAATCAAAGAAATGTTACCTGAGTCTTTGGATTCGGAACTGCTCCAAGAGCGGCTGACCAAATTGACAGAGAATAGGGCAATCAAGTGTACCGATCGCTACTATATGTATTATCCGTCCTTTGCTGATATCCTTGCCGAATCTTCAGACGACAGATCGGCGCAGGTTATTATCATGCGTACACAAGGCATGACGCTTGAAGAAATAGCGGGAGAATTGGGTGGGCTGACCAGAGAACGCGTTCGTCAGATAGAAGCAAAGTATTTACGAAAGCTGTATGTCCGGTACGGTCACATGGATGAGGACAAATATAAACACCTCTATCTTACCTATGACCTATCGGAAGAGCTCATGGAGAGATACCTCGGGTTTTCAAAAGCAACTATTTACTTTTTGGAGAACAAATACAAGGGAACAAAGAAAAAGAATCCGATTGAAGATACTTTATACGATTCCGAAATCCCGGCATCTATCAAAAAACGTATCGAAAAATACATACTCAGCAAAAAGATATGGATCGGTAACGATTTAGTAGAAGCAAAAGTGTATCTCATAGAGGATGCATTATTCCCTATATTATGTAAAGAGACGATAACATATTCCGAGTTTGTCGAGAGGTATAATGAGTTCGTCATAGATAATGAAAAGGCGGATTTGATAATCACGGAAGAAAGCATGAGAACTCGTATGAATAAATATGCCGCTTCCGATAAAATCCTTTGGACGCTGAATCAAAGAATGCGTTATTACGACACGCAGTCAATCGACAAGGATGCGTTCCTAGACCGCCTGAATTTGGATCAGTACCATAATATCGAGATTTCCGCGAAAAAGATTTTGGATGAAAATCCCGATCTGATGGCGGAGTATGATATTCGAAACGAATACGAGCTGCATAACCTGCTCAAAAAGATCAATGTCGAATCAGATTATCCGGAGCTGGTGTTGGGAAGAAATCCGATCATGCTATTCGGCGAGGCAAACAGAGAAAAGCAGGTCATTGATCTGCTGACCCAACTGACGCCGATTGATCAATATGCTTTTGCTGATGCATACTCCGAACGGTATGGAGTAGCCGCCAATACAGCAATGGCGAATTATCTTCCTTATGTTAAACAGTATCTCAATAAAGATAGAGTGCTGGAAATGGATGTTCCTTCCTTATCTAACGAAGAACTGAACAGGCTGAAAGAAAAACTCACGGATGACTATTACCCGATCGAGAAACTGCAAACGATTTTCAGAAGGGAATACCCCTCCGAGCCGCTCGAAAAAATCAATCACTACACCCTGCATCAGCTTGGTTTTCGTGTCTACAGCGGCTATGTGATCCGAGCGACTTACCGCAGCGCTCAGGAATTCTTTTCAGCGATACTTACTGAAGGAGATATTATTGATACAAATCTTTTCCCGAGGGAATTCATTTACAATCAGTCGTACTATGGAGTGTTGACTATGTATACATCCAGCTATGAGTTGATTGAATTCCTGCCAAAAAAGTATATCAAGCTCAGTAGGCTAACAGAGCTTTTCGGGACGACAAAGGAAGATATTGTTTGCTTCTGTCAGCATGCTGCATCGTTTACGAGCAAGCCGTTTTTCACAATCCGTTCCTTGAAACAGGAGGGCTTTGACGATGAGTTGTTTGAACTGGGTTTTGACGACTATTTCTATTCTTCTGTTCTCTTTGCAGATAAAGAGCATATCGCCCATAAAAAAGTCGGTGGCAATATGCTTTTCCGGATCGGAACAAAGCCTTTCTTGTACTCAGACTTTATAGAATGGCTGATCTATCGTGAAGAGAGTATGTATATCGACGTCTATGAGCTCATGGAAAAGCTGAAGAATACCTACGGCATTAAGCTCGAACGGTGGGATATCAAGGATAAGATATTGCCCGGTACATCCATGTATTACAGCGACATCACCGAAAAACTGTATGCAGACTACGAAATCTATTTTGATGAAATATAAGGAGAATAACCATGAATCTGTTACAAGAAGGAATTGCCAATCAATCCGTTATCAAAACCAAACTGAATAAACAGCTCAGAATCGATGGCAGAACCGATACTTATGAGGTATATGAAATCAAACTCGATTGCCTGTACTATAATGATCAGAACGACAGAATTGCCACTTGGATCAGCAAATATAAGTCCGATAATCATGTTGACATGATCGACATGAGCGATTTGGATGCGTATAACAGTATTATCGAGGGGTTTGTTGTCGCCAGCAATCCCGATGCGATGCGCAAGACGAAGAATAATATCAGAGCAATCGGTCAGCAGGAATACGGCGTCGTTCTTACCGACGGACGTATCATCGATGGCAACAGACGCTTTACCTGCCTCAGACAGATCCAGAGAGAAACCGGAACTACACAGTATTTCAAAGCAGTAATTCTCCCACACGACATCGAGCATAACGCGAAGCAGATCAAGATGCTTGAGCTTTCCCTGCAGCTTGGTGTAGACAAGCCCGTGGATTATGATCCTGTCGACAAGCTTGTCGGTCTCTATCATGCAGTAGCTGAAACCCATTTGATCACAGTAGAGGAATATGCAACTCACACTTCATCAACACCAAAACGCGTCATCGCCGATTTGGAAAAAGCGAAGCTGATGATCGAGTATCTGGAGTTTATCAACGCGTCGGGCAGCTATCATCTGATTAAGGAGCTGAACCTCTATTATCCCATTGAAGAGCTGTATAAAATGCTGAAGGGCTTCAATGATTACGACGACAGGAAAGAGGATATCAAAAGCATCGTTTTCGCCAATTTCACGGTACAGCCCGAAGGGGATATGACGCGCTATATCAGAAAGATCAAGAAGATTGTCGAGTCCCCGAGATTTGTAAACGGTTTCATCGATGAACAGATGCCTTTGACAGAGGAGGTAGTCGATGTCATTGACCGTCAGGAGCAGGTCAACGAACAGGTCTTGAATCAACAGCTCACGAATTCGGAACTGTCAGAACAATTTTTTGATTCAACCGAGAAATGGCGCACAAAATCCCAGAGCGACGAAACGCGTAATCGTCCTGCTTTTCTGCTGGATAAAGCGTGCAGTAATGTTGAAGCGATCGATACCAATATTTTCTTGAAAATGACCGATGAACAGTTAGGCGTGGTCAGCGATAAACTGAACAAATTGTCTGCTTTGATAGAGCAGATTCAAGGTGAATTAGATGCATAACGATACGGTTATCCTCGATCTGGAGGATGGTGCACTGAAGCTGACCGTTGGCGACGGACTTGATCCCGACGCTATATGGATCGGCAAGCTGTATAAGCTGAAACTTCGCCGCTATCTGGATCGCGACAGACAATATGATCGGGATAAGTATTTCAAAAAGAGCCTGACCTATCCCTACTATAAAAGCGTTATCAAAATCTTGCAGGATGACGCCGGCGTCCGCGGATACAAGTTCTATGTAACAAATCGTTTATCCTCGTTTATCGAATCTAAAGAGCTCTATATAATGGAACGCTCCAAGGTCGGTATCCAGATCAAACAGCATGATGATCAGGTTCTGCCGCAGTTCAGCGAATACAAGCGCGTGGTTGATGAGGCGATGGCGCGTCCCCTGCGTGAGCAGCAGATGTGGGACTCGTTCTTTATGTGCACCATGAAGCGCGACGCGAACTTCTCTGTCCCCGGTTCCGGCAAGACGGCATCGGTTCTTGGCGTGTTCGCCTATCTGCGGGCGAAAGGATTGGTTGATAAGATCGTCATGATCGGGCCGAAAAACTCCTTCGGCTCTTGGATGGACGAGTTTGTCGCCTGCTTCAGAGATCGTTTGCCGCTAAAGCTATTTGACATCCATAGCGGTTTATACACATCTACAGATGCAAAGAGACGTGCGATCCTCTTTGAAACCGGCGGTAAGAATCTTTTGCTATTCAACTACGAGGGTATCAGCAGTTATCGCAAAGAGTTGAAATCCATCATCGATCACAGAACCATGGTCGTCATGGACGAGGTACATAAGGTCAAAAAGTATTCAGACGGCATGATGGGAATGCGCGCAGCTGACATCTATGACGTTACGGAGAACGCCGCCTACACCATTGCCCTGACGGGTACACCGATCCCTAATTCCTACGTCGATATCTATAATCTCCTGCATTTTCTGTACCGAGATGAATACGAGGATTTCTTCGACTTTGACTATTCTCAGCTAAAGAATCCGAGTGATAGCGATATGGATGAGATCAACCGTAAACTCCAACCGTTTTACTGCCGTACAACAAAGGATCAACTCGGCGTGCCGAGAGCGAATTCAGACATCACGCTGTGTGCCGACGCCACCGAGCCGGAGAACAGATTGTTCCATATACTCAAGCAGACGTATCGCAAGAATAAGCTCGCGCTGATCATCCGCTTGCTGCAACTGGAATCTAATCCGAAAATGCTGCTTAATAATCTGGATCTATCCGATTTCAGCGATATCCTTGATATCTCTGGCGACATCGACGAGATCGATTACGTCGATTACTCTCAGGATGTACAGGAAATCATTGACGCGATTTCCGAGACAAGCAAGTTCCGGATTTGCATTGAGAAGGCGAAAGAGCTCCACGAACAGGGCAAACCGATGATCATCTGGTGCATCTTCATCGACTCCATTCAACGCATCAGCAGGGAGCTGGAGAGACACGGTATCACCACAGGCGTTATCTACGGCAACATTTCCGATGAACAGCGCACGTCGATCCTCAAAGAGTTCAAAGACGGCAGTATTGACGTGCTGATCACCAATCCGCACACCTTGGCGGAGTCGATCTCTCTCCATGGAGTGTGCCATGACGCAATCTATTTTGAATACAGCTATAATCTGGTGCATCTGCTCCAGTCAAAGGATCGTATTCACCGACTCGGTTTGCCGGATGGTCAGTACACCCAGTATTATTATCTGGAAGAAGCCTACACCGATGAAGACGGCGCTTTTGCCCTCGGCGAAAAGATCTACAACCGCCTGAGAGAGAAGGAGCAGATCATGCTCAACGCCATCGAGAATCAAGTCCTGGAAAAAGTGACCTCGACCGACGAGGACTTGGAGCTGATTTTCAGCGGTTTGGGACTGAATTGACGAACAAAACAATATTGCCGTGCCCGAAGTGTTGTGCTTTTGCGGCACCTCGGGCATTTTTGTCGATTTGCACTTGACTTGATATATATATATATATAATGGATTCAGTAGTCGTTTTATCTGTAATTTTTTACAGCTTGTTGATTGCAAATTACATACTTTTGGAGGAAAACAAAATGAACGCAAATTGCAATAGCAAGTTGCAACAATTTTTGAGTCTGTAGTAGATCGCCGCGAGTTTTTCGAGGGAGGAGCGTAGCGACGAGCGAGGAAAACT
>CACWTM010000050.1 GCA_902763855.1 uncultured Ruminococcus sp. | reverse complement strand
GTGTAATGGAATTGGATAAAATGCACTGTAAGATTCTTCGACAAGCTCAGAATGACACTCTAGGGGCTATCGCGTATCTTAGCGCGACAGCCCCTTTTTTGCTTTTTCTCAGGCGATACTTAGTGATAGGTTGCTGAAATTGACCACCTGATTGGCATTATAGGGACAAAACTGTATAACCACCCAACCGTCGATCGGTGCGGTATCGCTGACCGTGAGATGATTTCCGACGTTTCCGAGCGATACGATCGAGTGAAAAAAACCGTTTGCATCATAATACGCCGCAAAGATCTGGCAGTTCGCGTTCTTCGTCATTGAGAGCGTGATAACCTCTCCCGACTTAACGCGATAAGGAATACCGACGCCCGTTCCGCCGCCGCCGTTTGTCAGAGTAAATCCCGTTTCGGTTACATCGGAAACACGCGACGCATTCGAAGAATGATATACAATCGTGCCGATGCCGGACACCAGATATATATAAACATCATCGCCGAGCTCCGCGAACGGCACCGTTGAGGACAGTGAATAATCCGCAGCCGGCGTAACCCATCTGCGCTGTGCGAGATCCCATTTTCTCAAAGTGCTTTTGCTCCACACGGTAACGCCGTTAAGCGTCAGCCTGCTGACGGGCTCTCCGTCAACCGATACCGCCTTCGCATGGTCAAAGATACTCATACCGCCGCCCTCTTCAACAGATACACGGTCTCGGTCGTGTCGTCGTCATAGGTGATCTGCAGCGTCACGGTCGGAATTGCCGAGACAGCTGACGCCGCCGACGCGGACGCTGTCGACTGCACCTGAGACGCGTTTTGGAAGCCGCTGTCGTTGATGAGATCGGATGTGGCTGTCGGCACAGTGGGAATATCCGACTTTTTTGCCAGAATGGTGTACTGATTTGCGGCATAATCATCTGTCACGCCGTACTCCCCCTGTTGCTTGAACAGCTGTCCGTTGCTGAGCTGTTGACGTTCGGAAGCGGTCGATACATATGCCATCAAATCCATCTTGCCGCTCACGGAAGGCAGACTGCCGACCGTCGCGCTCAGGTTGGCGCTGTTCCTGCTTGCGGGCATCGAAGCCCCCTTGTCCTCAAGTTCGCTGTACGCAGAACTGATATTCTGATTGATTCGAGCGATTTCACCAGAAATACTCATAAGCATCTCCTTTCGGGAATATTGCCTCTCACCTATAACGCCACACACCGAAAAGTTGCATAAAACTATGCAACAAAAGCATATTTCATATAAAAAAGACCGTGCTCTGTTACACGGTCTTTTGGGGTTATTGATCTTATACTAAGTAGCATTAAAAAGCTTTAAAAAGATATTAGCGGAGAATTTCGCATAACAAGGCGGAGGTCGCAGGCAGGCTGGCGCCTGTCAAGACTGACAACGCAGTTATGCGGGATTCTCCGCAATAGATATTAAAGCGTTTTATTGCTACTTAGTATTATTTTGAGGAAGGCCGGAAATTGCCGTCCTTTTCGAGATTCGAAATAATCACATCTATGCTCTCCTGCATCGCTCTGAGCGTTGTAAAATCATTGTCGGACAAATCGCCCTGCTGCAGATCGTAGGATACGATCGAAACGTCTTTACCGTCATAAGTACCGAGCAGATAAGCGCCCTCTGCGGTACCGAAAAGAATATCGAACAGTTTAACATCTTTGTAAGAGAAGTAAACGCCGTTGTCGGTAACGTCGACCTTCACCTTATTCTCCCACTGCTTGGGATAGTACAAAGAAACCACATCGGTTTTAATCTCATAGACCTCTGAGGTATTGACATAGTTTTCTTCACCCTCGGCAAAGTTATAGTCCTTTGCCAGATGGCTGAGGATAACGTCGAGTCCGCCCTGCATTTCAACGTGCTTTTTATAATTTGAGTCGTTTTCATCCAATTTCGCAAACGCCGCACGGAGAATCACATTTTCCGAGTCACGAACCAGTGTGCCCATCACGTCGCCGCTGCCGCAGTTAAACTGCAGATCAAACAGCTTAACTCCATCTGCGGAAAAGCTGACAACATAGCCGTTTGTCTCGTCAATATCAACCTTGACGTCGTTTTCCCACTGTTTCGGATACGCCAAGTCGGCATATGCGGTTTTGATCGCAAAGGTCTCGATATCCTCTGCCGGAACATTCTCGGATGACACAGTCGCCTCATCGGGAGTCGCCGCGCCTTTATTGCAGCCTGCCAGCGCAGTCGCAAAAAGTAAAACGCATAATACAACAATGAATCCTTTTTTCATAGTATCCTCCATAGTTTTATTCTGTATCATTAGCGGGAGAGTCTTTCTTTGCGCCTCTCCTGTTACGATATTCTTTGATTGTGCCGATCAGATATCGGTAGCTTTCCATCTTGAAGATCACGGAACCGCCCAGATAAACCGCTATACCCAGAGGAATTTGGATCAGCAGCGTCAGCCAGTCGTTCAGCTTGAGAAATTCTACACAGTAGACACAGACGCCCATCGCCAGCGACAGCAAAAGCGGCGGCAGGATGTCTTTGATCTGCTGAATTACAGAGTATCCCAGCAGCTTTCGGTTCGGCCACGCGTTCACGATCAGCCCTACGACAGCCGATAAAAGCGATCCGATTGCAACCGCCTCTACGCTGATCCACATTGTACCGAAGATAATACCGAAGCCAACCGCTTTTTTGATGATCTCGAGCTTCAAAAAAAGGTCGCTGCGTCCCATCGCGCTGATCGCGCTCAGGTTAGAGGTGTGGATCGGATAGATCAGAAAAGTGATGCAGAATATCCTCAAAAAGAACACGCACGGCATCCATTTTTCTGTCAGCATCAGACGAATCAGCGGATCGGCACACGCCGCCAGCCCGACCAAGACAGGCCCCATCAGATAGGTGCTGACTTTGATGGATATCCGCATCATGGAACGCAAGCGGTCTTTGTCGTCCTGCACCTTGGAAAGTGTCGGAAACAAAACGCTGTTGATGGTTGAATTGATGTTGGTGATAATCAGGTTGGGAAATTTCTTTCCCTGATTATAGTAAGCAAGATCGGACGGCTGATAGACCTTTCCGATCAACAGCTGGCGCACATCGTTGTAGACGGTGTCGATCAGGGTCGAGACCAGCAGCTTCCACCCGAAGGAGAACAAAGACTTCAACCGCGCGAAAGAAAACGCTCTGTCAGGTCTCCACCTGACCGTAAACCACAGAATCAGGGTATCAACCGCGGCGTTGAACAGGTGCTGGGCAACCAGCGCCCATACGCCGAACCCGAAATACGCCATCGCAATTCCGATCACAGCCGCGCCGATCGTTCCGCCCAGCGTAGAGAAGAAGAAGCGCTTGAACTGCATCGTCCGCGACACATACGCCTGCTGAACATTCTTTACGCCCGAAATAATCAGCGTCAGACTGAGAACTCTGACAACAGGCGTCAGGGTCGGATTCTGATAGAACGCCGCGATATACGGCGCCGCAAAAAACATCAGCGCGTACAAGACCAGGCAAACAACAATATTGAAATAAAAGACGGTGGAAAAATCCAGATTATCGGCGTCTTTTTTCTGGATCAGCGCGTTGCCGAAGCCGCTGTCGATAAACACCTGCAGGATGGTAATAAACACCGTCACCAAAGCTACCGTTCCGTAGATCGTCGGACTCAGCAGACGCGCAAGCACGATAGAGACGATGAAGGTGACGCCCTGGGCGCCGACACGCTCTAAAAACCGCCAAAACAGGCTGTTGATGACAACCGTCTTGGTAGAACCTGTGGATTGTTCTTGTTTGTTCTTACTCATCTGACTTACCGTACATCATCCGATAGTAATCTTGATACTCTCCCGACAGGATGGTTTGCCACCAGCTGCGGTTCTCCAGATACCATTGGATCGTCTTTCTGATTCCTTCATCAAAGCTGACCTTCGACCGCCAGCCCAATTCTGTTTCGATCTTATGAGGGTCGATCGCGTATCTGAGATCGTGACCCTTGCGGTCGTCCACAAATTCGATCAGGCTTTCGGGCTTGTTCAGCTCACCGCAGATCAGCCTGACAATATCAATATTCTTGCGTTCGTTGTGACCGCCGATATTATAAACCTCTCCCTCTCTGCCTTTGCGCAAGATCAAATCTATCGCCGCGCAATGATCTTCAACATACAGCCAATCTCTCACGTTTTCGCCCTTACCGTACACCGGCAGGGGTCTGTCGTTCAGGGCGTTGATAATCATCAGCGGAATCAGCTTTTCGGGAAAGTGATAGGGGCCGTAATTGTTGGAGCATCTGCTGATCGTCACCCCAAGTCCGTAGGTGCGAAAGTACGCCTGCGCCAGAAGATCGGCAGACGCCTTTGAGGCAGAATAAGGACTGCTGGTGCGCAGCGGCGTCGTCTCCGTAAACATCAGCTCGGGTTTGTCCAGCGGCAAATCACCGTACACCTCGTCCGTTGACACCTGGTGATAGCGGCTCACACCGTATTGCAGAGATGCGTCCATCAACACCGAAGCGCCGAAAATATTTGTTCTGAGAAACGCGGAGGGATCGAGGATAGAGCGGTCAACATGACTTTCGGCGGCAAAATTGACCACAACGTCCGGGCGCTCTTTTTGAAAAATCTCCCCTATCGCCTCTCGGTCGCAAATATCCGCGCGATAAAATCGAAAGCGCTGATCCTGCATGACAGATGACAGCGTACTGAGATTTCCGGCATAGGTCAAAGAATCCACACAGATAACCCTGTCGTCGGGACGGTGCCGGAGCAGATAAAATATAAAGTTGGAACCGATAAAACCGGCGCCGCCGGTAACCAGTATCGTCATGAATATGACTCCTTCGCTATCGTAATCAAATATCGCCCGTAATCTGTCGATTCAAGCGCCTTTCCCAGCGTCGAAAGCTCGTCGGCACTGATAAAGCCGCGGCGATAGGCGATCTCTTCTATGCAGGACATATAGAACCCCTGTGTGCTTTGGACAGCTTCTACAAACTCCGCCGCCTTGAGCATACCTTCGGGGGTTCCGGTGTCCAGCCACGCGATGCCGCGTCCGAGCAATCTGACGTTCAAAGAGCCGGATCGGAGATAAGCGTTGTTGACGTCGGTGATCTCGATCTCACCGCGCTCGGACGGTTGAAGTGACTTTGCGATCTCCACCACACGATTATCATAAAAATACAGTCCGGGAACGGCATAGTTGGATTTGGGTTTCGATGGTTTTTCTTCGATCGACCGCACACGATACTCGCTGTCAAACTCCACAACGCCGAACGCGCGGGCGTCCTTGACAGGATAACCGAAGATCGTCGCGCCCGAAAGCTGTGCCATCGCCGAGCGAAGCGTAGCCGTCAGGTTCTGTCCGTAGAAAATATTGTCTCCCAATATCAGACAGACGCTGTCCTGACCGATAAAATCCTCGCCGATGATAAAAGCGTCCGCCAGTCCGCGCGGCTGTGTCTGAACCGCATAGGAAATCTGTATGCCGATCTGACTGCCGTCCGCCAGCAGCTTTTTGAACGCGGGCATATCTTCGGGGGTAGAGATAATCAGCACCTCCCTGATACCTGCCAGCATCAGCACGGATAAGGGATAGTATATCAGCGGCTTGTCATAGATCGGAAGCAGCTGTTTGGATACCGCTTTCGTCATCGGATACAGCCGCGTTCCGCGTCCGCCTGCAAGGATGATTCCTTTCATCATGCGGCTCCCTTCTTATTTCAAAATAATATCACAGATCCTGTCGACCGTTTGAATCGACAGATCCGCAAACAGCGGCAGCGTCAGCATCTTTTGGGCGATATCCGCCGCGACGGGTGTGCTGTTCGGTTCAAAGCCCTCTGTGCCGCTGTAACACGCAAAGCTGTTTGTCAGCGGATAAAAATACTTTCGCGCAGCGATATCATGCTTTTTCAGAAGCTCGGCAACCTCGTCGCGCGCAAAACGGTATCCGTCAAAAACCACGGGGAAATACGCGTAATTCGGCTGAACCCCGGGCTGAGGTTCGCACAGCTTTATCCCCCGCACGCCTGCCAGGCGTTCCCGATAACGCCGATCCGCTTCGCCGCGCTTTTTGATCTCGTCATCAATATGCCTGAGGTTGCAGATACCCATCGCCGCCTGCAGCTCGTTCATCTTTGCGTTGCCGCCGACATACAGCACATCCTCGGGGCCGTGGATACCAAAGTTCTTGATATCGTTCAGCGGTTGTTCCAGGCGGCTGTCCGCATAGCATACCGCGCCGCCCTCCACTGTATGAAACACCTTTGTCGCGTGAAAGCTGAACATTGACGCGTCACCGAAGCACGCCGCCGAAACACCGCCGCGCCTGACGCCGAACGCGTGCGCCGCGTCATAGATCACCTTCAGCCCGTGGCGCCGGGCAATCGAAGCGATCGCGTCGGTATCGCAAAGGTTCCCGTATACATGCACCGGAAGAATCGCTGCCGTCTCAGGCGTTATCAAGCTTTCCAGCTGTGTGACGTCGATCGTGTAATCTCTGTCGTTGATATCACAAAAAACCGGCTTGAGTCCGCTGCGCACGATCGCATGCGTAGTGGAAGCAAAGGTAAACGGCGTTGTGATAACCTCACCGCCCTCGGGAAGCTTCATCGCTTCCAAAATGTTTTCCAGCGCGAGGTGCCCGTTGGCAAACAGGGTCAGACACGGCGTGTCCAGATACGCTTTCAGCATAGCGGAAAACGCCTTGTGCTTGACGCCGTTGTTGGTCAGCCAGCGGGAATCCCACAGCTCCTTTATCTCTTCGCAATACTCCTCAAACGCAGGGAGCGAGGAGCGTGTTACGTTAATTGTCATTTTTATAGTCCTCTCGGAGAAGCGCGTAAACAGCAAGATCCGCGTAACGGCCGTTTTTGAATCTCGCCTGCCGTTTCACTCCCTCACGGACAAATCCGAACTTCTCATACAAACGGATCGCAGGTACATTTTCTGTCAGAACAGAGAGCTCTACGCGATTCAGGTTCAGGTTGTTGAAGGCGTGCCGCAGCATCTCCTTTACCGCAAAGCTGCCGACGCCGTGTGAACGGTTTTCGATCCCGCCGACCATCACGGAAAGCACCGCAGAGCGGTTGACAGAATCTACAGAGGTCAGATAGACAACACCCAAAGCGATATCGCTGTCGTCTGTCACGGCACAGCGCACCGCGGAAGAGCGGTTTTTCAGATAAGCTTCAAACCAGCTGCCGTCCACTTCGGGTCCGATATAGCGAAAGGGAGCGCCCAGGTGGGAGATCAGCTCCTCATCGTTGCGCCAGCTGTTGATAACGGGCAGATCCCGTCTTTCTATTTCTCTTAAACGATACATCGTTTCACCTCATCAATCACCGTCAGCATCTCTGCTTCACCGTATCGCTGATCGCACGGCAGGGGCAGGATGTTCTGCGCCGTCAACCATGCTTTCGGGCTTTTTCTGACCTGATCGTCAGGCCATAGGGTCGGAACATAAATATGCCGATAAGCCAGCTTCTGCTTCATTTCGGCGCCGTTTTCCAGATACAGCGGATACGCAAACGGCCCCACAGGCATAGAAAGCCGCAGCGGGTTGATCTTCTCAAATGCTTTTGAGAGCAAAGCGTAGTTTTGCAGACGTTTTGCGCACGCCGCTTCATAATCTATCGCACCCAGCAGGTTGTGTGTCAAACGCGACATTTTTCTGAGTCCGGCGGCGGTGAAAGCCGCGTCGTTCGCCTTGAACGCGCTGTAATAATCGGAAGCGCTGCCTTTCTCGAAGCGTCCGAGCAGATGCTCCGTTCTCTCCATAGAGATATCCTCGGGCAAGACCTCATCCAAATGAACGTCCGTAGCGAGATATGCGCCGTCCGGTACGCCGAAGAACTTGCGGCAGGAGTAGATCGTGTCCACACCGCTGATAGGTTTTTGAAAAAACGCCTGCACATGATCGAGGATGACTCCCCCGCTCCGGGATTGGTATACAGCGATCTCGGCGTCCGAAAGCTGACCGTAATAGTTAACAAGATACAGACACACATCGTCGCTCAGCCCTTCTGTACAGGGTCGAAAATCTTCTCCGATCTCATAGAAAACCACTTCACAGCCCTCTTCGCGGCACGCTCTTTCGACAGAGTGACAGAGCAGATACGGCAGGGCGATTTTTTTGATGCCGCGCGCGCGGAGCAGATACACCAGCGCGTACCGCGCGCTGTTGAGCGCGATCAGTTCAGGATAGTATTCATTTTTCACCAGCTGTTCCAGTTCAAAATAACCGCCGATCTCTTTCAAATTATCCCTCTTTTTTCTCTTTCAGCTTTTGCGCAAAGAATGCTTTGCACCTTTTTTCTTTCAGCATCGGATAAACATGCTGATAGGTTCGGATTCCGGAATGAGAATTGATTTCCAAAATCTTAAAACCGTCATTTGTAATCACAACATCGAACCCGATATATGACAGCTCTGAAAGATAACCGTGGATTTGCAAACAAGTCTTCACGATCTCATCCCAGCGCGGCACTTTACCCGTCAGCTCCACATCCGTTACGGGGTGACGGGTCAGGTTCTCATGGTATCGGTTTTGCTTGTCAAGGTAATAGACGCTGTGGATCTCGCCGTTTTCGACGTCAACGGCGGCGTTTACACCGGCGGTGGAATGGGCAACATGAAAATCCCTGTCATCCATGCCCCAGCGAAGAAACGAGAAGAGCACGTTCAAGCTATCGTCGGGCATACGCGCAGTCTGAACGCGCAGCGTGTGAGCAGCAGAAGGACACGCCTTCATATACGCATCGCACTGGACGATAAATTCCGTGATAAGGTATCCTCTTAGAGAGCGAAGGAAGCGTGTAAACTCCTGCTCCGTCATGCTTTTTCCGTTTGCAAAAAAACTGCCGCCGCGATACTCCAAACGATAGAAACCGTCTCCGCCGCTGCCCTGGTTCTGCTTAGCCGCCAGCACGCCTTTTTCGGTTATCAAAGCGACTAAAGAAGCATCGTCGACCCGCGGATATTTTTGCGGAAAATCAGGCAGACGGTTTCTTCTGCCGTCCATATCAATCTCCAGGTAATAATCAGGCAGATACGCGCTGAAACGATCCAGCATATAGCGCAGCGTCAGCTTGTCGTCTATCCATGTCACAAACCGGTTGTTCAGCGGATACAGCATATAATAATCATAGTCGGACAAATAGTCGCGATAATTCGATTCATTCAGTTTGTAGTTATTCAGCTTTTGTGCCAAAAAGCCGCGTTTCCACGCCCAAACACGTTGCTTCAGACTCAAGCGCTCAGGGTTATCGAGCAGTTCTTTCAGATAATCCTCGCGGATATCTCCCGCCATATACGGATGCATACCCTTTGAGCACAATTTTTTATATAAAAGTCTTTGCAGAACTTTTCTTGCGATTCCCATCTGTTAACCTCTGTACTTTATCTTGATCCATTTCTCGGAATGGTCGAGCAGATCCAGCATTTCATCCACGCTGTCAAAGCGCAGTATCAGACAGCCCAGCGTCGTGTCGGAGCCGACAAAGCCGTGAACCGTATCCCCCGGCTGCGCCGTGATATGATTTGCAACAATATGGCGCTTTGAAAAGCTCTCGTCAATCTCGACGCTGTCCAAGACACCGTCTGCCAGGCTGTGTACGGCATAATAAGCATACAATCCCTTCGGCGCGATACCGGATGGGAGCGTTATCCGCTCGCCCATCGCCGCGCGCACAGAGATTTCGGCAAGATCAACCCCGGTCATATACCGAATGACCTGCGGAATATAATTGCCGCCGTCTCGCGGAGCTACCTCCATCAGATAAATACGCCCGTCAACGCCGACTCTGATATCGAAATTATAGGTACAGGTCCGCATATGAAGGAGCGATATCAACCGCTGAATCTCCCTGTGGATAAGCGACTGTATTTCGTCAGGCAGAACGCTCGGAAAACCTGCGGCGATCGGCACAAACGGATTGGGCGCGTCCGCGTTGAAATGGTCGTTCGCAAAGCACCGGAACACCAGCTCACCGTTGACGGAAAGCCCGTCCCCCGCAACCTGATAGCCGTCTTTTTCCACATATTCTTCAATGATAACGGTGTGTGACCGCGAACGATCAAAGGCTCTTTCGATCAAAGGCTCACAGCCATGTGCAGACGAAATCACCGCTACCCCCTTGCTGCCCGAGGAATCGGTAGGCTTGACCACGGCAGGAAGCCGAAAAACGCCCTCACGAATATCCTTTGCCGCCGCCGCGGAATCGCGGTATGATTTCGCAAAAGGAGACGCAAATCCGTTCTCTGTCAAAAAGCGTCTGAATCGCGCTTTATCGCAGAGAATACCGACCGACTCGTAAGGATTGGATGCCAGTCCGAGCTTTTCGGCGACATAGGCCGCTGTCGGCGCCGCCGGATCGGACGCGTACGCGAGCACACCGTCTACCTTTTCTTTTTCGGCGATCTTCAAGACCGCGTCTTTGTCGGTCGTGCTGACAGGATAAAACCGATCGGCGACATACTGACCCGGATTGTCGGGCAAAAAGTCGCAGAGAACCGTGTAATAACCCAGCCTCTTTGCGATCTCAATCACCACAACCTGCTGGGCGGATCCTCCCAGCAACAAAATCTTACGCATAGTAACCTCGTCACGCAAAATCGTCGATATCACGAAAGCGCCCTTTCAGGGAAATCTCCGCCTTCAGCATACGCAGTCTGAAAATTTCGCTCTTTGACAGAACGGCTGACTGCTTGACGTTTTGCTCAAATAGATAATCGGGACGGTAATCAAACACCTTTTTCGCACATTCATAGTCGCGGTACGCCTGCTTGATATACTCCTCATCGCTCATACGAATCACCGCTTCGATGATCGGCTTGACGTCGCCGCCCGGCTTTTCGCTCAGTCTGTCGGGCACATCGCTGAGAAAGCCGTATGCCTCGCAGTCTTCGCAAAAATGCCTGACGACAACCGACGGTACACAACACGACGCGCCGTCCAGCAGCGCGCCCGAAAGCCCGACGTTGAGCTGGCTGTGTCGAAAGAGCTCCCTGACCCTATCGAGCGGAAGGGTTCCGGTCAGTCTGACCGCTTCGGCGGTTTGCCGCGGTAGCTCCTCCAACAGACGCTTTACCCTGTCCATACCCGCTCCGTCGCCGATCAGCGTCAACGAAAGCTGCGGATATTTTTCTTTTAATACGGCAAATTCCCGGATCAGTCCGAGAATAAACCCCTTGTGCGGAAAGTCAAATCTGGAGCAGGCCGTGATCTCAAATCGTTTACCGCGGTCAGCGGCGTTTTTTATAACCGTGCTTTTTTCAGGTTCAGTGATGCGCCGCAATCCGCCCAAGAGCTTCTTTTCTTTGTCCTTGATCGTCAAGCCGTAGTTTTGCTCATACGCCGTCAGGTGCTGTATCGCGAAACCTCGAAGGCAGTCCGCGTCGTTCATCTTGCGTACCGCCGACGCCATTTGCCGAAGCACGCGGTCTTTTTTGCCGCCGGTGAAAAACTGTTCGGGAAAGTAAATTTTTCCTCTGAAATTAGGCAGAATCAAATAATTTTCAAACGACGCCTCGCCCAGCTTTCCTCTCATGCTCTCGGCTCTGGCAAAAGTCAGCGGCTCACAGCTGATGACAATCACCCTCTCGTTCCTGCACGAGACCCGGTCGACATACGCCGCGTGCGTCGGGGATTTTATGAGCGCCTTTTCGATGGCGTCACAGGAAGTGATTTCCGTGTGCGTCGCGTTTTTCAGACAATTCTCTGTCGTCAGCCATATTACACGGTACCCTTTGCTTACCGCGTAGAGCATCAGCTCGGCGAAGGAGGTTTCGACTCCTCCCGCCTGCATACCGTAATAGTTAACGATCAGCGTTATTTTTCTGTTATCGGACATAATACAATCCTTATTGAAATAATCTGTTTATCAGCGCGGCATAAGCAACGTACGCCGCGCCCTCATCAAACTCCTGTCCCCTTCCGATACAGCCGTTCTTATATCGGCTGCCATCGGTCGCTTGCAGGATCGCGCTCAACAGCGCGTCATAATCATTCTTCTCGACAATGATTCCGCTTTCGGGAGTCAGCATCTCGCCGCTGCCGCCCGTATCAAAGGTTACAACGGGAGTGCAGCAGGCGATTGCCTCCATGTTGACCGTGGGATAATTCTCTTCTCTGGTAGGGTTGACAAAAACATCCGCCGCCGTATAAATCTCCGCCAGCGACGCGGCATCCTCTGTACGATGGATTGAGATGACGTTATCCGGCAGAACGGCGTCGGTCTTGTCGTTTGTACCGACCAGCACCAAACGATGGCTCTCGGGAAGATCGCGGGCAAGCCGAAGAAAAACGTCCAACCCCTTGCGGTCATTCCAGACATAGGAAACGCCCAGCACAATCTTGCTGTTTTCCAGATGATGCTTCAACCGAAAGTTGCTTTGGGTCGGATGAAAGACGCTAAGGTCGATACCGTTATGAATCGTACAGACGGGATACTCCTTTAAAAACGATTGTTTCGTTTGACGTCTGAGCCAATCGGAAGGGGTCACGACCGTCAGATCGAGCCCTGTGAAAAGGCTTTTTTTCTTTTCATAAAGCGACCTGCTTTTGTCAAAGATCCAGCTAAATTCGTTTTTGAGCGGACAGCTGTGACAGCCGTCTGTCCATCGGTCGCAGCCGATCATATCATAGTGGGGACAATAACCGGTAAAAGCCCAGCAATCATGAAAAACCCACACGGTCTTGATCCTCTGCTGTTTGAGATACTCGAACAACATCTCAAGGTGACAGTTATGACCGTGCAGATTGTGCAAAATAACAACATCGGGTTTTTCTTTTTCAAGCATCAAAATCAAACGCTTTGTCGCTTTAGCAGAGTTAAAGCCATAGTTGCCGAAAACTCTTGATTTTAAGGCCTGAAGCTTTGTATCGCTTCGGGTCATGTACTTTCTCGATAAAGGATAGTCGCTTTCACCCGAAGCATAATAGATGAGGTTCTCGATATTTTGCTTTGATAAAGCGCGGCTGATACCCACACAGATTCTGCCTGTGCTGCCGGCGCCGCAGGTCACGTTGATCTGAACCGCTTTCATCATATCCCCATCCGTTTTTTATGATAAAAATCACTCCGCCACACGGGGGGTGCCCCCCGTGTGGCTTCGTATTAAGTGTTAACAAATATCAGTTGTCAGCTAAAGAGATTCGCACAGTCGAATTACAGTACGAGATGACCGTCAGCATCGAAGTAACGGTAGGAGCCCTCGACAACAACGTCGTTCGGAGTCAGACCGTTAGCCTTGGTAACATACTTTCTCATATCCTTGACGATCTTGCCGCCGTCGTTGACATAGTAGTAGTAACCGTCAACCTCAATCAGACCCTTGTAAGCGATCTTCTTGTCGTTCTCATAGTAGTAATCACCGATCAGGCCGTTCACCGTTGTCTGTGTTGATATACTTGTCAGCGTTCTTGACGATCTTGCCGCCGTCGTTGACATAGTAGTAGTAGCCGTCAACCAGGATCAGACCCTTGTAAGCGATCTTCTTGTCGTTCTCATAGTAGTAGTCGCCGATCAGACCGTTCTTGCCCTTGGGGATCTCAACGAACATGTGACCCTCTGAATCGAAGTTCTGATAGGTCTTTTCTACAACGATACCGTTCGGAGTCAGGCCGTTAGCGGTGGTGACGTACTTTCTCATATCCTTGACGATCTTACCGCCGTCGTTGACATAGTAGTAGTAACCGTCAACCAGGATCAGGCCCTTGTAAGCGATCTTCTTGTCGTTCTCATAGTAATAGTCGCCGACCAGACCGTTCTTGATCTCCTCAACAACCATGCGGCCGTTTTCGTCGAAGTGCTGGGTGGTCTTGCCTACGGACTTGTCGTTAACCAGGATACCGTTGTCGGTGTTGATATACTTGTCAGCGTTCTTGACAATCTTGCCGCCGTCGTTGACATAGTAGTAGTAACCGCCGTCCTCTACGAGACCATAGTAAGGAATCGTCTGGCCGTCGAAGAGATAATAGGTGTTGCCTGCCCAATCGGTCAGACCGTTAGCGATACCGGTGAACTTACCGTCTTTATCAAAGTAGCAGAACAGATACTTCTCGGTATTGGACTCACATACGGGAACAACATCATTTTCATATCTGTAGCCCTTGTAGTTGAAGCAATATCTGTCGCCGTCGATGTCAGCGAACATATCATAGTGAGAGGTAACCGCGTGAGAATGATAGAAGTCAGGGCCATAGTAATACTTGGTGCCTTCCTTATCGGTGTACCACTTACCGGAAACGAGCTTGCCGTCCTCTTCAAAATCGTAGACAACATAGCCGTTGTCCAGAGTAGCTACATTACGCAGAGTGGTCTCGTCGAAATAGTACCAGTCGCCGTCGATATCAATCCAGCCGCCGGAGAGAACGCCGATCTTCGCGTAAGCATAGCCGTCCTCATCCTGTACCAGACCGGTGTACTTACCCTGAGAGATACCCTCGTCATTGAACTCATAGTAAACGCCGTCGATCGGAACAATGCCGGTAACGAATACGCCGTCATCATAGTACTTGTTGTCGACCCAGCCCTGTGCGGGAACGCCGTCAATGTAGGTCTTGCCGTCGGTGAACTCGCCGTTGAAGAGATCACCGCAGTGCTCGCACTTGAGAACGCCGTCGACGATTACATAGTTGTGACCGGTAGCGGGAACAACGGTGCCCCAGTCGATCACGGAGTTGCAGTCAGCACAGAAGGTTCTGCCGGTGTAGCCGTCCTCGGTGCAGGTGGCGGGCTTGTCCTCCATGGGCTGAGCGTCGTGGGTGTGCCAAGAAGTAGCATCTCCCTTCTGAACGCCGATGTAACCGTATTCGCACATTGCTTCACTGTCGATCTGGATCTTGTCCGCGGAGAACGCGCCGATGTTGGCAGCGGAATCAACATATTCGATCGAACCTGCCTTGGTGACCATCTGAATATCCATCGGATAGACGCACTTCTTGGTGGTAATGATCCAGCTGGAATCCATGCCGAGATCGTTGTGCGGATACCATGCACGGATCGGGATAGAAGCGAGAACCGCCTCGCCGCTCTCTGTCACCTCGCCTGTCTTGGTGATGGTAACGGTCAGCTCGCCGGCGTCGCCGATCTCGTTGGTATATGCCATCTCAAAGCCGTCGGCAACAACAGCGCCCTGAGGCTCCCAATCGTTGACATTGTTGACCTTTAAGGTAGCGGTTGCGCTCTTGATCTTAGAGATATCGGTCGCTACGAGGTCGATATAGTACAGAGAACCTACGGGGGTCTCGGTCAGAGTCTCGTCGTGAGGCTTGACAACGATGGTGTCATAGCCGCTGCCGGTATTTACAACGAAGTTGAGGTTCTTGTAACCCATGTTGCCGTTGTTATCTTCAACGGTGAATTTCACGGTGTGAGGACCGTCTGCCAGAACGAGCGCCTTGTCGATCGCGATCTTGCCGTTCTTGTAGGTGCAGGCAACCTCGTTGCCGTCGATATACGCCTTAGCGGAAGAAGCGTTGATACCAAAGTCAACGTCGTTGTTTGTCATAGTGATGCCGTCGGTGAAGGTCTCAGCCTGCCACATACCGGTGGTAGCGTATACGGCGGAACCGAACTCGGGAGCTTCTCTGTCAGCAACAACAGAAGAATAATCAACGGTATAGTCGTCGATATAGAGAGTGAACTTGGAGTTGTAAGACTTGTTGTTATATCCTTTCCAAGCGGAATCCTCAACATAGAACTCAAAGCAGGGACCCGCGTAATAATTGGTGGGATAGCCCTTCTGACCGTTCTTAGAAGTACCGTTGGAAGCCAGAGATCTGGAGCACTCCAGTGTCAAGGCAGCATAAGAAGAATACGCCGAGAGATCAGCATAGTAGTAATACCAGTTGTCGGTGGGCAGATGCTGAACATCTACGAGCAGCTTCATGCCGCTGGTACCGCGCGTCCAAGCGGAGGTTGCGGTTTTCTTAAAGCCGAAGAAGAAGCGGGGGTTCAGACCCTTTGCGTCAACCTCATCGGGAATATAAATCCACATACCGATGCCGGTAGCGCCGGTGATATAGGTGAAGTCTTCGGGAGCACCGCCCATAATAACGCCGTCAGCGTCCTTGGTGTTGCCGTGCGCCTTCATCTGCTCTGCGTTGTGGCAGAACATCAAGTCGATATAGTCCTCATAGTAGGTCAGCTGTGAGAAGTCATAGTTGATTGCCAGAGCATAGTCGCCGTTTCTGACCTTACCGGTCTCGGAGTTGACGATGTCAAAACTGCCGCGAACACCGGAGTTGTAATAGTCAAACAGGCTGAATTCGTCTGTCTTCTGATCCTCAAAGTCCCAGATGACCTCGCTGCCCTTACCGACCTGCAGATCAACGGTAGCGCTGACGCTGGGCTCACAGTTGGTAGAAACAGTCAGAGTGGTTTTTGTATTTGACAGGGGAGCATCGGTAGCGGTGAAGGTCATCGCCGCTGCGTCAATCGTACCGAAAGAATTGTCGCCGAGGGTAAAGGTGACATTCTCAGGTACGAAAGAGACCTCATGAACGCCGTACATGGGAACAACACCGATATCGGTTGTTTTTCCGTACGGACAAGCGATGCTTGCACCGGTGAACTCGATGCTGTCGGGAACAACAACATTCACTTCGCAGGAACCGACAACCTGACCGTTGTAAACAGCTTTGATGGTGTCAACGCCTGCAGCAGAACCGGCAGTGTATACGCCGTTAGCAACAGTACCGTTGTCAGCGGTATAAGTAACCTCTGCGGGAATCTCCGCGGAAGTGCCCGCCGGAGAAGCGCCGGTAGCGGTGAACGCCACGGAAGCGCCGGGCATGACATAGTCGTTCTCAACGTTCATGACGACATGGTCAAATACGTTGGAGGGAGCCGCCAGAGAAGCGATGATAAGACCGTTGGAGATAGCGCGCTCGGAACCGTCGGAAGGACGGTTGAGGATAACGCAGTCGTCGGTACCTTCGTTCTTCGCCATATAGGTGGTAGAACCGCCGCCGTCGAGGTTGAACGCGTACTTCGCACCGGCTTCGATCATGATCTGAGCCAGCTCAGCCATGGAAGCGCCGCAGGAGAACGGCTCCTGACGACCGTCAACAACGATCAGGATGACCTTGTTGTCCTCGGTGATACCCATCATGGTACGGGAAGCACGGTCGGTGTAATAAGCACCGGTCGCGTTGACCGCAGGCTGACCGTCCCATACGAGGATAGAACCAAACGCATTGATTGCTTCCTCAATACCGGGATCAGCTTTATATGCGTTCCACTCTGCAACGGTCTTGCCCATAACGGGTCTGCCGTCCTTCAGGATCGCAAAGAAGCCGGTGCTGCCGGTATAATCCTGGATGACTTCGCCGCCCATCGCCCAAACGCCGGAGGGCTGACCGGTGGTCATGTTATAGCCGTTACCGTTGGTAGCGGATACAACAGAGTAGTAATCGCTGATATACTCGGGATTACTCGGATCGGAATACTTCGCGTTGGCAGTAGCTACTGTCTGCGTAAGCTTTTCCATACCGTAGGACTCATGCTGCATTCCCTTGTAGGAAACCTGGAGCATGACGTCGTCACGAGTAACGTCGGCAGTGGTTACATAGTAAACCATCTGCTTGCCGTCAGCCTTGGTGTAAGCATAGTTGGTATACTGTGTTACACCGGGTGCCAGGGTCTGCTCTGTGTGCTTGAAGACAGAGTGTGTTGTGGACTCATAGTCATCGTTGTAATTCTCAACTGCCGCAGACGCCGATATCGAGAATACCGACAGCGCCATGACCAACGCCAGAACGATCGCCAAAACACGTCTTGAGGTTTTTTGCATAGTTTTTCTCTCCTTTAAAAATATTAATTCGATATACGGTCACCGTATATAAAATCCATAGTTAAAGCTCCGCAGTCTGCAAGGACGTCAATATGTGCCAAGCAGAATATACGGAAAAATTCTCAGTACATCTTTGCCGTTGTAGCCGTTGTAGATAAAGTAAGCGGCAAAGCCGACCATCATCACCAGCACCGAGACGGTTACAAGCTTTCTGAGTCCGGGTTTTGACCTGACAGCAATCTTCGGAATCAGGATCGGTATAAACAACAGATAATAATAATTCAGCCGCATCGCCAGGGGATGGATCGGCGCAAAACACTGGAGCGCGATCGAAAACAGCAGAGAATTTCTCAGCGCGATAGTATCCCCGTCCAGAAGCGCCGCCTGCGGAACAACATAGGAATATACCGCAAAGAGTATCAGCAGCATCAGCACCGTAAAGGCGCCGGTAGACTCGATACCGCTGTAGTCCTTCCACAGAAACTCAGCAAGAAAATTGAAAATCGGTTTATTAAATATATAGATCAGCGCAATAGCCGGTACCACCAAAAACAGCCACCGCGAGGTAATGCGCACGCGGTACAGCGGATACATGAGAAGCAGGACGAACGCTGACACATGAAACATCACAGCCAGAAAAACGATCACCAAAAACCAGATCAGCTTCCTGTTCTTCGCCATCCGCCACGCGATGACGCCGAGGCTCATCGCCAAAATCTGACGGATGCCAGAGAAATACATCGAAAACGGCGCGACCGCCACAAAGAGCGCGATCGTCAGCAGAGGATACTCGCTTTCCTCCTGATAATACCACGCGAGCGGAACGACCGTTAACAGCGACATGACGATCAAATAAAGACGAAAGCTGGGGCTGATAAAGCTGATAAGCTTTGTCAAAACGAGAAAACCAAATTCTCTTTCGGCGCCGACAAACAGGTTGTTCAGCCCTAAGCCGCCGATCCGTTCAAACTCGAGCTTATATCCCAGCGTATCGGAACCGATCCTGTAGTTCCTCAGCGCGATGAGCAGGAAGAAGATCGAAAAAAAGACGATCAGCGTCGGATTCACACGTTTGCGCGCCAGCGTCTTTCGACCGGATAATCTGAACAGCACAGCTGAAAGAAGCGGTACTCCCAGCAATAAGTAATATGCAAGCATGGCCGTACCCCTCCCTTCTTCTGGGTCTTATATTCTCTTCACCGTACGGTAATAGACGCTTCTGAGCATCGGCCGCAGTGTTACTCCGTACAGCAGCAAACGCTTCAAGCGCAGCTTTTGCATCGGCGTAAACAGCTTTTTTTCATCAGCCGCCTTCATGCACAGCGCAACGTTCTCTCGGTTAGCGTGTATCGCCTCGCCGACCGCGTACTCGTAAAGCAGGTTGGTTTCGCGATCGCTGAGCGCGGCGAAGGCAGGTATCGCTTCCTGCGCGATTTTCAAAGCGTCGCGATGGTAGACGGTCATCTGACGGCCGGTCATCTGGGCGTTGTGAACGCGGCTGAGAACCCCAACCGTGTCGCTGTATGCCAGCGAATAGCCGGAAAGCAGAATCTTCCACCACATGAAGATATCCTGACAATAGCGCATCTCTTCATCAAATCCGCCGCACTCGTCAAAGGCGGCTTTCGGAACCAGCATACTGCAGCCATTGAAGGTATGCCGGAGCGCGTAGGACAGAGCCTGTCTGGCCGTCAGGATTGCGCCGTCGGCAAGCTCCATCTTCTTTTTGCCGGAGATCAACGCGGATTTTGCGTTGATCTGCCGGATGGTGCAAAAGCACACGGTTTTGTCCGGAGCATCGGAAAGCAGCTCCAACTGACTTTGTATTTTATCGGCAGTATAAACATCGTCATGCGACAGCCATGAAAAATACTGCCCGCGCATTTTTTCGATTCCGAGGTTCAGCGCGGATGACACACCGCCGTTTTCTTTTGCAAAATAACGGATACGGTCGCCATAGGACAGGGCAATCTTCTCGGTCGCTCCGTCGTCGGTCGAACCGTCGTTGACAACGACAACCTCGGTATCGGGACAGGTCTGAGCCAGCGCGCTGTCGATCGCCTCGCCCAAATACGCCGCGCCGTTGTAAACGGGAATCACAATGGATACAAGCGGTCTCATCATGTTACAGCCTTGAGCGCAGGAATTGGAATCGTGCTGCATAACCATATCATCATTCCATCTCTCTGTTTTTTCGCGCTGCGGTAATACATCCGCCAATAGAGCGGCATGTACCGCTCGTCAAACTGCTGCAGCGCGTCGCGATACACGGGATCTGTCAGAGCCTTATGCATCTCTGCATTCTTCTCTCTTCTGCTGAGATTGTTTTTGCGGCAGATATTCAGCCCGACGCCCAGCACGTCGATCGCGATGCGGTTGTTTACCGCCGTTTTCATATATTCTGTCAACCCGGCTTCTTTCAGCACATTGTTCATCTCTTGATACATGTATTTTCGCATGCTGACAAACTCGAGATTGTAGGTATGGGTCAGAGAAGCGCTGTTGAACTTGCGGTAATGATAAGGGTAAGTGTTCATATAGTACAGTCGCCGCGCTTTGGCAAAGCAGGCAACGTTGAACAAAAAATCCTCACCGCCTGAGCCTGCGGTTAAAGCTGTAGAAAAGCGCAATCGACTGATACAGGAACACTTGTACAGCTTTGTCCCAACCGACGACAGCGCCTCCATGTTTTGAGGCAACGCGGTCTCTTTGCCGACAGGCCCTACCAAGCGTCTGTAGATTTTTTTATATTCTTCGTCGACACAGAGCTTATTCTCCGTACCGTAGAGCGGTTTCGGAATACTCTTATTTTGAAATTCGCGTACATACGACCATGTGACGATGTCCGCGCTGTAAGCGCGCGCGGTCTTCACCGCCGTCTCACACAGCGTACTGTCGATCCAGTCGTCACCGTCTACAAAGATGACATATTCACCGCGGGCAGCTTCCAGCCCGCTGTTACGGGCAGAACTCGAACCTGCGTTCTTCTGGTGAATTACCTCAACACGGGGATCGGCTTCGGCATACTCATCACAAATCCTCTCGCCGCCATCGGATGAACCGTCATCGACAAGTATAATCTGGAGATTGCGGTAAGTCTGTCGGATGATGCTGTCCACACACGTTCTGAGGTATTTTCCGACGTTGTAAACAGGTACGATCACCGATACCGTGCAATTCTCCATGTTCTAGCCTCCGAAATAGATATGCTCCAGCTCTTTTTCAACCGACGCCGCCGTATAGAGTCTGACGGAATCGGGACAGCGGTCGGACATCGCGCGCAGCAGGCTGCCGTCTGACAAAAGCTGACAGATACGCCCGGCAAGCGCGTCGGCATCGCCGCGATCAAAGAGATATCCGTTTTCTCCGTCACGCACCAGCTCGTCGTGACCGCGGTTATGAGAAGCGATAACCGGATTTCCCGAGAGCATCGCTTCGATCACGTTCAGGCCAAGTCCCTCGCGGCTGCTGCAAGCTACGGAAAGCTCACAAATCTGCTGATAGTCCTCCAGATGCGTACAGTAACCGAGAAGCTCAACATGATTCTCAAGACCGAGGGATGCGATCTCCGCTTCCAGACGTTCACGCTCGGGGCCGTTTCCGGCGATAAGCAGTTTCGTGTTAGGGAAGCGATCCGCTACCCGGCGCATCGCCCGTATCGCCGTTTGATGATTCTTATTCGGCAAAAGCTCCCCGACCGCGAGAATCAGACGTTGATCGGAAGGATAGCCGAGCTCCTTTTTCATCAAAGCGGCTTGCTCCCGCGATACCGTGTGGTAGCGCTCACCGTCCACACCGACGCCGTGGATATGCTCAACCCTGCAGGAAAATCTCTTTTGTGCAAGGGCATAATCCTCCTCGTTGATGGTGATGAGGATATCGGTGCGGCGGGAAAGGTTCTTTTCAATCGGATAATACAGCAGCCAGTTCTTTCGTGATGAGCCGTGATAGAAATGGAAGCCGTGAGCTGTATAAAACACCTTGGCGCCGTACTTTGCCGCCTGTCGTGAGACAAGCCGCGTCACTACGCCGCCGACGGGGGTGTTGCAGTGAATGATATCGTATTGCTCATCCTTTATCAGCTGTTTGAGCTGTCGATAAGCTTTGATGTTGTCCGGACTTTTCGGCGACCTTGAAAAAGGCAGATCAAATACCTGATCGGCAAAGTCGAGCTTGAGTCCGTTTTTTTCCGCAAGATTGTTGCGCGCCGCTACGTGAATTGTCACACCGCCGTGGGCACGCAGCATTTTTACCAGCGGTTTATGAAACTGACAAATGTGGCTTTGTACAGTTGCTGTCAATAATACTTTAAGCATGAAATACTCCGGTAAGATTACGCATGATTAAATCGTTCAGCCGTCGGCTGTTTCCATCGCCGACATAGCTGTTATGCGGGGTCAGCAGCACATTGTCCATCTGCCACAGCGGACTGTCCTCAAAAAGCGGTTCTTCGTCAAACACATCCAGCGCCGCGTACAGCTCACGCTCTGTCAGCGCTTTTATCATCGCGTCGCTTTTCATAACCTTTCCGCGTGAAATGTTTACCAGCACACAGCCGTCTTTTAAGGCGTCAAAAAACGCTCGATCCGCAAAACCCTCTGTCTGATGTGTCAGCGGCAGTGTAAGCAGTACGACGTCGACGGACGGAAGGATCGCGATCGTTTGACCGACAGGATAAACCGCGTCAAACCCTTCGCGAAGAGAAGTCTCGGCGTCAACGCCGATCACCCTGCATCCAAAAGCGCCGAAACGCTTTGCGCACTCTGTGCCGACGCTGCCGCAGCCGATCACGCAGACGGTCTTGCCGTTCAGCTCACGCAGCTCTCTTTCCTTGCGCCATAAACGCTGATCCCTTGCGCGGATAAACGCCTGCAGCTTTCTGTAAAAATACAGCACAGACGCCACAGCGTGCTCCGCCATCGGAACGCTGTATACACCGCGCGCGTTTTTGAGAACAATCCCGCGCTTGCGGATATCATCAACCGGTACGCGGTCGAGACCCGCGCTGGTGAGCTGAATATATCTCAGTGATGAGAAATCCCGTATATCATGGTTCAAAAAAAGGCTGTTGCAAATCACGCCCTCGGGCCAAGACGGATCGCACGGCAGCGCATCGGTTTCATATTGCATCCGCAACACCGTGTGTCCGCTTTTCTCGAATGCTTCTATATAACGCCCGGCGTCGCGCCAGGCACCTGTAATCAGTAGATTCATGTTACATCTCTGCGGCTATCTGTTGAATCAGCCGCGCTGTCTCGTTTCGGTTTTCTTCCCATTTATCGCTGTTGTTCGCACAGTATTCCTCATATTCACGAATCGCCTTGACTCCGTTCGAAAAGGCCAAACGGATCGCGTTAATACCGTGCATTTTCTCGGTATTGCAAAAGCTGCGGGAAAGAATCGCTCTTGTTGATCCGAGGCGATAGTGTTCCATGATGACATGCTCGGACGACAAAGTGCCGCGTCCCAGGGAAGCGATGCCGCCGAAGCCGTAGGGTATACCCTTCTCTTTGAACTTTGCGCAAAGATAATCTACGGTCCCGTCAGCCAGAACCTCAAACAAAAACTTTTTATGATATCCGATGCTCAGATCGTTGATACCGATATGCACCTCGTTGATTCCCGATAAAGCCAGGATATCATCGACCGCCTCGACAGACTCAGGGGTTTCAAACAACAGACAGGTTTTTGCTCTGCCGCTGACACAGCGCAAAAAGCGCTCGACTTCTTCAACGGTTTTAAAATACGGCAGCATAACGATATCCGCGCCGGCACTTATAACAGCGTCGATCTCCTTCTCGGATTCTTCATAGATTGAGTTACAGCGCACCAAAAGTTCAGACTGTGTGATCGCCCTTCTCACTTTCACGATATCATCGAGGGTGTGAGAGGATACAACCGTATCCATTCCGAACTGTCGCTGAGATTTTCCGAGTCTTTCCAGATCCAGAAAGATTCGCTCCACACCGGCCTGCTGGGCGATCAGCGCCACATCGGGGCGGTTGGTTATATACATAAAAGAAATCATAAGGAAGCCGGTCCTTTATTATTTATTGATTTCGCGAAGGTTCAGTCACCGTTGCGCCGACATTCTCATTATCGGCGTTTGTGAAAACACGGAAAATGGTAAGAAAAACAATTTTACAATCCAACCAAAACGATACATGGTCGACATACCACACGTTCATTCGGATACGCTCGTTCCACTCGACGCACTTGCGTCCGTGAACCTGAGCCCAGCCGGTGATGCCGGGGCGAACGTCGAACATGCGTATCTGTTCTTTTGAATACTGCTCTATAGGCCACGGATGGTAGGTCAGCGGCGGGCGCGGCCCGATAAAGCTCATATCTCCTTTGATGATATTCACCAGCTGAGGAAGCTCGTCGATGCTGGTCGCACGGATAAACCTGCCGAGCGTCGTCACACGAGGATCCCCCTTCTCGGAGTACACACCGCTGCCGGTGTGCTCGCTGTTGAACTTCATGCTTCTGAATTTGTAGATCACAAAGGTCTCGGCGTTTTTGCCGATACGCTCCTGTTTAAAAATGACATTTCCGCGGGAATCGAGCTTAATCAGCAAAGCGACTATCAGCATCAGCGGAGACAGCACAATCAGCAGGATCAACGCCGTTGTGGCGTCGACGCCTCGCTTTATCACTCTTTTATAGATAACGCTCATCCCCTTTCCCTGCAGACTGTTTGATGATTCAGCCGCCAAAGACAGACGGGATCAATAGCCGGACTTTTTATAATAGCCGTCTTTGTAATAGCTGTAACGATAATATCTTCTCTTGTAATACTTCTTTTCTTCGGATCGGCTGTTATACACAAAGCCGATGATCCTCGCGTCGGCAAACTGCATCTGACGAAGCATCTCGCCGATCTTCTGATACTCGGAAAACTCGTGTCTTACGACAAGCAGATATCCGTCGATCATCTCGGTCAGCAGCACTGCGTCGGTAACAATATTGATCGGCGGAAAGTCAAAGATCACATAGTCATACATATCCTTAAACGCCGCAACCATATCGCGCATGACCTGCGAATCAATCAGAGCGGTAGAATCGGGCGGGATCGTGCCCGAGGGAACGATATCAACGCCTTTGCTCTCGATACGGATGATCGGAACCTCTTCGATTGTGCCCGAAAGATAATCGGAAAGACCCTCCTGCGCTTTGATACCGAACTTTGTGATAACGGTAGGTAAACGCATATCACAGTCGATCAGCAAAACCTTTTTGTCCAGCTGTGCTAACGAGATCGACAGATTGACCGCAACGGTACTCTTGCCCTCGCCGCGGTTCGCCGACGTGATACCGATGCACTTGCAGTCGGTACCGGGGAGCGAAAACGTGACGTTCGTGCGCAGGGTCTTGTACGCTTCCTGAACCGAGAAAGGAGACTTGGAGGAAAGAAGCATCATCGGGCTGAAATTTGACTCGGACTTAGCTTTTTTTCTTTTCATTGTCTTTTTCGCT
>CACWTM010000049.1:5670-19325 GCA_902763855.1 uncultured Ruminococcus sp. | reverse complement strand
ACACCTTTCATGTGTAATCTAACGGAAAAGTATGCACTTTCAGATTCTTCACTGACGTTCAGAATGACATTTTTTGTTTTGCGACAGCCCCTTTTTTGTCATGTCGGACAGGGGAGAACTTCCCTTAATATTCGAAATCAGAATTATGCTTCGTTGGGGAAGAATTTCTCGTGGATTGCGGAAACCGCTTTGTCAGCGTCGGCTTTGTCGATGATGACAGATACCTTGATTTCGGAGGTCGAGATCATGCGGATGTTGATCTGTCTGTCGTACAGCGCCTCGAACATCTTCGCGGCAACGCCCGCGTGGCTTTCCATACCCGCGCCGACGATAGATACCTTTGCGATGTCGTCGTTGTAGTCTACGCCGGTCGCACCGACGTTATCGGCGAACTTTTCACAAATTTCCTTTGCTTCCTGACCCTTGTTCTGCGCTACGGTAAAGGCGATATCCTTTGTCCCGTCTCTGCCGACGCTCTGCAGGATGACGTCTACATTGATTTTTCTGGCAGCAAGCTTAGAGAACAGCTTGAATACCATCCCGGGTCTGTCGGGAATACAGGTGATCGACAAGCGGGCTACGTCGGTGTCCTTAGCGACGCCGCTGATAAGCATTTTTTCCATTTTTACCTTCTCCTTTACGATTGTACCCGGAGCCTTGGTGTAGGATGAGAGGACTTCGAGTTCGATATTGTATTTCTTCGCCATTTCTACAGAACGGTTGTTGAGCACTTGCGCGCCCAGGGTAGCAAGCTCCAGCATCTCGTCATAGGAGATCTCGGGAAGCTTCATCGCGTTCGGCACCTTGCGCGGATCGGCGGTGAAAACGCCTTCGACGTCGGTGTAGATCTGACACAGATCGGCGTGCATGGAAGCCGCGATCGCGACCGCGCTGGTATCGGAACCGCCGCGGCCTAAGGTGGTGATATCGTCGTAGCGCGATAAACCTTGGAATCCGCAGACGACGACGATCTTCTTCTGGTCGATCTCACGGCGGATACGGTCGGGATAGACCTGACGGATGCGCGCCTGAGAGTGGGCGGAGGAGGTCAAAAAGCCTGCCTGCCAGCCTGTCAGCGAAATCGCGGGATAACCCATCTCCTGGATCGCCATCGCCAGCAGCGACGCGGAGATCTCCTCACCCGCGGCGAGAAGCATATCCATCTCGCGGTTGGTGGGATTTGCGGAGATCTCAGTCGCCTTTTCGATCAGGTCGTCGGTGGTATCGCCCTGAGCAGATACGACGACGACAACGTTGTTGCCTTTTTTGTAGCTGTCGGTAACGATACCGGCAACGTTACGGATGCGTTCGGCGTCCTTGACAGATGTGCCGCCGAACTTCATGACTATCAAACTCATGTTGTTTCATAACCCCCAGAATTAGTGAATAGCGATTAGTGAACAGTGATCGGCGGGAAACCCGCACCCAATTGTTGTCGCTTTACGCTAATGCTATTCCGATATATTCAACCGGTCACTGGTCGCTGACCACTGACCGTTTTTTATAGGTCTCCGATACGGATAACGGATTCGATTTTGACACTGTCGAGCTGTTCTTTCTTCGTTTCAAAGTCGCTCAGCGCGATGGGCTCGGTGATGAACGCGACCTCGTTTTCGGGCGCGTTGTCCTTTGTCAGAACATGGATGTCGCCGAAAACGGCTTTTGCTTTATCATATGCGGCGGTTTTGTCGTCTGCTACGCCGCGGATGAACATCGCTCTGATGCTGTCCTGATAGGGGAGAACGGAGCTGTTGTCCGAGTCTGCCCACGAGAGGTACTTGCGCGATTTCAAGTGCTTGATGCTGTCGACGATATCGGCGACAACTGCCGATGCGGTGGGCAGTTTACCTGCGCCCTTGCCGTAGAAGACAACGTCGCCGGTGCAGTCGCCGCGCACCATAATGCCGTTGAAAACATCGTCAATATTGGCAAGCTGGCTGTTGTTCGGTACGAACATCGGCGCGACAATGATGTCGATGGTGTCTTTGTCAAGCTTCTTGACAGAGCCGATCAGCTTGATGACGCCGCCCCATGCTTCCGCGTATTCCACGTCAGCCGCTGTGATCTTCGTGATACCCTCGGTATGTACCGCGTCGGGATAGATGTGCTTTCCGAACGCGAGAGAGGCGAGGATGCAGATCTTTCTGCATGCGTCGTGGCCTTCGACGTCCGCCTCGGGATTGCGTTCCGCGTAGCCGAGCTCCTGCGCAAGCTTCAAGGCCTCTTCAAAGCCCATGCCCTCATGGATCATCTTTGTCAGGATGAAGTTGGTGGTGCCGTTGAGGATACCCGCAATCTCGCTGACGTTGTTCGCGACCAGACACTGGTTGATCGGGCGGATGATCGGGATACCGCCGCCGACAGAGGCTTCAAAGAGGAAGTTGGCGTTCTGTTCGGAAGCGATCGCCAGCAGCTCTGCGCCGTACGCCGCGACAAGCTCCTTGTTGGAGGTGACAACGCTCTTGCCTCTGCTCAAACACTCTTTGACGAACTCATAGGCGGGATGTAAGCCGCCCATTGTTTCGACAACAACGCGAACCTCGATATCGTCCGCGATGACGTTGAAATCCTTGGTAAAACGCTCCGCGTACGGAGAGTCGGGAAATTCTCTTAAATCAAGGATATGCTTGACGTCAATTTCTTCGCCGATGGCGGCAAAGAGCTTTTGTTTATGGGTGTACAGTATCTCGGCAACGCCGCCGCCGACAACACCGTGACCCATGATAGCAACTGAAATCATATCTGTTTCTCCTTTAGAGTAGTTTCACTGTTGAAGATAGTGTATAGATGAAGCTGCGTTAACAGGCTTATTCTGCATTGGCTTCGCCGCCGCCTTCGCCGCCATCACCGCCGCCCTCGCCGCCGGAGGCAGAACCGCCGCCGGATTCTGCGCCGCCGGATTCAGCGCCGCCGGATTCAGCACCGCCGGATTCTGCGCCGCCGGATTCTGCGCCGCCGGATTCTGCGCCTGAGCTTGTACCGGGCGCCGCGCCGCTTGAGCTGCTGTAATCGTTGCCGTCGCCCGCGTAGGTTTCATAGCTTTCGTACGGGGCGGAGGGATCGTAGGCACCGGAGCTGCCGCTGAGACCGCCCGCGGTATGGATGCCGCTGCAGTATGCCGGCATGTCGTTTGCCGTATAGTAGCCGGTTGCGGTATCGCTGCAGTAGGATGCCGCCAGAAGACCCGAGCCTTTGCAGTAGGTTGCCGGAATGATGGTATCGGGCATGGTGAACTCTTTGTAGGTCTTGTCCTTGAGGTAATTTGCCATGACCTTTTGCCAAACGATCGTTGACAGACCGTAGAAGTTGACGGAATCAGGCTGGTCATAACCCATCCAGCATGCGAGCGTGCAGTAGGGAGAAGCACCGACAAACCACAGGTCGCGGTCATAGTCCGTAGTACCGGTTTTGCCGGCGATGTCCCATCCCTGAATCTGAGCGTAATGGGACGCGGTGTGAGTAGAGGTAGTAACGTTATATTTCAGGAGACGGTTCATCTTGTAAGCCGTTTCTGGCGTATACGCCTCGATGGGATTGTTGTTGCGGTTGTCGAGGATGATGGTGTCATTCTGGTCGGTGACGTAGTAGTAGGTGTAGGGCTCATAGTAGAGACCGCCGTTGCCGATGTACTCCATCGCGGCTGCCATCTCGCGAACCGTAACGCCGCCTTCCATACCGCCCAAAGAGAGCGAACCGACGTTGTTTTTATCCGATTCGTTGAGGTTCTTGAAGCCGAGCTCGTTGGTGGCGTGGTCAAAGGCTTTTTCGGTACCGATGAGCTCCATCGTTTGAACGGCACAGGCGTTCGAAGACCATGACAGCGCCTCGGGAACGGTCATGTACTGGTTGTAGCCCTCATAGGAGTTCGGAGGACCCGCCTGCCAGTTGCCCCAGTAATCGAGCTTGTACTTTTCGATCGGTTGGTCCTTGGTGAGGGAGGAGTAGTTGTAGGTGCCCTCTTCGATCGCCATCGGATAGGGGATGATCGCCTTGATCGAGGAACCGGGCTGCAATACGGAGTGAGAAGCGCGGTCCCAGTCGAGGTTGCCTTCTTTTTCCTTGGAGGAACCCACCGTCGCGATCACGCGTCCGTCGTAACCGACCATCGTCATCGCCGTCTGCAGGTCATAGTCATATTCTGCGTTGGACTTGAGCGCCTCCTCTTCGATCATCTCCTGCGCTTTGGTGTCCATCGCACAGTAGATTTTCAGACCCTCGGTGTAGAGCTTGAGGGAAGCGGCGTCTTCGCTGATGTCATAGTACTTGGCAAGGTCGCGGCAGAGATCCCAGTACATCTGGTCGATGTACCAGTTCTGGACGGCGACGGTATTGTCGTCATCCTCTTCTTCGCTGTCGTCGTTTCCCCGACCGACAAAGGTCATGTCGGCGGATTCTTTCATCGCGTTATCGTACTCTTCCTTGGTAATCATGTTCTGGTCATACATCTGGTCGAGGACGGTCTCGCGGCGTTCCTTGTTGTTTTCGGGGTAGAGCAGCGGATTCCAGCGCGAGGGGTTCTGGGTGATACCCGCGATCGCGGCACATTCAGCGATGGAACACTCACCGATCGGCTTGTTGAAGTACAGCTCAGACGCGGATTCAACGCCCTGGCAGTTGTTGCCGAAGTTAACAACGTTGAGATACGCTTCGATGATATCGTCCTTGCTGTATTCGCGCTCGATATTCAGCGCGCGGAAGATCTCTCTGAGCTTACGGGTGAGGGAGACCTCGCTGTCGTCGGTGATGTTTTTGATGAGCTGCTGGGTCAGGGTAGAGCCGCCGTAATTGTCCTTGCCGGTTACCAGCGACAGGATTGCCGAGCCGGTACGGTACCAGTCGACGCCGTTATGCTCATAGAAACGCTTGTCCTCGATGGCGACAATCGCCTGGGGCATGGCTTTGGGCATGTCGGCGAGGTCGACCCAGATGCGGTTCTCGGTGCCGTACAGCGTTTGATACTCTTCAAATTCACCGGAGTCGGAGTTCTCGACATAGATGAACGAGCTCAGGTTCAGCGAACGGGCGTTCAGGTCAATACCGGTGGGCTCGTTAGCGATTTTCAGCACATAGATGCCCAGCGAAATGCCGACAATGATTCCGGCAACAGCCAGCACCAGCAGCACCGTCAAAAGGATTCTTCCGATCAAGGAGAAAAAGCCTTTTGCACCGCTCTGCTTTTTCGGGCTGACGTCGATTTTGTCAGTATATTTACTGATATCGGTTTTTCTCATGTTATGCCTCCTGATCATCCTGAAAGATGAACTGAGAATTGGTACGAAGCGTCAAAACGCTGTTTTTCCGTTTTATCCGCTTCTGAATGTTTCGTTGTATGATCCTTGGATAATACAATATATATTGCAATTATACCACTTTTTACCGAAAAAATAAATATCTTTTTCTAAAATAACAGAGATTTTTCCCCCGTAACTTAATCCAAAAATATGAATATTAGATAAAAGAGAGGCGAAGAATAAGGTTGAGGTGACTGTTATGAAGAAGTTGATTGTGGTGACGGGGCTGGTTCTTGTCGCGTATTTGGTACTGATGACAACGCTGGCACAGCAGACGTCCGCGCCCTCGGCGCCGGTCACGCAATCGGAGCGTGAGGAGCAGCAAACAGAGTTCCGCATCGGTGTACAGGACGGCAGGGTAGCGGTATTTCGGCACGGGGAGTTGTATCTCAAAACCGATACGGCGGTCTCCTCGCTGCCGAAATCCGATCGCAGCCGTATTGAGGAAGGAATCGAAATTGATTCTTTAAAAGAATTAAAATCCCGTTTGGAAGATTATTGCTCATAAATCCCTTTGAAAATTCGTTCATCTCGCACAAATTTTCAGTCAAAAGACTTTTCTTTTTTCGGAGAGAGTGATATAATAAAATCGGAATTTTGTTTGGATCGGGAGGATTATCTATGATATCGCTGCTTGTTTCGTTTCTTGTGCTGGTGGTGGGCTATGTTGTCTACAGCAGAATTGCGGAAAAAGTTTTCTCGCCCGACGACAGAGAAACGCCCGCGATCGCTATCAACGACGGCGTTGACTGTGTGCCGATGAAGCCGTGGAAGTCGTTTTTGATACAGCTTCTGAACATCGCCGGAACAGGCCCCATCTTCGGAGCGCTGATGGGCGCGGTATTCGGACCTGTCGTTTTCTTGTGGATCGTGTTCGGTTCGATCCTCGGCGGCGCGGTACATGACTATATGTCCGGCATGATTAGCTCGCGCCATGGGGGAGCTTCGATCGCGGAGCTTTCCGGTACATATCTGGGCAAGGCCGCTAAGTGGATCATGCGTGTGTTTTCGGTTGTACTGCTGATCCTGTGCGGAACGGTATTTGTCACCAGCCCTGCGGGCTTGCTGGACGCTTTGACGCCCGACTGGATGAACGGCACCTTTTGGGAGGTTGTGATTCTCGTCTACTATTTGCTGGCGACTCTTCTGCCGATCGACAAGCTGATCGGCAAGCTCTATCCTGTTTTCGGCGTTCTGCTACTCGTGATGGCGGTCGCCGTTATCGGCGGTATTCTTTTCTCGGGCGGTGAATATCACATCCCCGAGATAACGCTGCAAAACTTCTATCCCGATGGTACTCCCGTCTGGCCGTATATGTTCATCACCGTTGCCTGCGGCGCGGTATCGGGCTTTCACGCGACCCAGTCTCCGATGATCGCCAAGTGCATCCGCTCCGAAAAAGAGGGCAGAGCCGTCTTTTACGGCGCGATGATCTGCGAGGCAGTGATCGCTCTGGTGTGGGCTGCGGCAGGCGTTGCGTTTTACGGCGCGACCGACATGCTCGGTGAAGCGCTGCTGGACGGCGCGTCCAACGTCGTTTATGAGATATCCACCGGCTTGCTCGGCGTTTTCGGCGGTGTTCTGGCGGTAGCGGGCGTTATCGTCTGTCCCATCACCTCCGGCGATACCGCCTTCCGTAGCGCGCGGCTGATCCTCGCCGAGACCTTCCGTCTCGATCAGAAGAAGATCAAAAACCGCCTTTTGATTACGATCCCTCTGCTTGTGATCGGCGGACTGCTGACATGGTTCGCAATTGCCGACGACAACGGTTTCCAGATTATCTGGCGCTATTTCTCGTGGAGCAACCAAACCCTCGCGATGATCGCGCTGTGGGTGTCCACCGCCTATCTGATTAAAGAGGGAAAATACCGCTTTGGCTCGCTGATTACGGCGCTGCCTGCGACCTTTATGACCGCCGTCAGCGTTACCTATATCCTGACGGCACAGGAGGGCTTGCGTCTGTCCGCTGCGATCGCTTATCCCGTCGGAGCGGGAGTTGCGGCGGCGCTGTTCGTGATCTATCTTGTCATGCTGATCCGGCATAACCGCAAGCGCTCCGCGTTAAGCTGACAGCGCGAAAAACCATGATGCTTCTGTTGACTTTCAACGCGTAGCTTGGTATTATTTTGGTATCATAAATTAACAGAAAAAGGTGAGTTGTATGAGAAAAAGATTCGTCAGCCTGATTTTGGTATTCTGTATGGTTCTGACCTGCGTGGTTTCGGCGGGAATCTCCGCATCCGCGGCGGATACCCCTGTTAATTACGGACTCGGAAAGACCTGCAAAGACGGCAACATCCTGCAGTGCTTCAACTGGACGCTCGCGCAGATCAAGGCGGAGCTGCCCAACATCGCCGCGGCGGGCTTCACCAGCGTGCAGACCTCGCCTTTGCAGACGCATAACGGTAGTAATAACTGGTATTGGCTGTACCAGCCGAACGGCTTTACCCTCGGCAACGAGATCGGCTCCTATGATGACTTGAAGAGTCTTTGCACCGAGGCTGACAAGTACGGCGTCAAGATTATCGTTGATGTAGTCGCAAACCATGTCGCGGGCGATAAGTACGGCAATATTTCATCGAGCGTCGAGAATATCTTCAAAACCAATAAATCTACCTATTTCCATAACAAAGGCGAGTGCACGAACTACAACGTTCGTACCGACGTCATCTACAAAAATATCGGTATGCCTGACCTGAATACCGAGAATACGGCGATTCAGGATATGGCGGCGGCGATGGTGCAAAAGCTGATCGACGCAGGCGTTGACGGTATTCGTTGGGACGCCGCGAAGCACATCGGACTTCCCTCGGAGAACTGCGCGTTCTGGTCGAGGATGGCGGAGTTTGATATCTACCAGTACGGCGAGATTTTAGACGCTCCCGCGGGTTCAAGCGCCGATTCGGTCAATGACGCGCTGATGCAGGAGTACGCTCAGTACATCAACGTGACCGACGATAAGTACAGCACATCCTTCAGAGGCTACGTCAAGAACGGCTCCAGAGTCAGAAACGCCGGCTACTGGAATATGCACGGGATCACCTCCGATAAGCTCGTCTACTGGGCGGAGAGCCACGATACGTTCGCAAACGACGGAGGCGAGACCAAGACGATGGATCAGAGCGTTATCGACAAGACCTACGCGATCCTCGGCGCGAGAGCCGACGCGCAGGCGTTGTATCTGTCCCGTCCGCCGAAAACCGACCACCAGTCCATTTACTACGGCGTTAAGGGCAGCACGCACTTTACCTCTAAAGAAGTCGCGGCGGTCAACCATTTCCACAACGCGATGGTCGGCACCGGCGAGAGCTTTTCGACTGATTCGGGCTGTTATGTCGTATGGCGCGACAAGGGCGCGGTGCTGGTGTCTCAGAGAAGCGCCGACGTCGACGTGACCGTCAAGAACGATGGCGGCAGAGTACCCGCAGGGACCTACACCGATGAGATCACCGGCAACACCTGGACGGTTACCGCAACCACAATCAGCGGTCATATCGGCGCATCGGGCATCGCGGTCGTCTACAACCCCGAGCCTGCGGTCGACGTACTGGTCGGCGATACCAACCTCAACGAAGAGGTTGAGATCGACGACGCGACCCTGATCCAGCGCTACGAGGCGAAGATGATTACCCTGACCGAAACAGAGCAGTTTGCGGCTGACGTCGATTTCGACGATAAGGTCACCGTTATGGACGCTACCGCGGTGCAGTGGTATCTGGCGCAGATGAGTTATAAGGGCTCGCATGTCGGCGAAACGCGCAGCACCGGCTGACAAACGGAATAATTGCATCGGACAACACCGCTGAAAGTGCGTTTTCGGCGGTGTTTTTATTTTGAATGACGATGGTTTTTCTTGTGCGGCAAAGGATTGCAAAAACCGGAGAGAGAAACTTTGACCGACGCTTGACATCACGAAAAACCGTGGTGTATAATTTCCGCATAGAGCGCCGAAAGCCGTATGATATTTCTGCTGCGGGAGGTCGTTTATGAAAAAGCTGTTTTCTGAAATCCCCTGTCTGAAAGTCGAGCGCGTAACGCTCCAAACGCGGGCTGTCGCCATGAATATCATTTCTACACCTGATCTATCAGTAAACTGACTTTTATCATTTTAAGGAGCCGATGATGAAACATTTTCTAAAATCAATCTCTGTAACACTTGCGGTTTTGACACTGGTCAGCATAGCGACTGTTCTGCCGTCCGGCGCCAACACCGTTACAAAGGACGGAAAAAGCTATACCCTCTATTCGCGTACCCCGACAAAGGGTGATCTCAACGTGCTGTTGGTGCGCCTGGGATTTCAGGATTATCCCGTTGACGGCGAGGATTATCCCGCCACCGGCGAAGAAACGCTCTTGTCCTATTTTGACGGATCGGACGGGAGCGTGAACGGTTATTATGAGACGTCTTCCTACGGACAGCTTCATCTTCATTGTGATAAGGTCTATTCCTATGACGCTGTGCACAACCGCGCCGAATATAACGACGCCGAGTACACCGTCGACGATCTGATAAGCGAGGTGCTCAGCGCGCCGGAAACAGATATCGACCTCGATAAGTATGACAGCGACGGCGACGGTCATTTGGATATCGTCTGCTTCAGTTTTGCGGGGCCCGAAGGGGAGTGGGGTACGACATGGTGGCCTCATGTCAGCTTTGACGGTGATGTCGAGATCGGCGAAAAAAAGGTCAGCACCTATACGATGCTCAAAGATAACGCATCAACCTTTAGGCATGAGTTCGGTCATATCCTCGGCGCGCAGGATTATTATTCGTACAACGACGGCCATCCTGAAACGATCATGACCTATGATGAAATGTCGCAGAATCAGGGCGATCATAACGGCTTTACCAAGTGGAGCTACGGCTGGCTGAACGATGACAACATCGTCTACGCCGACAAAGCCTCGGGCGATATGACCATATCGCTTTCGCCGATCGAAACCCCTGACGGCGGAAAAAAGATTGCGGTGATCGCGCCTGAGATCGACCGTTCCAACGGCTTTTTGGACGAATACTTTCTGGTAGAATACGATTCGGGCAAGGGCGCCAGCGCGTCTATGTTCGCGGAGCACACAAACTACCGCCCCGGCTTCCGTGTGTTTCATGTCAACGCGAAGGGCGCATTTGACGATGATTTACAGAAGGTTACTTATCTCAATACAAATGGCATGGCGCGCGATAACCTGATTCATAACGTGAAGCTTGAGTTGGAGAATCCTTCCGATTGGTCTATGTACGACTTCTTTTACCGCGAGGGAGACGCGCTTACGCCTGTCACCTCGCCGAACAGCGGCCTCTCGGACGGCAACGTCTATAACGGACGCTACACGGGGATCAGTATCACCGATTTTGTCACGGGCGATCAGCCCTCGTTCAAGGTCAGCTTCGGCGACGAGCCCGTTCCCGAGCCGAAGGTGAATTTTGAGCTGGAAGCCGATGATCTTCGTTTCGACGCAAAGATGACGCTCAGAGCCGACGCCGGACTGTCTCTGCGCGAGTTCCAAACAAGAGAAGAAATGGCGCAGTATTCCCCGTATCTCTTGTCGGCGGACGGCACAAAGCTGACGCTGTCCGTCACCGCTGCCGCAGACGCGCGTGAGTTCAACCTGAGTTATCAGAACACCTCTCCGTCTGTACAGCCCGAAACGGACTATACCCTTGTGGTGCCGCAGGGATTGTTTTTCGGAAACTATCAACAGCCGGTGCAGGAATACCAACAGACGGTAACGACGGCTGATTTTCTGCCGATGACAGAGATTTGTGAGGTTGTCGGCTATGAAATGGACATGGTGCGGTCAAATCTTTTTGAGATGCGCGAAAACACCTACGGCATCCTTCGCGCCCCGGTCGGCAATCCGAACAAGCATTTTGAGCTGACCGAATATAATCTCAACGGGGAAGAGGTCTACAGCGTAAAGTTTGACGTCCCCGGCTATGCGATAGAGCAAAACTATGTGCATCACATTCAGGTCGTCAATCTCTTTGACGGCAACCTTGCGCTGACCTTCAATACCTCTAAGACGAATTACTATATCAAGATCGACCGTACCGGTCACATTCTCAGCGATCTGTATACGCTTGACAACGATTTCTTTGCCGGCTACGGGGCTAAGGCGGAAGCTACGAATTTTATCCCTCACCTGAACGGGATCTGCGGCATGCTGCGGGATTACAGCGAAAATACAGCCGCGCTGACGTTGGATTTCGAAACCGAGCCTAAGGTCAGCGAGCCTCTGATGAATTATCGCGAGTATATCCCGATTGATGATGAGACTTACGCCGCGGAGCGTTATGTTGACGGCGCAAAATACCTGACGCTCTATGACGCGCAGGATCGGGCTATTACCCAGATCACCTTCACCGGTTCTTATCATGCTGCGTTTGAAGATCACGGCAACATCACCTTGCTGCACAGCATAAGAGATAAAGTGTCCGGTAAGGAGACCTACTATGCGGATACCTACGCAAAAAGCGGCGAGCTGATCGCGAGTGAGGACGTTACCAAGAGCGCCGAGCCGATCGTGGAGCACTCTGCCTACACCCGCGGCCATGCTGTTTCGAACGGCTATTATCTTGAAGAAACAGAGATGGAAACAAGGTATGTCGTCGTTTTTGACAAAGACTGGAATCACCTTGATACGATCGAATTTGAACAGAATATAGACTACGCTCTGGTCGGCAACTGCGGCTTGTGCAGAAAAACGCATGAAAACGCACAGTACAAACCACTCGACTACATCCTGCGGTTCAATATCGCCGATTATCCGGTTGTCTCCGCACCGCAAAAGCGCGGTGACGCAAATCAGGACGGCGTTGTTGATATCACCGACGCGACATGGATTCAGCGTTACAGCGCCAACATGCTCGCTTTGGAAGAGCCGGCGCTGACGGCTTGCGACGTCGATCAAGACGGAGAGATCGGTGTTATCGACGCGACGTGGATTCAGCGGTATGACCTTGAGATGAAAGCGCCCGAGGAGATCGGAAAGCCCATGTAAATATGCTGCAAAAGGGAGACGGTTTGTATAAATTGTCTCCCTGATTCTTTATCAAAAAATGCCGACATCGTTGATTTGTATCACGCAGAAGCTCTTTCTGTGAAAAGTGCTGATTACTTATTGACATTCTGTCTCAAAGCAGTGTAAAGCAGTCTTCTGCCAAGACGACGGAAACCGTATCCGCGACCGAGACCGTGAGCGGACAGAAAACCGAGGAAGGCGCCGAACAGAAAAGCGCCGAATCGGATCGTCAAGACAGCGGCAGTGTTGAACAGAAGGCAGAAGACTCCGATCAGCAGTCGGTTGTCTCCGGCTCTTCCGCACAAGGCAGCGGCGGCGCGACACCGTCGCGGGCTGATACCGAACAGAGCGCTGTCAGCCGATCTGACGGTGAACAAGACCAAAAGGATCGTGAGCCTGAAGCTACGCAGTCCGATTCCGGTGCGAAGGATCGGGAAGACAGAGATAACGCCGAGGTGAAGTTCAATGATCTTTAGGCTGCGCATAATCACGGCGGTACTGAGCTTCGTTGTTGTATTAACGCTCGTGGGCGTGATTGCCGCCTCAGCGGCAGTGATACTCGGAGACGCTGACGGTGACGGTAAAGTGACGATTACGGACGCGACCTTTGTTCAGCAAAAGCTTGCCGGATTACCGCTCAGCGGTGACTTTTCGGCAGGAGCCGCCGACGTTGACGGCAACGGTGAAATCGAATCTTTGGATGTTACCTACATCCAGCGATGGATAGTGCGTATGGACACGCCCTACACGATCGGCGTGCTTCCTACAGAAGCGCCTACGCAAGCGCCCACTCAAGCGCCTACGTCCATGCCGACCGATTCTGACGGATGGGGTCGGGAAATCTTTCAGCCCTGATGCGGAGCGTTCCGCAGCTATTTGAAGGAGAATGTTAAATGAAACCTGTATATGTGCGAGAAAATCTGAAAATTACAGCGTTTGAAACAGAAGATGTCATTAGGACATCATTGCCCGATTCCGACGATCCTTTGGACAAGAAGAAAGCGTTTGAGGTAGATAACCGTTTCGCCGGATTCAGTACCTTTATGAAGACACCGAACAACTGGTTTGATGATTAAGTGTTTTCAGATATCCCGCGGTGATCCGACCGGTGTTTTATACTAAGTATCATTAAAACACTTTAACATTTATTGCGTTTAATGGATACTTAGTATAAGAAAAGCAGCTTTGTGAATGATATTGCAAAGCTCGTCCGATTTATGATTTGATATAAACGTTAACCGAAAGGGGGCTGTCGCAAAACAAAAAATGTCATTCTGAACGTCAGTGAAGAATCTGAAAGTGCATACTTTTCCGTTAGATTACACATGAAAGGTGTAATGAAGT
>CACWTM010000049.1:0-5651 GCA_902763855.1 uncultured Ruminococcus sp. | reverse complement strand
AAGGTGTAATGAAGTTGGATAGATTGCACTGTAAGATTCTTCGACAAGCTCAGAATGACACTAAAAGGGGCTATCGCGTTTCTTAATGCGACAGCCCCCTGAGTTTGTTTCGGATCAAACAGCCCGGAGCTGTCTGTCGCGGTTATTCTTTTGATATCTACAGTCGCTCAAAGCGTTGTTGCGGTCAAGTGCTTTTTTGCATGGATCGGCTGATTCTGTTATAGACGGGTTTGAGCGTCAAGCCCTGCACGACCGTTGTGAAGAATACGATCGCGTAGGTGCCGCCGAGAATGATGTAGTAGACGTCAGATGACACCATGCTTTTCGTACTCATGGCAAGCGCAACGGAAAGACCGCCTCGCAGGCCGCCCCACGTGAACAGCTTGATAAAGTTGAGTCGGTTGTAGTTGTCGGGAATCTTGCCCATAATCAGAGAAGATATCGACAGACTGCCTACCCTTGCGATAAAGTTCGCGGTGATCGCGACGAGCGACAGAAGGATGACGTCCTCCATCTGCAAAACGCGGACGAACGATAAGCCCAGCATGACGTAGAGGAAAGAATTGAACAGAGAATCCACCGTTTCCCAAAAGTCGTCAAAGCTCTCGGCTTCTTTAGCATCTTCTTTAGAAAAGCGTGAGCGCAGGGCAGAGAAGAGAATACCGCAGATAACCGAAGCGATCGCGCCCGAAAAGTGGCATTTCTCACAGATCGCGTAAGAGAGCGAAACAGCGAGCAGGCTGATGAAAATGCGAAGCATTTTGTTCTTTGAGTAGCGGAACATCAAGAAGCACACTACCGTAACCGCTATGCCGACCGCGACAGCGCCAAAGACCTCTTTGAGCATGACGCCGAAAAAGCTGCCTGATTCGGAAGAGGTCACCATGCTGGAGAAGAAGACAAACAGCGCGACGCCCACGCCGTCGTTGAACAGCGATTCGCCCTGGATGAGGAAGGAGATATTTTTCGGCAAGCCGAATTTGCTCAGGATTCCCGTTGCGGCGATCGGATCGGTCGGGGCAACGATACTGCCGAACATCAGGCAGACCGGCAGCGAGAGGTTTGCACCCAGCAAGAGAGCCGCGCCGTAGAACAGCAGCCCGTAGAAGATCGACCCCAGCAGCGTACAGACAAAGGCGAGCACCGTGATCTGACGCGCCATTTTTTTGAAGTCCGATAACGCCATGCGGAACGAGCCCGCGAAGAGCATAAAGCACAGAACGCCTTTGAGCAAAAAGTCTTCGATATCCATCATCTGCGCTTGTTCAAGAACATCGGCGCCTTTGAATACCGTGGTCGCGAGGATAATCAGTATCCCGATCACAATTGCGAAAAGCATCAGAGCGATCTCGTAGGTCAGCTTGGTGACCTTTTCGTTGAAAAAGCCCAGGAAGCATACCAGCGCGATGATTCCGACGAATAAGAAAATTGTCATAATTCCATCTCCGTTTGTTTTTTTTCAATTGTACCATAGTTTGTAGAAAAAAGCTACAAAAATATACCGCTATGTACGGGGGATCATCACTGTTACGATTGTGCCTCCGCCTTCGCGGGGGATGATCGTCATTTCGCCCTTGCATATCATCTCAAGCCGTTGTTTGATGTTCGAGAGGGCGATATGCGGTTCGTTGTCGTCAGAGGGCTGATAGTCAAGACCGTCGTTCTCTACGATGATCTCGTTGCCCTTATCCGCCAGCTGTGTTTTGACATAGATACGCAGGGGATCGCCGTTGGGATCCAAACTGTGCTTGACGGCGTTTTCCACAAGGGGCTGCAGGGTCAGGGGCGGCACGCTGAAGTCCGTGTGCGGCGTGTCGTATTCGACATAGAGCATGTCCTCATGCTGCGCCTGTTCTACGGCGAGATACGCGCGTGTGTGTTCCAGCTCATCCTTGAACGGTACAAGATCCTCGCCGGCGATCGCGGTGAAGTTCTTGCGCAGATAGGTGGTGAAGTCCAGCGTGACCTGCTGAGCCTTGTCGGCGTCCTGCTTGCACAGGTAGTAGATGCTCATCATCGTGTTGTAGATGAAGTGCGGGCGCATTTGCAGCACCATGACCTCCGCGCGCCGGTGGGCGATCTCACGCTCTTTTTCGGCGATCTCGCGCTGCTGACGAAAATTTTGGACGATATGATCAGAGATAATAAGAGAGTACATCGACAGCGCACAGATACCGACGCCTAAGAAAAGCGTCAGCTCAATGTCGATGAACGCGTGGACGATGATGAAGGCTGCCATCGGCAGCAAATAGATGAGAAAAGCGATAAAATACCGCATGGATAGTTTTTTGCGTCTGCGGATCAAACCCGCTATATTCAGGAGCATGATGATCGCCAGCGGGATGATCAACATCGGGAACCATTGGGTGCGGAAGAAGATGTTTTCATCGGTGATGAAGTAGAAGATACCCGTGAATTGCCCGATCTCCAGCGAGAGAAAATAGATGATCCACAGGATCAATACCACACGCAGCAGCACACTGTTGGTGAGCTTTTCTTTGCAGCTGTGCAGCAGAAGGATCGTCGGCATGGGCATCAAGCTGGATAAGAGCAAAGCTTCAATATAGCATGAGATCCTTTCGGCGTCCACGGCGTCCGGTTTTCCGTAGAGGATCGCAGAGATAAAGGTTGCGCTCACACACGCCGTCAAAAGCGAAAAGAAGATGATGAAATAGTTTTTGCTCCATCGGTCGGGCGTAGGCATAACGATCGCGTAGGCAAGTCCCATCAGCATCAAGACCAGCATCGCGCTTGCCGCACAGTATCCGATGAGCGCTGTCGTTCCGATCATATGTCAGCTCCTTCCGCCGAAAACGGAAATCTCAGCTTTTTGAGCTGATTTCGAACGCCCTCGGCGGTGATGGGCTTGAGCATAAAGCCGCACGCGCCGGTGTCCCACGCGTCAAAGGCATACGACGGATACGCCGTCAGGAACACCACGTTGGCGCGGGGGTTGATCCTCAGCAGCTCGCGGCAGATGTTCAGCCCGCTGAACCGCCCGATCTCGATATCCAGGAACGCCAGCGCGATACGGTTGACCTTGGCGTATTCGATCAAGTCCGCAGGCCTGGTAAAGCCGGTTACCGTGGCGTGCGGCAAGACCTCCTCCAGAATCGGCAGACCGCCGGTCAGGATGATCTTGTTGTCGTCCAGCATGACGACGTTGGGCGTCTCGTCGCTCTCAGCCGCGGCGTTAAAGAGGAGGTTGATATCCACGCCCAGCGCCTCTGCCAGTCTCAGGATCATCGCGGCGTCGGGCAGCCGGCTGCCGTTTTCCCAGCGGTTGACCGAGGTGCGGGTTACATACACCCGCTCCGCCAGCTCGCGCTGAGACAGCCCTCTGTCGGTCCTCAGCTTTTTCAGGGTTTCCGCAAAAAGCATACTCACATCTAACACCCGATTTCATGTGTGTTGTGTTACTTGACTATAGTTTACCTGTTTTCGGCGATAAACGCAAGCCTTGTTTTTTGATGATGGGGGTGACAAGGTGGAACAGTCTCTTGCAAAATCACAGATAATAAGCGATAATATAAACTACCGTAATAGATCATAATCAGAGAAAATATAAACAGAAACCTTGATTTTAAAAACCCGCCTCTGTATGTCAAGCGAAAGGAGGGTCGCGGTTTGGTAAGCTATTATACAGTCTTAATCATTCTTTGTTGGATGGCGCTTGCCATTCTTTGTATTTTGGTACACGAGAACAGCTGGATCCCCAAGCATGACAAGCGGCTGTTCTATCTGACATACGCGATCATCGCGGTGTCAGCCTTTGCGGAGTGGATCGGCGTCCGTCTCAGCGGCAACGCGGAGGTTCCCGTCTGGCTGCTCAAGGGGATCAAATGCCTTGATTATATTCTCACGCCGTTGACGGGCTTAGCGATCGTAGCCCAGATGAAGCTGCGCAACAGCCTGTTCAACGTGATGCTGGCGTTGCTCGGCGGTAACGCCGTGTTCCAGCTCATCGCCTGCTTCAACGACTGGATGACCGTGGTTGACGATAACCACCGCTATACCCACGGAACGCTGTACGGCGTGTACATGGCGGTTTATCTGGCGATTATCCTCCTGACGGCGATCGAGTTCCTGATGTTCAGCCTGTCGTACCGCAAGCGCAACCGCACCGCGCTGATCTCCGTGTTTGTACTGTTGCTGGCAGGCATTGTCTTACAGGAGTCGTTCGGCGGCGAGTGCCGCACGGCGTATATCGCGATGACGTTCGGCGTCGCGCTGATGTTCATCAACTACGCCGAGTTCTACAAGATGGCGGCGGACGAACAGCTGATGAAAGACGCGCTGTGCGACGTCTACAGCCGCTATGCCTACAACAAGGACATGCAGCGATACAGCCGGATCGACAAGCTGCCCGATAACTTCACCGTTTTTGTCTTTGATATCAACGGCTTAAAGGCGGTCAACGATACCTACGGGCACGATGAGGGCGACGAGCTGATCGTTTCAGCCGCGCGCTGTATTGAGAAAGCTGTCGGCGACTTCGGCAGGTGCTACAGAGTAGGCGGCGACGAGTTCACCGTCGTGACGAATATGAAGAAAGAGGAGACCAAAGAAGTCCTCTCTCGTCTGGAAGAAGAATCAAACCTCTGGTCTGAGAAGAAGTCCTCGTACCCGCTGAGTATCGCGCCCGGTTACGCGCGATCGGAGGACTATCCCGATCTGACCGACGCGGAAGAAGCGATCGAAAAGCTGACCGCAGACAAGGCAGCAGCCGACGACGTCGCCGAGCAGATCAGCAGCCTGCCCGAAGAGATCACCCTCGACGACAAGACCGACGTAGAAGCCGCAAGAGCCGCTTACGACGCACTGACCGACGACCAGAAGGCGTTTGTCGATGACGAAACCGTAGAGAAGCTGACCGACGCCGAGACCGCGATTGCCGATCTCGAAGCCGCCGCAGAAGTCACCGAGCAGATCAACAACCTGCCCGAGGAGATCACCCTCGATGACAAGGACGACGTCGAAGCAGCAAGAGCCGCTTATGACGCGCTGACCGACGATCAGAAGGCTCTGGTAGACGAAGATACCGTCACCGCCCTGACCGACGCCGAGACCGCAATTGCCGATCTCGAAGCAGCCGCAGCCGTTACCGAGCAGATCGAAGCGCTGCCCGAGACGATCACCGTTGACGACAAGGACGACGTAGAAGCCGCAAGAGCCGCTTACGACGCACTGACCGATGACCAGAAGGCTCTGGTAGACGACGAGACCGTCACCGCGCTGACCGAAGCGGAAGACGCTCTCGCCGCCGCACAGGTTACCGAGACCATCAACGCCCTGCCGACCGAGATTACCGATGACGACATCGACGACGTTATCGACGCGAGCATCGCGTACGAGGCGCTGACCGACAACCAGAAGGCTAAGATCGACAGCGAGACCTTAAAGAAGCTTGTCTCCGCCGCCAACGCGGTCGTAAAGATTCTGGGTGACAAGAAAGAAGCAGAGAACGTTGCTAATCTCATCAACGCCCTGCCCGAGAAGATCACCTCCGCTGACAAGGAAGCTGTTGAGGCGGCAAGAGCCGCTTATGACGCTCTGAGCGACGACCAGAAGGCATACGTCGACGAAGACACCGTCAAGAAGCTGACCGACGCCGAAGAAGCGCTGAACACCCCCGTCCTCCTGGGTGATGT
>CACWTM010000048.1 GCA_902763855.1 uncultured Ruminococcus sp. | reverse complement strand
AGCAGTGACACTAAGCCAATCGCTTCGCTCTTGGAGTGTTGTTGCATGGGTGTTGTTAGCCAAATCAAAGATTTGGACAACACCTCAAGTATGCCTGCGCCCTCCGCCTTGTTATGCGAAATTTCTCGCTAACAAATTTGTTAAAGCGTTTAATGGATACTTAGTATAACTTTTCGCAAAGGTTATTTGCTGTCGATTTCCTTTTTCATCTGTTCAAAGGTCACGCCGTACTTTTTCGCGATATCCGCGGCATAGCTGACGCCCTGCGGCGGCGCGATAAATACTTTAAAGCTGCGTTCGCCGTCATGTACGCCGGTAATCAAGCTCTCCGCGCGGCTGTCGCCCTCGATCTCGTCGTTGATCTCGTCCAGCGAGGTCGCGAGATCGTGCATATGCGTGTTGAAGATCGCCCTTGTACCGAGATACCGCATCGCCCTGACTACGTCCTTTGCGATGAACACGCCCTCCGCGACGCTGGTGGTCGCCAAGCTCTCGTTGAGCAGCAGCAGGCTGTGCCGTGACGCAACCTCAAAGATTTTCGATAATCTTTGACTTTCCTCGCCCAGTCGCCCCAGGTCGACGGTATCGTTCTCGTCGGCGGGGAAGTGGGTGAAGATATTGTCGCACGGGCTGATCGCCGCCTCTTTTGCGGGCACATACACGCCCCACTGCGCCATCATCATCGCGATACCGACCGCCTGCGTAAAGATGGTCTTACCGCCGCGGTTCGGGCCGGTGAGGATGTAGATTCGGTGACTGTCGTTAAAGTCAAAGTCATTGGTAATGATATGGATATCTTCACCGCCCACTTTATTGATCGCCAGTTTCAGATTGTAGATCTCCTTAAAGGAACAGTCGCGCGACTCATATGCCAGGATCTCGGGCTTGCACATCGGCATCCCCGCCGCCGTGATCCTGTCCGTCAGCTCCGCAAAGCGGTTGTAGAACGTGATCTCCGACATCAGGTTAATCAGCGAGTAGCCGTTGACGTTGACATATTTTTTGATGGTTGCCTTGATATCGCTGACCGTGCGGCGCATGATATCGGTGACCTGCTTTCTCAGCGCGTCCGACAGCGGATCTTTGCCGGTGATGTTGCTGGTTTCGATGTGCGCTTCTTTCGTAGCGGCGCTCATCATATAGCTGCCCATCGTCAGATTCATGTTATATGGATTTGAGGGATGAAAGCGATGGTTCTCGCCCTTATTTGCTCCGTGATACAGATCGTCCCTGCTATCCGCGAAGCTCTTGAAGCGGCTCATCAGCCCCGAGTCGGTGAACTTTGTATCGTTTACCGATACAATTCCCGCATATTCAGGCCTGAGGAACTTGTCCAGATTTACCCCGATCGTAACGCTTTGTATCCTCTGTGCTTTCTTCATCATCTCGTCGATATCCGCCTTCAGTGCGTCAAACCCGCTTTCTTCGGCGATATCGGTGACGATCTGTCTGAGCTTTTTCATACCGCTCGAGGTAATATCCAGCCCTGTCAGCGTATCCTTCATCATGGTGATACAGGTGATATAGTCGTCGATTTCTCTGAGACGGTTTATCAGCGACCACAGCGCCGACGCGTCGCTGTCCATCTGAAAGCGCTCCAGATCTCTCAGATCGGCCAGCTTGTGTACCAGCTCCGACATCGCTGTTCTCAGCTGCGGAAATCTGAGAAAGTCCTCAAAGATATCCCTGCGGTAGCGGATGACATCGGGGTCGGACGTCAGCTGGGTCATCAGCCCTCTGAGCAGCGGCTTTTCCGTGTGTATTTCTGTCAGTGCGTCAAGGATGAAGTCAAGCGACATATCGTTGATCGCTTCGTCAGAAAGCTTCTGAAAGCTCCTGTCAGCACCATCAGGATAATAAAGGCTGAATTTCATACGGCACCTCCCGATGAATGATCTGTTCATATTGTACCATACCCTTCGCCGTTTGTCATCATCGTTTTTGACCAACGAAAAAGCTCCTCCGACGGATGGAGGAGTTTTCGTTTAGGAGTTATTGAAAGGAATACTCATGAAAAGCATGAAAAGGTAATTAGCAAGTTGTTACGCGATCTTCGGAAAATCCGGTGTCGGAAATTCGATGATAACCGCGTTCTGTTCCGCGTCAGCGGAAGAGACTCCCGCTATACACGAGGCTTTTCTCAGCCTGCGGTTTCTGATTCTTTCTCTGCGGAGTTCCAGCAGTTCGGCTGTACTTTCCGCGCCGGTGATCGCTTTTTGATACGTCATGTTGTCAGCCGCCTTTCTGTGGATATTTCGGTTGGTTTTGTTTGTATGCCTCTATCTTAAGACGTCAATATGATATCTGCGTGATTGATTTATGAACTTTTTGTGAGCATTTTCAGATTGCTTGAAAAGCGGTCATTATGAAGCCGCTGGGGGTTGTGACAGTTTCAACCGTGAATTTTTTCACATATTTTTCATATTGTAGTCACACAGAGAACATATTGACAGATTAAACTATAGCCGTAATCAAAAAACAACACCCTCCGCGAACCTATTACATTATATATAGCGCGGAACACCTGTAAGGAGGTACACCATGAAAAAGTTATTCGTAATCTTACTCGCGACAATGATGCTGACCGCGTCCTTAGCGGCATGCAGCGGAAATAATAAGGCACAAACCGATCTCGGTACTCAAAGCGCTTCAGGCGAAGCGACCACGGCGGCAAAAGCATCCGCTCAGCAGACGACCGAAACCGCGGCAAGCACCGCAACAAAGCTCACCCAGTCGGACGAAGTCACCACCACCGCCAACGTTACATCAAACGGAGCGATCGACGCGACCGATCTCTTTTCCGACCGCGATCTTCGCCAAACAGCCGACCTCTCCGAAGCTGTCTATTATGATCTTTCCGATAACAGCAATATTACCATCACCTCGGCAGGCGTCTATGTGATCTCCGGTTCCGCCTCCGAAGCTTCTGTTATTGTTGAAGCAGGCGATGACGACAAGGTTCAGCTGGTTCTGAACGGCGTGACTGTCAACAACAGCTCATCTCCCGCAATCTACGTGAAGAACGCCGATAAGGTGTTTGTTACCACCGCCGAGGGCACGACCTCAAACCTCACCGTGACAGGCACTTTCTCCGCCGACTCAACCACCAACACCGACGCCGTCATCTTCTCCAAGGATGATTTGGTTTTAAACGGTCTCGGCACATTGAACATCAACTCCACCGACAACGGCGTCAGCTCCAAGGATGATCTCAAGATCACCGGCGGCACGATCAACATCACCTGTTCTTCCGACGCGCTTGAAGCAAACGAGAGCATCGCGGTAGCCGACGGAGCCGTCACCATCAAATCCGGCAAAGACGGACTCCATGCCGAGAACGACGAAGACAACGCTACCGGTTATATCTATATCTGCGGCGGTACCTTTGATATCACCGCCAACAGCGACGGCGTCCAGGCAACTACGGTTGCCCAGCTCGACGGCGGCAGCCTGACGATCTCTGCCGCGGAGGGCATCGAAGGAACCTTTGTCCAGATCAATGGCGGTACCGTTAATATCTCCGCCAGCGACGACGGTATCAACGCCACTTCAAAGTCGAGCGCCGTTTCCGTAACAATCGAGATTAACGGCGGCGAAGTCACCGTCAACATGGGACAGGGCGACACCGACGGTATCGACTCCAACGGCAACCTTTATATCAACGGCGGCACCGTGAGCGTCAACGCCAACTCCCCGTTCGACTACGACGGACAGGGCCAGTTAAACGGCGGCACCGTCTATGTCAACGGCACCCAGACCACTCAGCTGACCAACCAGATGATGGGAGGCGGCATGATGGGCGGTATGCAAGGCGGCGATATGGGCGGCAACATGGGCGGCAACATGGGCGGCAATCGCGGCGGCTTTGCAAGATAATTCACCTCATAAAACCTTACCATAAAAAGACGATCACCGTCCTGTTACCGGGGCGGTGATCGCTATTTGCGGATGATATACTGATACTGCGGATACAGTCGGTCATCAAAAATGTTGATTCCCGTAAACACCGCGCGATCCTCAAAAACCTCCGCGATATATCCCTGCGAAGCGTTCTCATAGAAGCTGCGGTCCAGCACACGCTTTCCGTTTTTATCACGCGACAGCCTCGTTGTGCCCGCGACCGACGGCACATGAATCATGTGACACGCGTTTTCATTCTCATTACTGTAGTTAACCTCATCCCTGAGGTCGACATGCGTATGTCCCGACAGCCATATCGTATCCTTGTATTGCTTTACCAGCCGTAAAAACCGTTGGTTGTTCAAAAACGCGCTGCCGTTTTGACTCGTCATCCTGATGGAGCCCCCATACGCGGGCTCCATGATATCATCCCCGACGCCGAACCGAACAATCGGCGCGTGCTGGATGAGAAAAACGCGCCGTCCCTCATGATAGAACCGCTCAAGCTGTTCTTCTGCCCAGTCCATCTGTTCATCGGTGAAATTGTCGATCTCGTTGGTGCTTACTCCGTTTTCGAGCGAGAGAAAGAGAAACGCGTCCCCAAAAGTTTGATCGGTATATGCGTAGTAAGTCTTGCCTGCGATTCTGTTCACGGGCTTTTCTTTGAGCCGCGTACCGTCGATAAACTCCCTGTGGGCTTCCTCGATCGTACAGCCGCCGTATTTTACGAACCTCGTTTCATGATTGCCCATCGCTTCAAAGATCATGCCGCCATAACCCGACTCGTTGATGATTTCACGGTACCTCTGCCATTCCGCTTTCGCGCCTGTCGCGTTCGTGACCGAATCTCCTACGTTGACGATAAAATCACAGTTTCTCTTTTTCGCGATTTCCAGCGCGCGACGAAAGTTCTTTTCCGCGTAGACAAAGTAGATTTTTTTCCCGTTGTTCTCCAGGTCGATGTGTACGTCCGATATAACCTCGAACCGATAGCTTTTCTCCCGTACCATCCCGTCACCCTCTTTCTTTTTCAGTATAAAGGACGATTCCCGAAATTGCAAGCATAAAGGAACGGCAGGGCTCCTGTGAGTCCTGCCGTTATATATCCAACTGCCTTAGCCGACAGAAACATTGAGGTTGCTGTCCACGGTGACCGTCAGGCTGACGGGAACCTTGACGTTATCAGCAGTAAAGTAGTAGAGGGTGACGTGCGAGGTACCGGCCTTGGTGCCGTAGAAGGTGAAATCATACTGCTGCTTGTCAAAGTTGTAGTTGCAAGAAACGGTGAAGTTGCTGTTGTCCGCGCTGTAATCCCAGTCAAAACCGTAAGAGGTCTTGCCGTTCGCGTAGTAGTGAGCGGGGGTACCGGTCTTTTCGGGAGCCTTGCGCTTGGTGTCAATGTAGACGCGCTCGCCGTTGATCTTCTCGATCTTATCCTCAGACTCCCCCTCGGTAGCCTTCTGAGCGGTTGTCTGGGTATTCTTCTGAGCGGTGGTCTGAGCGGTGCTCTGGGTGGTGGCTTTTGCGGTCGCGGGCTGAGCTGCAGAGGTCTGCGACTTCTGAGCTGCCGCGGGCTGAGCCGCAGTGCTCTGAGATTTCTGAGCAGCCGCCTGGGTTGCGGTCTGAGCGGGCTTCTGTGCGGTCTGTGCCGCCTTGTCAGCCTTTGCGCTGACGGTGGTCGGGGCGGTGCTGGCGACCTTGGGCTGTGCGTTCATCGCGCCGAAGACGATGAAGCCTGCTGAGATAACGGCGACCAGCGCGATCGCAACGGTTGCGATGATGATGTTCTGTTTTTTCGCTTTGGATTTGGTGATCGCTCTTGCCTTCTCGGTTGCTCTTCTGTCAAATCTGCTGTTCCTTGTGTTTCTTGTCATTTTGTTTTCCTCCTCATATTTGAAATAAAATTATTGATGAAGTATCGTCAAGCGGTGGTTTTGATTTTCGATGTCTTTCTCCCTTGACTGTGTCTATACTATAACACACCGACTATGACAACACTGTGACAAAAACACGGACAAATCATATTTTTTGAAAAAAAGTTAAACAAATTTGAAAAACAGAAAACGCGGGCTTTAACCCGCGCTTCCATTTAGGAGAATTTATGAAAAAGATGAAGGAGTCATCATGTTGATTGAGCGGCAAAAGCGCTCAGATCGACGGTTTCGCCGAGGTTGTCGGTTCCGATGCCGGTACGGATATTGACGCTGTAGCTTGCGACCTGTTCGCCGTCCAGCTGAGCCGCGATCACGACCAGACCTTTGCCGTCGGTGTTAAGCTTTGCGCTCACGACAAGCCGATCCGCGTTGTCATGCTGTGCCGCGTAATATGCTTTCGCCATTTCGCGCAGCTCTTCATAGCTGTAAAAGTTGAAACTTTCAAAGGTTTCGTCCGAAACATAGTGCAGGGTGATAAGCTCTCTGTTTTCGTCGCTGACAACAGCGGTCGAACCATTGTTGTCAATCACCCGCCAGTCCTTTTCGTTGTCCGCGCACGCGACCTGCAGCTTGTACATACCGATTTTGTCATTATACGCATAGGTTGACGGAAGACCGATTCCCTTATCCGGGTTGATAAGCGAGAAGGAGTGATCCTTGTCCCGGATGAAAAAGTACATCGAGCTGCCGTCTTCATACACCGCCTGCCAAACGCCGTCCTTGAGCGCCGGCATCGAGCCTTCGTCCACACAGTTGGTTTTCGCGGCGGGGCTGAAGGCAACGTTCGAGTGCGTCGCGGCCGATACCGCAAACCCGGTGATGGTAGCCGCCGCGCAGAACAGGATGACCAAAATGATAGCGATAGGTTTCAAAAAATCAATTTTCATTTTTATCGCTCCTTTTCTGTTTTCTTTATGGTGACTCCACTATAGCAGACCGACTGTGACAAAACAGGGACAAAAACGGACAAAAAAGAATTTTTTCGAAAAAACCTTTTGTTTTTTACGATCTCCATATATAATAGGAACAGAAATAACGTTTGCTATTCTTTCAGAAAGGCATGATACAGATGAACATCTTACACAGCCGACGGATGACTTATATCTCCGTTGTGATTTTGGTTGTTGTTTTTGCGGCGATCATCCTGTTCACCGCGGGCTCTGTCAATACGCGCACGGACGTCGACAGCCGCAGGGCGGTTATCAACGGCAGTTACAGCCTTGAGGGCGGCGACTGGCGAAACACCCTGTCCGACAAGATGGCGCATGAAGATTTTCGCGAGATGACCATCCGCGGCGAGCTGTCGCGGGAGATCGACGATCACGAAGAGCTGGTCGTATCGGCCAACAACGTCTGGTTCAAGCTCAAGTCCGCGGGCAAGGTGATCGGTACCAACTACCGTGCCGATGATACCGTTTTTTCGAAGACCCCGGGCAATTCTCTTTGCTACATCCCCGGCGATCTTGTCGGTGACGGTACAGAGATGGAGCTGTACCTGATGTATCCTTACGATATGCTCTCCAGCGCGAACCTCGGCGATTTCTACGATATGTATGTCGGCAGCGAGTCTACGATCTATGAGCTGTTGTTTCAGCACAAAGCCCCCGCTATCCTGATGTGTCTGCTGCTCTGCTTTTTCGGACTCTTTTCCTTTCCCATCGCGGGGATGGTTCTCGGCAGGATCGAATATCGCTATTTGTCCTTTGCGATGCTTTGCTTTTTTGCCGGCATTTTCATCCTGACCCAGTCGCTTTCTTCCTATATGCCTCTGTGGATCCACGATCCCGTCAAGTGCATGGCTTTTTCGACGATCACAACTCATATCTGTATCCTGTCGTCCCTGATCTTCGTCAAGGTCAACCTGAAAAAGAAGGTCAACAAGCTGATCGGCAACATCATCATCGTCGCCGCGTCGCTCTTGACGGCGGTTGCTTTGATCCTTCACTACACCGGCGTAAGCGATCTGTACGCAGGCAAACCCTTCATGCTCCTGTTCGGCGGCGTATGCTCGCTGATACTCGCCTTTTGTACGATCACCGAGATCGAGACCGCGCGTGACGCCGTTGTTATTTTGGCTACGATGGCGCCGGTGCTCTCATGTCTGTTCCTCGACGCGATCAACGAGTTTATCCATTTCACCGACGTCCCCTTGTATGAAACCGCCATGGTGCTGACGCTTATCAGCCAGATCGTGATTCTGATTATGGATCTGCACCGCCAGTACCTCGAAACCCTTCGCCACCAGCAGGTGCAACAGGAGTTGTACGAGGCAAAGGTCTCGCTGATGGTGTCCCAGATCCAGCCCCATTTTCTCTACAATTCTCTCACCTCCATCGCGATGATGTGTACCAAAGACCCCAAGACCGCGCGCAAAGCCACCATCAACTTTGCCGATTATCTGCGCGGCAACATGAACTCCCTAAAGCAAAAAGCCCCCGTACCCTTTACCCGGGAGCTGGAGCATTTAAAGAAGTATTTGATGCTTGAACAAATGCGTTTCGGCGATATGCTGAACGTCGAGTATGATATACAGGCGACCGATTTCCTCATCCCCCAGCTGTCGGTACAGCCCTTGGTCGAGAACGCCGTCAAGCACGGCGTCGGCATGAAGGAGGACGGCGGCACCGTGACGATTGCCACCCGCGAAGAAGCCGATTGCTACAAGGTCATCATCCTCGACGACGGCGTCGGTTTTGATACCTCCAAGCCCATCGAGGATGACGGACGCTCTCACGTCGGTATGGAAAATGTCAAACAGCGTCTCAAAGAGCTGTGCGACGCCGACATCACCATTGAGAGCGTCGTCGGCGAGGGTACCGCCGCCACCATCCGTATTCCGAAAAAAACCGATGAAAAATCATGATAAAGAAAGGGATCTCTATGAAAATACTTGCAGTAGACGACGAGCCTCTGGCTCTGGAAATGTTGACCGAAGCGATCGAAGAAGCCGTCCCCGACGCGGATCTGAAAGCCTTCCGCAAACAGACCGATCTCCTGGAGGAAGCACAGGCAAACGGCTGTGACATCGCGTTCCTCGATATTCACATGCGCGGTATGAACGGCGTCGAGCTTGCTAAAATGCTCAAAGAGGTCAACCCCAAGATGAACATCATTTTTGTCACCGGCTACGACGAGTACACCGGCGACGCCATGCGCCTGCGCGCCAGCGGCTATGTCATGAAGCCCGTCACCAAAGAAAAGCTCGAAGAAGAGCTTCGGGAGCTTCGTTTTCCGATCATTCCTAAGAACGACGCCCTCCTGCGCGTCCAGTGCTTCGGCAATTTCGACGTCTTCACCCCCGACGGCACCCCGGTCCATTTTGAGCGCAGCAAGAGCAAAGAGGTTTTCGCCTATCTGGTACATCGCCACGGCAGCTCCTGCACCGTCAAAGAGATCGCGGCCGCGCTGTTTGAGGACGAGCCTTACGATCTCAAACAGCAGGCATATCTGCAAAAGATTTTTTCCGCGATGATGAAAAGTCTCAAGAAGATCGGCTGTGAAAAGGTCGTGAACAAAAGCTATAACAGCATGTCGGTCAACGTCAGCCTGATCGACTGCGACTATTACCGTTTCAAAGAACTCGACGGCGGCGCTGTCAACGCTTACCAAAACGAGTACATGAGCCAGTATTATTGGGCGGACTTCCTCTACGACGACTATTCTTAAACACTCTGCTGACATAAAACAACTCCCGCGGCAACAAGCGTCACGGGAGTTTTCTGTGATATATGCTACGATTTCGGAATACTGATATCCCCGCTTCTGTATAGGTACAAAAGCTGTCTGAGATCCTTGATATCCGCCTTGATCTTCTGCCCGATATCGGTATCCGCGACCATCACTCTTTTCTGTTCCGTCTCGACGATCTGCGATTCCGAGCCGATGTCATGATTCCGTCTCAGCGCTTCATCCACGCTGTCAAACGGTCGGTGCGCCTTGAGCCTGAGTCCGTGCGAGTTATAGATCAGCGTGTATCCTGCGATACCGGTAGTGTCGTGATATTTTTCGCAGAATCCGCCGTCGATCACCATCAGCTTGCCCTCTGCGCGGATCGGCAGCTCACCCTTGACCGTCCTGACCGGCGTATGACCGTTGATGATATGCGCGTTCTGAAGTCCCAGACCAAATTCGGTCAAGATTCTGTCACACACCTGAGCCTCATAGTAGTAGCGGTAGTACGGGTTTTTTTCTTCATTCCACGCTGATTTATCGTCGGTAAAGGCGCGTTCAAAGGTCTTGATGACCCTGCCGCACAGGGGAGAGAGCGGCGCGCACCACAGGTACCACATAAAGTCCGGCCCCTTGATGTTTTTACTCTGACCGAAGTACGCGTGCCGCGCGATCTCCTCGGCGGCGTCAAAGTACGCCTTGCCGCTGAGCTTTTCGCCGAACAGCTCCACCGTCGTCATACTGCCGTCCTCGTTGAGCGGCACACACCCGTGATACAGCAGGTTGCCGTTATAACAACAGTACATTCCTCCGTTCTCGTAAAGGAAAGTGACGTGTTTGTTCAGCCTGAGACTGTTTTGAAAAGCCTCTGTCAGCTCGTCGATGACGATTTCTTCCTCTGCTGTCAAACGATACGGGTCGTCCTGACAGAGGGTAGGGAAGAAGGCGTCGTTCAGCGGATATTCCTTCCCTTCCGAAAGAAACGTTCCTTTTTCAAGGTTAACGGTTTCCAAAAGGAGTCGGTCATCCATGCGGTATTCCGGATTTCTTTGGATGACCTGACCCTCCAGCTTGAACTGGATGACCGTAATCGCTTTGAGCGCCGCGTCCATCGGAGCCATATCGGGATAGACCTTTTCGGCAAAGAGCGTCAGCCGCCTCAGGCTGATTCCGTACCCGGCCTCCAGGGTGGCCATCGTGCGATATTTGATACAGTTGCGGACAACGTTCGCGATGCACGCCTGCGAGCCGCACGCCGCGCCCATCCACAGGATATCGTGATTGCCCCATTCGATGTCGACCGACTCATGTTCCATCAGCAGATCGACGATCTTGTCCGCCGAATCCCCGCGGTCAAAGATATCGCCGACGATATGCAGCCGATCGACCGCCAGCCGCTTAATCAGCTGTGCCAGCGAGATGACAAAGTCATCCGCGTCAATACGGATGATGGTTTCCAAGATGTGGTTATGATACCTCACTTGGTTGTCGTCCTCGTCACGCTGTGCGTGCAGCAGTTCGTCGATGATGTAGGCATAGTCCTTCGGCATCGCTTTTCGCACCTTTGAGCGCGTGTATTTAGATGACAACACCTTTGCGATCTCTGTCATCCGTCCCAGCGTTGTGCGGTACCAGTCGCGGTTGATGTCCTTTTCCTTTTTCAGGAGACTGAGCTTTTCTCTGGGATAGTAGATCAGCGTGCAGATTTCGTCAAGCTCACACGCGTCCAGCGTTGTGCCGTACACCATATTGACCTTTTCTCTGATGACGCCCGAGCAGTTGTTGAGGATATGACAAAACGCCTCGTACTCGCCGTGGATGTCGCTCATAAAGTGCTCCGTTCCCTTCGGCAGGTTGAGGATCGCCTCCAGATTGATGATCTCGCGCGTCAGCGAGCGCAGCGAAGGATATTTCTGTGCCAAAAGCTCCCAGTATCGTTTGTTATCCGTTGTCATCCGATCGCCCCCTGTCGTTAAGCTTATTGTATCAGAGCGATCGGACAAAGTAAATAATAATGAAAAATTTTACGGATTATTCATCAATCTTCTGTGGACAATCCGTCGCGTTTATAGTATATTAAGTAGTATAAAGAAAAGAGGAAGTATATGATGGAACTACACCACGGTTCACCTGTCGATATGAGCGGCAGAGAAGAACGCGAGATACGCACCTACCGATTTCTTGACAGCCTCGGTATCGACTTTGACCGTACCGACCACCCTGACCGACCCGCGACCACGATGGAGGTTTGCGCCGAGGTTGACGCGGTTCTGGAGGTCAAGATCTGCAAGAACCTGTTTCTTTGCAACCGTCAGAAAACCAAGTTTTATCTGCTCGTCATGCCGGGCGACAAGCCCTTCAAGACAAAGGAGCTCTCCGGGCAGATGGGCATCAGCCGCCTGTCCTTTGCGGACGAGAGCTATATGCTGGAGCTTCTCGATATTCGCCCGGGCAGCGTATCCGTCTTGGGACTGATGAACGATACAGACCGCCGCGTACAGCTTGTGATCGACGAAGATGTGTTGAAAGAGGAGTATTTCGGTTGTCATCCGTGCGAGAACACCTCTTCCATCCGCTTCAAAACTTCCGATCTCACCGAAAAGATTCTCCCCGCGCTACATGCCGTTCCCGTATCGGTTCACCTTGTCGGAGTCGAATAATATACTATATAAAAGGAAGAAATTGATGAAATCAACTATCGTCATAGGTCATAAAAATCCCGATACCGATTCGATCTGCTCCGCGATCTGCTACGCGGATTTAAAGCACAAGCTGACGGGGGAGGAGTACATCCCCTGCCGCGCCGGCGAACTGAACAGCGAGACCGAATATATTCTCAAGACCTTTAAGGTAGAAGCGCCCAAGCTGATCGAATCCCTCGAGCCTCGCGTGTCCGACGTCCAGTTTCGTGAGATCGACGGTATCGAGCCGCGCGTATCCTTAAAGAACGCGTGGGAGCATATGCGCGACCACAACATCCAGACCGTCCCGATCCTGACAAAACGCCGCAAGATCAAGGGGATCGTGACCCTCGGCGACCAGGCACGCTTTTATATGGAGGACCAGGACGCCCGCGTTCTGTCCAGGGCAAAGACCCCCTACAGCAATATTGCCGAGACCCTGCAGGGTGAGGTCGTTGTCGGCGATCCCGACGACAGCTTTTCCCGCGGAAAGGTCGTCGTCGCGGCGGCAAACCCCGACGTGATGGAAGACTTCATCGACGAAAACGACATGGTTATTCTCGGCAACCGGTACGAGTCCCAGCTCTGCGCGATCGAGATGAACGCGGGCTGTATTATCGTCTGTCTCGGTGCCAAGGTGTCCAAGACGATTACCAAGATCACGTCGGAAAAGGGCTGTACCGTGATCGTAACCCCTCTCGATACCTACACGGTCGCCAAACTTATCAACCAGGCGATCCCTGTCGGTTATATCATGCGCAAGGACAGCATCATCACCTTCGGCGTTGATGACCTTGTCACCGATGTCAAGACCGCTGTATCCAAGCTGCGTATCCGCTATTTCCCGATCCTCGACAACGATGACCGCTACGTCGGTATGATCTCCCAGCGAAACCTTTTGGATATTGACCGGCAAAAGGTCATCCTTGTCGACCACAACGAAAAGGGTCAGGCGGTCGACGGTATCCGTTCCGCCGAGGTGATCGAGGTCATCGACCACCATCGCATCGACTCGGTCGAGACCATGAACCCGATCTATTTCCGCAACCAGCCTTTGGGCTGTACCGCGACGATCATCACGATGATGTATCGCGAAAACGCCGTCGAAATCGAGCCCAAGATCGCCGCTCTGCTTTGCTCCGCGGTCCTGTCCGATACCTTGATGTTCCGTTCTCCCACCTGCACTCCTCTTGATGAAGCCGCCGCTCGTGACCTTGCTTCTATCGCCGGTATCGACGTCGAAGAGCACGCGATGGCGATGTTCAACGCAGGTTCCAAGCTTAGCAAAAAAAGCCCCGATGAGATCTTTCATCTCGACTGCAAGTCCTTCCGCGCCGAGCCGTTCGCTATCACCGTGTCCCAGGTCGCCAGCGTCAGCCGCAAGGAGCTCAAAAAAGTCAAAGAAAAGCTCCTGCCCTATATGGAGAGTCTCTTGCCGAACTCAGGTGCCGATATGCTTTTCCTCATGCTGACCAACATCATCGACGAGTCCACCGAGCTTCTGTTCGTCGGTCAGGGCGCCAAAGGCTATGTTGAATCCGCGTTCGACCGTGAAGCAACCGCGTCAAGCGTCGAGCTTCCCGGCGTCGTCAGCCGCAAGAAGCAGGTGCTTGCACCCTTAATTACCGCGATCGAAACCGCATAATGCCGATCCGGGGGCTGTCGCATTAAGAAACGCGATAGCCCCTTTTAGTGTCATTCTGAGCTTGTCGAAGAATCTTACAGTGCAATCTATCCAACTTCATTACACCTT
>CACWTM010000047.1 GCA_902763855.1 uncultured Ruminococcus sp. | reverse complement strand
ATTGTTGTTGATGATGATCGCTTCATAGCCCGCTCTGCGGATCGTCTGTACCGCGTGAACGGTAGAATAGTCGAACTCAACGCCCTGACCGATACGGATGGGGCCCGCGCCGAGCACGATGATCTTTCGCCGATCGGAGCGGACAGACTCGTTTTCCTGCTCATAGGTCGAGTAAAAATACGGCACATAGCTCAAAAACTCTGACGCACAGGTGTCGATCATTTTCCAAACAGGTGTAATCCCCGCGCGTTTTCTCTGCGCGTAGATTTCTTCTTCACGGGTATTCCACAGCCGCGCGATCTCCCTGTCCGAGAAGCCTATGCGCTTTGCCTGATACAACACGTCCGATTTCATCGGATGACTGCTGAGTTTGTCCTCCACCTTCACTATGTTGCTCAGCTTATACAGAAAAAATCGGTCAATCATGGTCGAGTTGTGTATCGCTTCGATCGGATAGCTTCTGCGCAGCAGCTCGGCGATCGCAAATATCCTGTCGTCGGTATCCTCGGTAAGATAGTCAACAAGCTCTTCTGTATCAACATTATCAAAGACTTCGTTGTGCAGATGATACAAACCGATTTCCAGAGAGCGGATTGCCTTCAAGAGACTTTCTTCCACCGTTCTTCCGACGCTCATCACCTCTCCCGTCGCCTTCATTTGGGTCGACAGCGTATGCGGAATGTTATTGAATTTGTCGAACGGAAAGCGCGGCATCTTCGTGACGATGTAGTCGAGCGCGGGCTCAAAGGACGCAAGGGTGTTGGCGAGAGGGATTTCATCAAGCCGCAGTCCGACCGCGATCTTCGCGCTGACGCGTGCAATCGGATAACCGCTTGCTTTAGAAGCTAATGCAGAGGAGCGCGACACCCTCGGATTGACCTCGATGATGTAGTAGTCCATTGAGTCGGGCGACAGCGCAAACTGTACGTTACACCCTCCCTCGACCTTCAGCTCACGAATGAGCTTCAAGGCGCTGTCACGGAGCATCTGATATTCTTTGTTTGTCAAAGTCTGGGACGGACAGACAACAATGCTGTCGCCGGTGTGGATGCCGACCGGATCGAGGTTCTCCATGTTGCACACGGTGATCGCGGTGTCGTTACTGTCGCGGATGACCTCGTACTCGATCTCCTTATAGCCCTTGACCGACTTTTCGATCAATACCTGGTGAACGGGGCTGAGCTTAAAGGCGTTCATGCCGATCTCAACTAATTCATCTTCACTGTTTGCGAATCCTCCGCCGGTTCCGCCAAGGGTAAACGCCGGTCTCAGGACAACAGGATAACCTATTTCCTCAGCCGCAGCTTTCGCTTCATCAAGATTATAGGTGATCTGCGACGGGATAACAGGCTCGCCGATCGACTCGCACATCTCCTTGAACCGCTCTCTGTCCTCGGCGCGCTCGATACTCGCATAGGATGTTCCGAGCAGCTCGACGCGACACTCCTTGAGTACGCCTTTCTTTTGAAGCTGCATCGCAAGGTTCAGCCCTGTCTGACCTCCAATCCCGGGCAGGATCGCGTCGGGGCGCTCCTTGCGGATAATCTTCGCGGCATATTCAAGCGTCAGCGGTTCCATATAGATTTTGTCAGCAATCATGGCGTCGGTCATGATGGTCGCGGGATTACTGTTACACAAGATGACCTCGTAGCCTTCCTCACGCAAAGCAAGGCACGCCTGCGTACCCGCGTAGTCGAACTCCGCCGCCTGACCGATGACGATCGGGCCGGAGCCGATGACCATGATCCGTTTGATATCCGTTCTCTTAGGCATGGCAACTTCCCTCCTCCATCAGTGTGATAAACTCGTCAAACAGATATCCGCTGTCCTGCGGACCGGGCGCGGATTCTGGATGATACTGCACGCCGAAAGCTTTGTCATGTATACACCTGACACCCTCGACGGTATTGTCAAGCAGATTGATGTGTGTGACCTCGAGCGGCGTACTCTTTAAACTATCGGCATCCACTGCGTAGGAATGATTCTGCGAGGTAATCTCTACCTTATCTGTGCTCAGATTCCTGATCGGATGATTGCCGCCGCGGTGACCGAATTTCAGCTTATAGGTAGAGGCGCCGTAGGACAGCGCAAGGATTTGGTGTCCCAGACAAATACCGAAGATCGGCGCTTTGCCGTGTAGCTTACGGACGGTTTCAATTACCTCTTTGACATCGGTCGGATCACCGGGACCGTTGCTGAGAAAAACACCGTCGGGTTTCAGGGAAAGAATATCATCCGCGTGTGTGTTCCACGGAACGACCGTCACACTGCATCCGCGCTTTTTTAGCGAGCGAACGATATTTTCCTTCATCCCGCAGTCGACAGCGACAACATGAAACCGTGGATTTTCACACCGGTGTAATTCAACCTCCCTGCGGCTGACGCGCGCGACCGCGTCGGTGGGCAGGATGGCCTTTTTCAGATCCTGAACAACCTTATGGATGTTGCAATTCGCATCGGCTATCATCGCCCGACACGAGCCAACGTCGCGGATATGACGTACGATCATCCTTGTATCAACACCGCTGATACCGACGATACCGTAACGTCGCATAACCTCTTCAAGCGTACTGACAGACCGAAAATTTGAGGGCTCGTCGTTATACTCACGCACAATCATCGCACCGATGGTCGGGACCCTCGTTTCGTAGTCGTCATCATTCATGCCGTAGTTACCGATCAGCGGATAGGCGAACACCACTCCCTGATCGGTGTAGGATGGGTCGGAGAGGATCTCCTGATACCCAACCGGCGAGGTGTTGAACACGATCTCAAAGATCCTGTTTTCATCGCTCCCGAAACCGCTTCCGTAATAGACGGTGCCGTCTTCTAATACCAGTGCCTTATTCATCGTTACTCATCCTTTCACTGATCTTTCTTTCAAAACGATCCTTCGTCGAAGATACCGGGATTGCGGTCGGATATGCTCCACCGAAGCAGGCGGTACAAAAGCCTGTATCATTTCCGGTCAGTTGTCTGACCTTCTCTATGCTCAGATAACCAAGCGTGGTCACGCCAATCTCATGCGCAATCTCGCTGACACTCATGCGGTTGGCGATCAGCACATCGGCAGAATCAATATCTGTTCCGTAGTAACAGGGGCGGATAAACGGAGGAGCACTAACGCGCATATGAATTTCTTTCGCGCCGGCCTTCCACAACAGCCGGGCAATACGGCGACAGGTTGTGCCGCGCACGATAGAGTCGTCGATCAACACCACACGCCTGCCCCTGACTACCTCTCGGATGGGGTTGAGCTTGATCCCGACGCCAGCTTCACGATCTTCCTGGCCGGGAGCGATAAAGGTACGCGCGATGTACTTATTTTTGGTAAAGCCGATCGCGTACGGAATGCCCGATTCCTGTGCGTATCCGATCGCTGCCTCCAGCCCCGAGTCCGGCACGCCGATGACAATATCCGCGTCTACCGGGTGCTCCTGCGCAAGATACCGTCCCGCCGTCTTACGGCACAGACTGACGCATGCGCCGTCGATGATCGAATCGGGCCGTGCAAAATAGATATATTCAAAGACACAGAATTGCTTTTCGGCAGACCTACAGTGCATGGTATCAAATCGAAGCCCACCGCTGTCTATGATCGCCATCTCACCGGGCATCAGATCTCTGACAAGTGTCGCCCCGATCGCGTCCAGTGCGCAGGACTCGGACGCAAAGACGATTTTTCCGTCACTTGTCGTACCGTAGCACAGCGGTCTGAAGCCATGGGGATCGCGCACGGCAATCAGCTTTTGCGGTGAACTGATAATGAGCGAATACGCACCCTCGATGATATCCATCGCTGCAGATACCGCACTCTCGATCGAGCCGTGCTTTAAGCGCTGCTGCACAATTGTATATGAGATAACCTCTGAGTCGGTGGTGGTATGAAAAATCGCGCCCTGCTCTTCCAGCTTTTTTCTCAGCTCAAAAGAGTTCGACAGATTGCCGTTGTGACACAGCGCCATCCGGCCTTTGTGATGGTTGACGAGCAGGGGCTGGATGTTTTGCGTCAGCTTTGCGCCCGTCGTAGCATAGCGAACATGACCTACCGCGATATTGCCCATGCCGAGGGTGCTGAGCTGATCGCTTGAGAACACTTCGCAGACTAACCCCTCGCCTTTTTCATAGCGGAACACGCCGTCGTCGTTGACGGCAATCCCCGCGCTCTCCTGACCGCGATGCTGCAGCGCATACAGCGCGTAGTAGGCGAGCTGCGAAAGATTGTCGGGCGTCTTGCTGTAAACGCCGAACACCCCGCACTCTTCATGTATCTTTCCCATATTAGCCTCCAAAACAACAAAAAAAGACAAAGACCCCTTGGAAAACCAAGACGTCTTTGTCTTAACTGTCCCTATTATACGCTTTTCATCCGCATTTGTCAAACGATGTTTCATCAGCTTTTTCAGCTTTTTCAAAACAGATTACTGCCAAAACAGATATCAGCACGTTTGCAAACGATAGTTGTTTTTCTTTTGCGGTATGGCTCGTCAAAACCCGATAAACATCTTCGAAAATATGTCGCAAAAGACATGCGCCGCCGTAATCCGCATGCCCGCTTGGGTGCTTTTTGAGTGAAGTTCAAACAAAGGGGTAATCAAGAAGTATTGATCGAGCGAATAATTTACAGAATTTTCTTTATTTTTTTCTAATCTTATGCTATACTGATTCTTATAATGGGGTTTTATAGGGATTTCACTCTCTGTAAACCATGAACGAAAGGAATGATTTGATGGGTTTATTTAAGGCGCTGTTCGGCGATTACTCCACGCGCGAGCTCAAGCGTATCAGACCGATTTGCGATAAGGTTCTCTCTTTAGAGGACAAGTACGCCGCGATGTCCGAAAATGAGCTGAAAGCTCAGACCGATATCCTTAAGGGACGTCTGAAAAACGGCGAGACTACCGACGATATCCTGCCCGACGCTTTTGCGGTTTGCCGTGAGGCTTCGTGGAGAGTGCTCGGCATGAAGCACTTCCCCGTACAGATCATCGGCGGCATCGTCCTGCACCAGGGTCGTATCGCTGAGATGAAGACCGGTGAAGGTAAAACGCTGGTGGCAACCCTGCCGGCTTACCTCAACGCTCTGACCGGCGAAGGCGTGCATATCGTCACGGTCAACGACTATCTGGCAAAACGCGACAGTGAATGGATGGGCAAGCTCTACCGCTGGCTCGGGTTGTCGGTCGGCTTAATTATCCACGATATCCCGGTCAATGAACGTAAGGCGATGTATAACGCCGATATCACCTACGGCACAAACAACGAACTGGGCTTCGACTACCTGCGCGACAACATGGTCGTATACAAAGAACAAAAGGTGCAGCGTCAGCATGCTTTTGCCATCGTCGACGAGGTCGACTCGATCCTGATCGACGAGGCGCGTACGCCGCTGATTATCTCAGGCAAGGGCGATAAGGCGTCTGACCTTTACGAGCGTGCCGATCAGCTTGCCAGAACCCTGAAGAAATATGTTTTTACCGAGATCGACAACAAAGAGGATCTCGAGGAGTTTTATAAAGAGAACAGCATTGACTATGTCGTCGACGAAAAGGCGCATACCGCTACCCTTACCCAGTTGGGCGTGAAAAAGGCGGAGGCATTTTTTAACCTCGAAAATCTGACCGATCCCGACAACATCACCATCCAGCACCACGTTAACCAAGCGATCAAGGCGTACGGCTGCATGAAAAATGAGGTCAACTACGTCGTCAAGGATGGCGAGGTCATCATTGTCGACGAGTTCACGGGTCGTTTGATGTACGGCAGACGCTACAACGAGGGTCTGCACCAGGCGATCGAAGCCAAAGAAGGCGTGAAGGTAGAGAGCGAGTCAAAAACCCTTGCAACCATCACCTTCCAGAACTTCTTCCGTTTGTACGGCAAGCTATCCGGTATGACCGGTACCGCTAAGACCGAAGAAGAGGAGTTCCAGGAAATCTACAAGCTCGACGTCGTCGAGATCCCGACCAACAAAGACGTCATCCGCCAGGATATGCAGGACGCGATCTACCGCACCGAGCGCGGCAAGTTCATGGCGATCATTGAAGAGATCAAAGAGGCACACGCAACGGGTCAGCCCGTGCTGGTGGGCACGATCTCAATCGAAAAGAGCGAACAGCTCTCGAAGCTTTTGAAAAAAACAGGTATCCAGCATAATGTTCTGAACGCAAAGCACCACGAAAAGGAAGCGGAGATCGTCGCCCAGGCAGGTAAGTTCGGCGCTGTGACCATCGCAACCAACATGGCAGGCCGCGGTACGGATATTGTGCTCGGCGGTAACGCCGAATATATGGCAAAGGCTCAGCTGAGAAAAGACGGCTATGATGACGAGGTTATCGCAGAGGCGACCGGTTTTGCGGATACGGACGACGAGACCATCAAGGAAGCCCGCGCGAAATATCAGGAATACTACGACCAGCATAAAGAAGAGATCAACGCCGAGGCTGAAAAAGTCAGAGCGGCGGGCGGTCTGTACATCATCGGTACGGAACGTCACGAAAGCCGCCGTATCGACAACCAGCTGCGCGGTCGAAGCGGCCGTCAGGGCGACCCCGGTAAATCAAAATTTTTCCTGTCGTGCGACGACGACCTCATGCGTATCTTCGGCGGCGAGAGGATGGCGATGATTCTCGACCGAATGAATGTTGAAGAGGATCAGCCGATCGAAGCGAAAATGCTGACCAGCATCGTTGAAAGCTCTCAGCAAAAGGTTGAAAGCCGCAACTTTGCGATCCGTAAATCCGTCCTTGACTATGACGACGTCATGAACCGTCAGCGTGAGATCATCTACGGTCAGCGCAATCAGGTGCTCGACGGCGAGGATGTGCACGAAACCGTTGTTAAAATGGTCACCGATACCATCGAGAACAACGTCAACATGTTCTGTGCCGACGATATGATGAAAGAGGACTGGAACCTGGCGGGTCTGAACGAGCTGTACAGAGGTTGGCTGATCGACGACAGCAACAAATTTTCCTCAAAAAATACCGAGGATCTCGAAAAAGCCGACTTGATCAAGGAGCTGCAGGACAGAGCGATGAAGCTCTATGACGAGAATGAACAGCTCGTAGGCGCAGACACCATGCGCGAGATGGAGCGTATCTATCTCTTGAAGAGCGTCGACACCTACTGGATGGAGCATATCGACAACATGGATCAGCTCAAACAGGGCATCCGTCTGCGCGCTTACGGCCAGCGTGATCCGGTCGTCGAGTACCGTATCGAGGGCTTCGATATGTTTGACGAGATGATCGAGACCATCCGCCAGGAGACCGCGAAGCTGATACTCGTCGCGCCCAAGCGCGTCTATGAGATCCAGAAGAAGCGCGAAGAGCTGGAGGCAAAGCGCAGAGAGATGGAAGAACAGGCTGCCGCGGAACACAGGGTGATCCTCAAGACCGAGGAGGACAGACGTCCGAAGCCCTCGGCAGTAGAACTGGGACTCAAGCGCGAGCAGGTCGCAAAGCCTGTCGAATTTGCGGGAGACGGTACCGTTTCCACCAACAAGACGGTCGTCAACAAAAAGAAAAAGCCCGGTCCGAACGACCCCTGCTGGTGCGGCTCGGGCAAGAAATACAAAAAATGTCACAAACCGATTGATGAGGGATATAAGAGTGAGTAAAGTAAGAACAAGATTTGCGCCAAGCCCGACGGGTTTTATGCATGTCGGCAACCTGAGAACGGCTCTGTATGAATATCTGGTCGCCAAAAGTCAGGACGGCACCTTTGTCCTGAGAATTGAAGATACCGACCAGGAAAGATATGTAGAAGGCGCGGTAGACGTCATCTACAAGACGCTGGAGACAGCAGGTCTCAAGCATGACGAAGGTCCCGACGTCGGCGGCGACTACGGCCCCTATGTACAGAGCGAGAGAAAGGATATGTACCTGCCCTACGCCGAACAGCTGATTCAAGAAGGAAAGGCGTACCGCTGCTTCTGCACCAAGGAAAGGCTGGAAAAAATCCAGAACGAAACCGTCGGCGGCGGTTATGACCGTCACTGTCGTGATCTCAGCGACGAAGAGATACAAAAGAATCTGGATGCAGGCGTCCCTTACGTTATCCGTCAGAAGATGCCGGTCGAAGGCTCAACCACCTTTACGGACGCGGTGTTCGGCGAGATCACCGTGGACAACAGCGAACTGCAGGATCAGATTCTAATCAAGCAGGACGGCTATCCGACCTACAACTTCGCAAATGTTATCGACGATCACACGATGGGTATCACCCACGTTGTCAGAGGTTCGGAATATCTCAGCTCCACCCCGAAGTACAATCTGCTGTATGAAGCATTCGGCTGGGAGATCCCGACCTACATTCACCTACCGCTGATTAACGGCAAAAATGACGACGGCACAGTCTCAAAGCTCAGCAAACGTCACGGCTCAACAGGATTTGAGGATCTCATCAAAGAAGGGTATCTGCCCGAGGCGATCATCAACTACATCGCCCTCTTGGGCTGGTGTCCGAAGGATAACCAGGAAATCTTTACGCTCGACGAGCTGTGCAAGGTTTTTGATATCAGCGGCATCAGCAAGAGCCCGTCTGTCTTTGACTATGACAAGCTCGAGTGGTTCAACGGCGAGTACATCAAGGCGATGTCTGAAGAGCAGCTTGTTGCCGTTTTTGCCCCGTATTTCAAACAAGTACTGGGCGATAAAGAGCTTGACTATCACAAGATGGCGGCAATCCTGCAGCAGCGCACCACCAAGTTGACCGATATCCCCGAGAAAATCGACTTTTTCGCGGCGCTGCCCGAGTACGACAAGGAGTTGTTCATCAACAAGAAAAGTAAGACGAATCTCGAGAACGCTCCCACCATGCTCAAGGCGGTGTATGACAAGCTTTCGGCGCTGGAAAACTGGGATCACGACAGTATCCATGACGCGCTGATCGGGCTGGCGCAAAAGCTGGAGGTCAAGAACGGCACCGTGATGTGGCCGGCGAGAATCGCCGTAGCGGGAAAAACCGTTACCCCCGGCGGCGCAATCGAGATCCTTGACATCTTGGGCAAGGAAGAAAGCCTGAGAAGGATGGAGATCGGACTGGAGAAATTGAAATAATAAGTCTCCCTTTGATAAAGGGAGATTTTGATAATCCATAAAATGAGGGAAAGTATATGACAGAAGAAATCAAAAACACCGTGGAGAACGGCGAGGAAATGTCCTCGAACTTCATCCACACCATGATTGAAAAGGATACCGCCGAGGGAGGCGATTACTACGGCAAAAAGGTGCACACGCGCTTTCCGCCCGAGCCGAACGGCTATCTGCACATCGGTCACGCCAAGGCGATCTGCATCGACTTCGGCACCGCGCTGAAATACGACGGTATCTGTAACCTGCGTATGGACGACACCAACCCGACCAAAGAGGATGTGGAGTTCGTCGACGCAATCAAAGAGGATATCCACTGGCTGGGATTCGACTGGGAGGACAGGTTCTTCTACGCTTCCGACTACTTTGACAAGATGTATGAAGCAGCGGTCGAGCTTATCAACAAGGGGTTAGCCTACATTTGCGAGCTGACGCCCGAGCAGATGCGCGAATATCGCGGCGATCTGAACACCCCGGCGAAATCGCCGTATCGCGACAGACCGATCGAAGAAAGCCTCGCGCTCTTTGAAAAGATGAAGAACGGCGAGATCGAGGACGGTAAAATGACCCTGCGCGCGAAGATCGACCTCAGCTCCGGCAACTTCAACATGCGCGATCCGGTTATCTACCGCATGAACCGTCTGCACCACCACCGCACCGGCGACAAGTGGTGCATCTACCCGATGTATGACTTTGCGCATCCGATCGAGGACGCGCTGGAGGGAATCACCCACAGCCTGTGCACCCTCGAGTTTGAGGATCACAGACCGCTGTATGATTGGGTCATCGAGAACGTCACCCTCCCCTCTCACCCGCGCCAGATCGAGTTCGCGCGCCTCGGCATCAACAACACCGTGATGTCAAAGCGCAAGCTCAGAGCGCTGGTCGAGGGCGGCTACGTCAAGGGCTGGGACGATCCGCGTATGCCTACCCTGTGCGGACTGAGACGCCGCGGCTACACGCCGAAGTCAATCCGAAATTTCTGTGACAGGATCGGTGTGAGCAAGGTTAACTCTACCGTGGAGTACGAGTTCCTTGAACACTGCCTGAGAGAGGATCTCAACATGACCGCGCAACGCGTGATGGTCGTGCTCGACCCGATCAAGTTGGTCATCACCAACTACCCTGAGGGTCAGTCGGAAACCTTCCATGTGGAGAATAATCCGAACAATGAAGCAGACGGTACCAGAGAGGTCACCTTCAGCCGTGAATGCTTCATCGAACGCGGCGACTTCATGGAAGAGCCGATCAAGAAGTATCAGCGCCTGTACCCCGGCAACGAGGTGCGTCTCAAAAGCGCGTATATTGTGAAATGCACAGGTTGCAAGAAAGACGAGAACGGCAACGTCGTCGAGGTCTACGCCGAGTACGATCCCGAGACCCGCGGCGGCAACACGCCCGACGGCAGAAAGGTGCGCGGCACGATTCACTGGGTCGACGCTCAGAACGCCATCGACGCGACCTGCAACCTGTACGACAATCTCTTTACCGTGCCCGACCCCGAAGCGGACGGCAGAGATTTCCTTGAGTTTATCAACCCCGAATCGTTAAAGGTCGTTGAGGGATGTAAAGCAGAAAAGGCGATTGAGAGCTTTGCTGCTCCCGCGTACTTCCAATTCATGAGAACAGGCTACTTCTGCATCGACCCCGACAGCACCAAGGAGAAGATGATCTTTAACAGAAGCGTCAGCTTGAAGGATGGGTTCAAAAGGAAGTGAGGAATGTATCACTTAGGAATTAAGGGAAAGCCTGTCAGCTTCTAATTTGAATAATTACTGCATAAAAGTAACGCTCGTGACTCTTTGAAATCACGAGCGTTATTATTTGATAATATAATTCGGGTGCGGACAAAGCCCGCCATTCATTCCTAATTTCTAATGTACCAGTGCGCTGATCGCAGCTTCAACGACGGGAGTTGCGGCGGTGATGCCGTAGCCACCCTCGACAACAGTCGCGGCAAAGGCGTAGGGGTGATTAGGATCGTCAATAAATCCGACAAACCACGCGGTCGGCTCTTTACCCTGCCCTACCTCGGCAGTACCGGTTTTGGCACAGAAATTCAGTCCAGCAAGGCTGACGCCGCGGTAAGCGTAGCTCTCGGCAGAAGCCTTCATCAACTCCTTGACCTTAGAGGCGGTGGTGGAGGAAAGCATGTCGATATCCTTACTCTTGTTGACAGAGATGTTCAGCTTATCCATCAAGTTCCCGTCGTCCTGCACGATATAGGGCGAGGAAGCTGTGCCGCCGTTCGCAACGGCGGAGGAGATCATCGCCATCAGCATGGGGTTGGCGAGGTCCTCATACTGACCGATACCCGACCACGCGAGATAGTTCTCGCCCGCGCCTGTCGCATCATAGCGGCTGGTCGCGATAGGAATATCGCTCATCTTGAAATCGGCGTTGTTGAAGCCGAGTTTTTCGGCGGTCTCTTTCATCTTTGTCTCGCCGACCTGCATCGCGATCTGAGCGAAAGCACAGTTGCAGGAATTGGCAAAGGCTTCTTTGAAGCTCTGAGTTCCGTGGGCATACTCGCAGGTGATGGGGTTACCCTCAACGTCAAGTGAACCGTAACAGGTAAAAGACTGTTGGTCGATGTCGGGGATGTTGTCGATCGCCGCCGCGGCGGTGATGATCTTGAAAACAGAGCCGGGAGTGAAAGTGGAAGAAACGACGTTATCGAGATAGACGCCGTCGTAGTTGCTCTCGTTGTCCTCGGTGATCGTCGGCGGATCGGCGGGATCATAGGATGGCGCGCTGACGTCGCACAAGACCTCTCCGGTTTGATAGTTATAGACAACACACGCGCCTTTGTGACTTCCGAGCGCGCTGTACGCCGCGCGGCAGGCATCCGCGTCGACTGTAAGCGTCAAATCTTTATTGCCCGCGCCGCTTAAGGATTCGGGCAAGCCAACGCCAAGGGCAAAGTTGTAACCCGAAAGGTTGGTGCGGTAACGGCTTTGGATCGCGGTAGAGATATTCAGCGTGTTGTCGCCTACAACATGAAGCAGAGCTTCACGTGTGGTGAGATCGTCGCTGTAATGGCGCTCATCGTTCTCGCTGTAGGCAAGCGCCTTTTGGTTGCGGTCGGAGATTTTGCCGGCTCTGCCCAGTCCGCTCGCAGACGCCAAATGACCGTTAAAGGGCTGCTGTACCCAGTCGCTGCTGTAGAGTACCACGCGCACGCCGAGGAAAACGGTACCGGCTAAAAAAGCGAAGGTCACAAACCAGAGGATCAGAGAACGGGTCATGATCCGTTTCATACGGCAACCTCCTTTCTCCTGGGAAGCGCGTTGGACGGGGCACGACGTTTCGCCGCGTAGGTACGCTCGTCAGCCGCCTTGATGAACGCCAACAGTCCCCAGCAGGAGATCATCGACGATCCGCCTGCCGACAGGAACGGCAAGGTAACGCCCGTCAAGGGCAGGATATCGGTGATACCGAAAATGTTCAAGGCACTTTGGATCACCATCAAACCCGCCGCACAGCATGCGGAGATCGCGTAAAACGAGGAGCGGGAACGCGTGGTAATTGCGCGGGAATAGAACGCCAAAGCGATGATCGCCGCCGCAATCGAGAACGCGACAATAACGCCCATCTCTTCGGCAACCAAGCCGAATACAAGGTCAGACTCGGAAGCGAAAACATATTTAAGAAAACCGTTGCCGACGCCGACGCCAATCAAGCCGCCGGACGCCATATAGGTCATCACGCGCACCTGCTGGTAGCCGCCGCTGTCCTGGGTATGCTCCCAGACATGGCCCCACGCCGAGAATCGCTCGGCAACATAGGGCTTGATGCTCAGCACGATGAACACGGCGAATGCCGCTGCGGCAAGCGCGAGGATGACGGTTTTGAAATCTCCGGAACGCATGAACGCGATCAGAAGGAAGGTAGCGAAGAAGATCAGCGCTGTCCCAAAATCGCCCATCAGCGCCAAAGCGCCGACACAGATTGCGGAAAAAACAATGAACTCGATGAAGTTGCGCTTTGTCTGCAATTTATCCAGCGCGGACGCGCCGACAAAGATAAACGCGACCTTGACAAACTCAGAGGGCTGGACGCTGATACCGCCGATACTGATCCAGTTGGCGGCGCCGTTCTGCACACGACCAAAAACAATGTTGACCGCCAACAATCCGACGGCGGCGATCATGATCGGCAAACGCCATTTATTGACCCGATCGGGGTCTTCGATCAGCTTGACGATCACGGCAAATACAATCATACCGAGCGCCATCGCGATCATCTGGACGATCGCGGAACGAAGCTCCTGACGCACCAACAGCATAATACCCATGCCCGAAAGGAAACACGCCAACGCCTCCAGCTCAAAATTTACGCGGTTCAGGGCGTAGGAGGAGATGCAGAAAAACGTCCACATCAAAATCTCCATCGCGGCACAGATGTACAGAGGCACAAAGTCCTTGACTTCGTTGGAAAAGCACGCCTCGACCGCCATAAACACATGGAAAAAGGTAATCAGGATCATCAGTTTATAGGGCTTTAGGGCGCCTTTATCGGACGCTTTGGAGAAAAACCATGAAGGTCGCAGGCGCTCCTGGTACTCTTCACCGCGCTTCAAAACCAGTGTGGTGTGTCCGATGGTGATCTCATCGTCGATAATTACCTTGGTGCGGCCTTCAGCGCGTTCGCCGTTAACATAGGTACCGAACTTGGAGCCGATATCGGAGATGAACCAGCCTTCTTTGCGGCGGAGAAAAACACAGTGATCGCGCGAAACGCTGATATCCGACACGCGGATGTCGGAGCCCTTGCTCCTGCCGATGGAATTTTCCCAGAATAATACCGGTATCTGCTGGCCGGTCTCAAGGATCTCTAAAGTGACGAGAGGCTTTTCGGGACGTCGGTGACGGCGTGCCGACGCAAAACACTGGTAAACAATCACCAGCGCATAGATCGGCAGCAGCGCACGCAGCGCGATGGTCGCGATGTCCAAAATCATTTGCAGATTCAAACGCCTCACCTCCATAGGTAAATATATGGATAATTTTACTATAGATACCTGTAAAAGTCAAATGAAGGAAATGTAATACTAAGTATCCATTAAACGCTTCAACAAATTTGTTAGCGAGAACAAATTTGTTAGCGAGAAATTTCGCAGAGCAAGGCGGAGGACGCAGGCATACTGGCGTATGTCAAGGACGACAACACCGCTATGCGGAATTTAACGCAACAAATGTTAAAGTGTTTTAATGATACTTAGTATAAACATCCACCCCATGCGAGAAAAAGAAGGCTGTCGGGATGACAGCCTTCAGAGGATTTTATCAATAGATGATAACCGGGGTTCCGGTGGGAATGTTGTTGTAGATCGTTGCGACGGCGCCGTAGGGTGTGTTGACACAGCCGTGTGAGCCGTTGCCCTTATAGATCGGGTTGCCGTACTCGGAACGCCAGCTGGAATCATGGATACCGTAGGAGCTGCCGATGAAAGCCATCCAGTAGCTGACAAAGGAGCTGTAGCCCGCACCGTTGAGATAGATGTTGCGCGCCTTGTTGTTGATCTCATAGTATCCTGTAGGGGTATCGCAATCGCCCTCGTTACCGGTGACGACCTCGGTGGAAGCGACCTGGTAGCCGTCCTTGTACGCCCACATATGCTGCTGGTCGATGCTGATCTCGATGTAGGTATCGCCGACATAGTCGCCGTAGGCTCTGTCGGTCACACGCTGGCTCTTCTTGTTGCTGGTACCGGTGATGTAGGTGCTGCCGCTGCTGTAGATCGGACGGATGCGGAAATAGTAGGTTTTGCCGACAGTCAGCTTGGTGGTGTTAAAGTACAGGCGCGGAGTGGTGAAGAGCTTTGTGAAGCTGGAGTTACTCGGGCTGGTGGACATATAAACCTCATAGTGAGTTGCGTAGGGGTTCGCGTTCCATGTCAGGTTAACGCGACCTAAGCGTGAGGTGATCGAGTAGTCTGGTCCGCAAAGCCCCGCCATAAAGGTGATACTGTCGGCGTCGGAGCTGTAGGACGTATCGTAAAGCTCACGGAAGCTCTTGACGCGGTAGCGGTAGGTTCTGCCCTGTCGGACGGAGTAATCGGTAAACTCGGTGTTCGCGTTGCCGCGGATGGTCTTATAGAGAACTTCGCTGCCGCCGGACTCGGTGCGATAGATGCGGTAGCCGGTCGCGTTCGGGTTGCGGTCCCAATCCATCTCGAGAACGTCGGAGGAACGCCACTTGGTCAGTCCGGTCACAGCGGCGGGCTGGGTGGCAGTCTTTTTCAGCGTTCTTTCTCCTTCGATGATCTTGCCTTTATAATTGATATACGCGCTGACCATGAAGTGGTACTGGGTACCCTGACGCAACGGCTTGACGGTGCAGGAGTTGGTCTTGACGTCGGCGAAACGAGAAAAATTCTTGTGCAAGTCGGCGTTGAGATAGTAAACGTAATAGCCGTCGGCTCCCGGAACCCTGTCCCATGTCAGAACGGCAAGGTCACTCTCAAAGCTGGTGCGGTCGATGTTCTTGACCTCGCCGACGGTGGGCTCGGGTTCTTCGGTAGGCGCTTCGGTCGGAGCGGCTGTCTCGGGCGCGGTGGGAGCAACGGTAGGCTCCTCAACCCCTGTCTGCGCTAATTCCGCCGGCGTTTCATCATCAAGGACAGGTTCTTCTGTAACAACATTCTGCGGATCAGTCACATCCTCGGCGGAAGCGGTGACCGCGGTGAATACAGAAGCCGCCATGATGACCGCCATCATCAGCGCGAGAAACTTCTTTATCTTCATATGATTTTCCCTCCATATTTGGTTTCTGATTAGGATATTTTCCCATACTACGCAATATATAGTAGCACACCGCTCGGGAAAGCGCAAGTACTTTTGCGAATTTTTCACGCTTAATCGACAATATACGCCCTGATACGCGCATACTGGATCTCGTCAACAGTAACTTCCATCGACACTCCTTCGGCGGTATAATCCTCTGTATGGATCACGGCGGTCTCGCGGAGTTTTGCGGAAACACCAACCTTATCGAACGGCAACAGAAGCTTGACGCGCATAAGCTTTTTGGGGAGATTTTCTTCGATCGCGTGTAATAGGTCTTTGATACCGGCGCCGTACTTGGCGCTGATATGCACTGCGCCGGAGATACCTGCCATGTTATCCGAAATCAGATCGCACTTGTTCAGCACAGGGATGATCGGCTTGTCAAGGCTTGAGAGCGGCGCAAGAAGATCACGGGTGACCTCAAGGTGCAGACGGCTTTCCTCGGCGCTCGCGTCGCAGACGTTGAGGATAATATCCGCCTGCGCGGCTTCTTCGAGGGTGGATTTGAACGCTTCTACCAGATGGTGGGGCAGTCGGCGTACCAAACCGACGGTGTCAATCAGCATGACAGACACGCCGTTGGGTAACTTCAGGGCACGGGAGGTCGGGTCGAGGGTTGCAAAAAGCTTGTCCTCGCTGAGCACACCCGCATCAGTCAAAGTGTTCATCAAAGTAGACTTGCCGGCGTTGGTATAGCCGACGATAGCGACGGTAATAACGCCATCCTTGTCACGGCGGACACGCAACTGACGGCGGTGTTCTTCAACGTCTTTCAGCTGGGATTTCAGCGTTTCCATCCTGCGCTTGATATGACGGCGGTCGGTCTCAAGCTTGGTCTCACCCGGTCCGCGCGTTCCGATACCGCCGCCTAAGCGGGACATCTCGACGCCTTTACCCGTCAGTCGGGGCATCATATACTTTAATTGCGCTAATTCGACCTGCAGCTTGCCCTCCCGCGACTTGGCGCGCAGAGCGAAGATATCAAGAATGAGCATGGTGCGGTCGATGACGCGCACGTCGGTGGCGGCTTCGATGTTGCGGATCTGAACAGGCGACAGCTCGAGGTCGAAGATAATCAGGTCGATCTCTTCGGCTTTGCAATAATCCTTGATCTCATCCAACTTGCCCGATCCGACGCAGGTCGCCGAATCAACATGTTGCAGCTTTTGGGAGATCGACGCGACAGGGATTGCTCCCGCGCTCTCGGTCAGCTCAAACAGCTCCGCTAACGAGGCTTCGGCGTCGTACTCACCTGTGTCGACCTCTACCAATAACGCCCGGGTCGGCGCTTGTTCTGTGACTGTTAATTCCATAAATACTCTCCGAACTATAGAAAATTTCAAAAAACTATGCTATAGTAGGTATTATATTAGAATCCGCGGCATTTTTCAAGGGATTACAGCAACATATAGATCAGCGCTAGGAGCAGATTCATGTCCGCACCGTCCTTCATCAGAATCACCAGAAGCAGCATAATCAGGCTCTGATCCTTATCCTTCAGCAACAGCTCCAGCATACCGCGCGGCTTTTCGGGGAGCGGCGGCGTTGGATCCTGTTTTGGTTCCGGCTCCGGCTCGGGAGGTTTCTCGGGCGGTTTAGGCGGAGTTGATTGGCTTTGCGGTCGGCGGTCAAAGGACGAATACATCCGACGTACCCTGTCCATCGCCTCCTGCTCTAGAGAATTTGACGGCATCGTATCACCTACAGATCGAATAAAGGTAGATCCTTGAGCAGCGGCATCAGCTTCATCACACGGATCAGCCGCTTGGCTTTATCGAGCTTTTGCTGCCGTTCCTCGCTCAAAAACGGTCGCATCGCCTCAAGCAAACGGGTAGTATCGTCATCCTGCTTCAAAGAACCGAGCATGGGCATAAGGCTCATCAGCTGAGCGGTCATATCGTCGCTTTGCGCGGGCTCGGGCTCGGGCTTTGTATGTACGCCCGGCGCGTCAACGCCGAGCTGTGAAGCCAAAGACGCGATCTCACGCATCGCTTCGGGATCGCTGAGGATTCCGCTGAGCTTCTCGGATAGATCGTCCATCAGCCCATGATCCTCTTGATGATGGCTTTCGCCTGAGGAGTGTTCAAAAACGCCTTCGCCTTGTCCTCATCAGACAGTATCTCTTCCATCTGGCGCGCTTTGTCAGAGGGGAGCTTTGACAAAAGCTTGCCGTAGCTGGAGGTATTTACCGCGTTTTTGATATCATTTTCGGGCGTTCCCATCCGCTCGCTGAGCTGTTTTATCAGCTTATTGATCTGTTCATTATCAGCCATAGTATATCTCCTTATCTTAGCTTATATCAATATACTATGCAGTCAGGAGAAAAATATGAAAATAATCGTTGTTTCCGATACCCACGGCTCGTACCGCAACTTCAAAAAAGTGATGGAGCTCAACCGCAACGCCGACATCGTCGTGCACTGCGGCGACAGCCGCGATGAGGTGGAACAAATTAAAACAGAATTTCCCGATAAGGTATACTATACCGTCAAGGGAAACTGCGACTTTGACAAAGCGCTGCCGTTTTCGGAAGAATTTACCGTGGACGGCGTGAGGTTCTTTGCGACGCACGGACATATGTATAACGTAAAGTTCGGGCTGCTCGACCTGTTCATGGCGGCAAAAGAAAAACAGGTTGATATCGCCCTGTACGGTCACACACATGTCACGCACGATGAATCGGTCGACGGGATCAGGCTCTTTAACCCCGGGTCGCTGGGATATGAAAAGAGCTTTGGCGTGATCGAGATCAAGGACGGTCAGGTGGTGAGCAATATCGCGCGCTTGAAATAAATCCGCATTCATCCAACACACAGACACGGTTTTTGAATGAGTTAATATTTTATGAACAACCTCTTAATAAAACATGATAGTTTCAAAAATTATTCGGATTTAAAATATAAAAACATAGTCATT
>CACWTM010000046.1 GCA_902763855.1 uncultured Ruminococcus sp. | reverse complement strand
CGGCAATAAGCCGTGCTTGCGTTTGTTATATGAGGTTGTAATTATTTGCGATCAATATGAATAGGATTTGGCTGTCCTCAGGATTCAACGCCGATAGCGTCGATATAATCATTGATCGAATCGGGGAAGGTGGTTTTCGGCTGATCCTGAATAATCCTGCCGAAATAGCTCAGACGCTGCGGCAAAGAGATGAGCTGTTTTCTGAGGGTGAGCAGTTCGTCATCGCACGCCTCAGCGCTTTGCATATCGCCTGACTGACGATACATACCGGCGCAGTAAATCAGCGCCACCGCATAATCTTCATACTCTGTATAATCGAACGGAGCGACCTCAAAGACACGCTTCTTGTACTTCATCAGTCCGTCGACGTCGCCCTTGCTCAAAGCATAGCGCGCCTTTGCGCTGTAGGCCGTCTGGACAAACCGGTTGCGGCGCAGAATATCATCCGCCTGACGGTTCATTTTAGCGGGATCGGAAGTCTTCGTCATCACCGTTACCGCTTCTTCGGTATTGAGCGGATACAAGCTCAAGGAGGCTTCGTGCGCTCCGAAATGTCCCAAGCCTAAAGCGACGGAAAAATAGAGCGTTAACAATCCTACCGCGGCGACCGTTACCGCAGAAACAGGCAGGCGGAGCGCAACCGTCTTGCCCTTTTGATCGTCAAGGAGGATCAATAAAACAAACCACATCGCCGCGTACTGCAGATCAAAATCAAAACAGATATGCAGCAAAAAAGCGATCAGTATCAGCTTCTCCCCTATTTTGAGCTCTCTTGAAAACAGCTTGCGCAATACGGCTGCAGCAAACATCAGGACGGGGATCCAGCCGACGTCAAGAAGCAACTGCAAGAGATCATTATGAATGAAGCGAACCGCATAAACGCCTGTCTGTACGGACTGTTCCGTGAAGTAATAGCCCAGATAGCCCATACCGAAGGGGTGTTTCAGGATCAGAGGCAGCGCGTCACGCCAATACAGCAACCGTCCCGCAAAGGTACTCTCGAAAACAGAAAGCGATAGAAAGCGACTGAACGGCTCTGCCCTGCTGAGGAAAGGATACAGCAAAACGATCGCCGCCGCGATGACCGCCACCGCGACAGCCAGGATAATTTTGCCCTTTTTCGATGCAAACATAAGCAGTAATACAAATGAGAACAGTACCGTCAGAACGAACACGGATCGGCTCTGTGTCAGTACAATCAATCCGAACAGCAAAAGTGCACAGACGATGTCGGGAACACGCTTCTTCGGCTTTGCAAGCAAGAGCAATTCTCCGACCATCAGCAGAGCGGCAAAGGTATTTGGGTACTGGAAGAAGCCGCCCAGTCTGCCGTCTACGCTGAAACCAAGCAAGGAGATCATCATCAGTGGGAGCGAGATCAAACCAAGTCCGGCAGCGATATAGGGTAGCAACGACCGCACAACCTTTGCATAGGCGTCATTCTGCATGAGCAGGATGGCAAACAGGGGGACAGGCAGGAATCGGACAAAGCCGATCAGCGACTCTCCCCCATCCACTCCGTAAAAGGAGGTCAGCAAATAAAACAGCGTGATAGCCAACACAGCACAGAAAGTCAGACTGAAGCACAATCTCAGACGCTTGTTTTTTATGATAAGGTACAGCAGCGCCGTCGATACCGCCGCTCCTATCACACAGCTCCAGCAGTCGATGAATCCGCCCGTTAACACCAGCGCAGTCAACAATACCGTCAAACAAACTCCTGACGCTTTACTATTATCCTTTAGCTTACTAAAAAATACCATTTAGGTTTCCGCCTTTACATATGGTTCTTTTATTATTGTATAACAGTTATCGGTGAAGCGCAAGTCCTTGCCGTGCTTTACATTTGATCTGTAGACAAAAAGACGGCGAAGCTAAGCTCCGCCGTCCATCATATCATTCAGATATGGGTAGTATCATTCTTTAATCATGATTTCATAGGGAATATCCATTTTGTTGAGCCAGCGCTGGAGATAGGTCGCGTCTATGATCTCGACCAGTTTATTGCGGTCGATGTCAACCGCGATCCTGTCAGCGACATTAATCTCACTCGGATCCGCAAAGCTCATCTGGATATAGGTTACGTCCATCAGATTTGTATCGCCGTCGCCGTCCGCGTCGCCGAGCTCAAACGCTCTTTCCTCCGTACTCTGAATATTCAGCAGCATGCTCTGCGCATACGCTTGAGCGGGAGAGCCTTCATGACAGATCACGTTCATCGCTTGATAGTTCACCTGATAGTTCTCGCCGTAAAAACCGCCGTTATTGCGGGTATACACAACATCGAAACCGAAGGCGAAGGGAGCGATCTGAACGTCATCGCGTAAGATCGTCAGTTCGCTGATATCAGCATCCGCAAAGGCAAACGAAGCAATCTTTGTGACGCTGACAGGCACCTTAAAGCTGCTGTCGTTTCGCTTCGGACAATAGATCAGCTCCGTCATATCCTTACTGTACAGGACGCCGTCGACATCTGTGTAATAGGGATTGTCTTTATCGACCTTGACGCTCGTGATCGTTTTACAGCCCGCGAAGGCACGGTCGCCGATCTCCTGCACGGAAGCAGGGATAGTGATCTCGGAAATATTCGTCTGATAGAACTCGCTGTTGCCGATACGCTTGAGACTATCGGGCAGCGTGATCGCGGTCAGACCGCTCTGTCCCGTCAAGGCATGCTCGGCAAGCGAGATCGTACCGTCTTTGACCTTGAGAGAAGTATTGCCTGCGAGAGCACCCTTGCAATCGTAGAGAACCTTGTCGAGATAAACAACACCGTTATCCTGATCGCTAAACCACTTTGTTCCGTCAAACGACTTGGAATCAACCTTCAACAGCGAATCAGGCAAACTAATGGAAGCAAGGTCTTTACTGCCCGCAAAGGAGCAATAAGCCAGAGAAGTCACGGTAGGCGGCAGCGACACCTGCTCTATCCCCGTGTTGCGGAAGGCGCTGTAGGCAACCTCTGTGCCGAGCTTATCCCAATCGGTGAAATTCTTCAGTGAACATCCCGCAAAGGCTCTGGAGCCGACTTCGACCGAGGGGCTGTTGATGGTCAAATCGGTCAGCGATGAACAGCTTTCAAAGCAATTTTGTCCGATCGACGCCACCTTATCTCCCAAGGTGACGGAAGTCAGGTTTTCACAGGAAAAGAAAGTGCTGTCTGAAAGCTTTGCCAGAGAGTTGCCGACGGCCGCCTGCTTAATAGCGGTACGGCTAAACGCGCTGCTGCCAACGCTCTCTACAGAGTCGGGAATCGAAACGGAAGAGAGCGGATTGTTGCTGAACGCCAATAAACCGATCTGCTTCAAAGAGTCGCCAAAATCGACGGAAGTTAGGGCGTCTTGAGAAAACGCACATTCACCGATCTCCTCGAGTGTCGCGGGAAGCTCCGCCTCGCTGAGTTTTCGGTCATATTCAAAGGCGTGATGTGAGATAGACTTGAGGTTTTTCGGAAGCGTAATACTTGTCAGAGACTGACAATTGGAGAACGCTCGGTAAGATATATCGGTAACCTTATCGGATACCTTTACCGATGTGAGCTCGGAACAGCCGTAGAATGCGTAATCGTGGATCGTTTCTACGCTGTCGGGCATGGTAAAGTCGCCCTCTTTGCTTTGATCACAGGCGATGACCTCTTTCATATCCTTTGAATAGGTCACGCCGTCGATCGTCGTGAAATACGCCGATTTGTCCGCGGCATAATACCGCAAGTCAGCATATACCTCATCTTTGAGCGCGTCGATGTCTTCTACCGTCTCGGGGATCTCGATCAGTCGGGGATAAGCGGGAGCCGCGGCAAGAACCTTTGTCATATCCTTGTCGTATACTACACCGGAAGACGCAGCAAGATACTTGTTCTCATAACTGATATAGATATCCTCAAGAGAGGGCAGATATCTGATCGTTTCTGTGTCAAACTGTTCGAGAGATTTGCCTATTTGGAGTTGAACAAGCTGAGGATAATCAAGCGTACCCGTGATATAACGCACGTTATCGCCCAGATAGAGCGAACGGATAGATTTTGAGAATGCGTTTGCGGAAACGCCGATAACCGGTTTATCATCCACCGTATACGGAACGGAAGTGCTGTTGGTATAGCACTTTGTGATGATAATACCGTCATCTGTCTCGGTATAGTCCCACTCCTTTGAGGGCAGAATCTCAACATAGGCGGTCGTCTCTAAACCGGCATAGCTGACGGTAAAAGCGTTGCCCTTGCCGACGTGCCAAGGCTGATCGTATGAAAAACTGATATTGATTTTTGCCTCGTTGATAAATGTATTCTGACCCCAAGAGCTCGGATTAAAAAATGCCTTTTGCTCAGAAGTTCCGTCCTTATACTCAATGTTCAATGTAAACCGAAGGTCGGAGGAGGAATAACCCCTTTTGCTCTCGATCGGCTGCACCTTGTCGACAGAAATACTCTTTACGGGATTTTCCAGCACCTCAACATTGACAGTACAGCTTCTGCCTAAAAAGCTGATCGTTGCCTGATGATTACCGATCTCCCAAACGTTAGACCCGGACTGATCGTCCGTGATGGTTGAACCGGCAAACGTTCTGCCGTCATAACTAAACAGGTATGATCCGGTTTTACTATAAGAAACCGTGTCTTCGCTACCGTCGTTGAGCGTAATATGAAGATCGGGAACAATCGGATAATGGTCATAGGAACGCTCATCCCCGCTGTTCCAATCATAGGCGGATACCCTGTCGATATCTTCATACATTTTGAGATCATCCGCGCGAATACTCTTGACGGGATTGGGGAGAATATTCACTTCTACAGGTTGCATATAACCTAAGAATATCAAGCCGCCCTGATGCTTACCGACTCCCCACTGATTATCGCTTGACTGATCATCCGAAGCGACAAATGAGTAATAAGTATCTTTGTAGGCAAAGCCATGCGCATTATTCAACTTGACTGCCGTTCCGTCTTCAAATGTGATCGTACCGCTGACGCAATTAACATAATCGTGATAAGATTCATAATCTTCGTTCCATCTTTTTGAGTTGTCTATACCTTCATAAAGGTTCGATACCGTCAGATCGGCGGATTTTATGGGTGACGGGTCGATAACAAAGGGAACGGCCGTTTTGAAATTGAGAACTTCAACCTCTATTTCATGGGTACCGACTCCCCACCGGTTTTCATATGACTGGTCGTCGGAAAAGTCAAAGCCGTAGTATCTTCCGTTGTAACTGATACCGCTGTCGCCGTGTACCGTAATCACGGTACCGTCAAGCATGGTCACCGTTCCGATTAAGCCGTTATCACTGTTGTAGCGAAACCATTTTTGACCGCTATTATCATCATAGACCCATTCTCCGTCCTCATAAGCATAACGGTTCCGGGAGAACGAGAGATCCATGCTCTTGATCGGGGTTTGACTCACAGTAACATGAAACGGAGCAGAAACGCTCATAACGCTTACCGTTGCCTGATATGTGTTGCCGACCGCCCACTGATTCTCATAGCTTTGATCTGCTTCAACATTAATATCCGCTTCGATTCCGTCGATTTCAACGGAATGGTCATAACGGGTAGGTGTATACTCAACTACTTCACCGTTCTTGAGGTATACTCTCAAAGAGGGAGGATAGAAATCTTGATAGCGAAAATATTCTACTTCATCATAACTCCCGCTCTCAGAGTCATAGACCCAATCATAAGAATAATAACCGTCGACATTCTCTATAACCGTAACATCTTCTGCTTCTATACGATCAATCGGGTTCTCAAGGATCGTGACCTGAACAGCCATTTCATATCCCAGTAAATAACCCTTTAGCGTATGCGTACCGATATCCCAATGCTCATTGCACTGAGCGTCATAATCGAACTCCGTATAATAGTATTCGCCCTCATAATAGAAACCGCCGTTTGAGTCCAACTCATAGACTTCTCCGTCTTTCATATGGACCTCTGCAGACGATAAATCTACTCTGTTATAGAAAAAGTATTTATCCTCGTTATCGTCGTCGTTCAAAAAGCCATTGGAGTTTTGATAGATTTTCACCTCGGGGATTTCCACATAGTCGATATCAGTTTGGTCGACAATGGTCACGGTAAATTCTGCCGAGATACTCTTTTCGCCGATATTATCATAGTATTCTGCTCTGGCGGTATGCTTGCCGACGCCCCATGGGGCTGTACAGCTCTGATCCGTATATACCCATAACTCTTCTTTGACGTCCGAACCGCATTGTTCGGAGCTTCCGTCGCTGTAATAGAGCGTGCAGTTATAGTCCCATCTGTAAGGAGAATAATAGAAATAGCTTACCGTCTGTCCGTCAACTGAATTGCTGTTAAAATGTCCACGTGTCCCCTTCGCTATCGTAATGTCATCGATCTCGATTCGGGTGACCTCCTTCTCTGCGGCAAACGTGATCGGCATGGTTCCGATCACCAACAGCACGATCAACAACCAAACGATACATCGCTTAAAGATTTTTTGTCCTGCGCTTTTCTCCATTTTATGACCTCCGTTGATTTATTGATGCTCCCGACAAAGATCCATCGACTCTTTCGTCGGGTAATATCCAATATTCACCTTTGAGCATCTGCCCGAAGCGAGCTTTCCGCTCTCTTCACAATAGGCGCGCTCTTCGATACCGTCACACCAAGGGTAATCCGCGTTCGGATCGCGCGGCAATTCTTCCATAATATCGCGGAACACTGCGGGTGAGGCGTTTCGTTCGGTATGACCGCCGTGCCACACGGCACAGCTGTACTGCGGTACCGTACCGACAAACCAGTGTCCGTCGTTGGAGTCGCCCGTACCGGTTTTTCCCGCGACATAAGCGTCCTCGATATACGCCTGTCGTCCCGTTCCGTCTGTATCCGCGACGGTCTGAAGCATTTTGTTCATGATATACGCTGTTTCTTCGCTGTATACCTGCACGGGATCGTCGGTGTACTCATAGAGCGTCGCGCCCTTTTCGTCGGTGATCTTCCGCACACATGAGGGTGCTAGATAAACGCCCTTCGCCGCAAAAACACTGTAATAACCCGCCAGCTCTATGGGAGAGAGACCGGCATAAGTGTAGCCCAAAGCGACATTGCCGATCACTTCATCCTCGCCGGATGTAATCGCCTTGGTATATTCGTAATCAAGCGGCATATGAAAGCGATCTGTCATCAGCTTCACCGCGTTGTTGACGCCGTAGTCATGCAGGATCTGGACGGGTACGGTGTTCAGTGACACCCGAAGCGCTCGGGCAGCCGTCACAGGCTTTTCGGAATATGAACCATTGGCGTTTTTCGGCCAGTCGCTCATTTCTCCGTCAGCACCCTCAATCTGCTTATAAGGCTTGTCAGTATAGGCACTCGACCAATGGAGCAGTCCGCTGTCCATAGCAGGGGCATATACACACAAGGGCTTGAGGGTAGAATAAGGCGCCTGCCGCTCCGTACTGAGATTAAGATAGTTCCCGTCTTCATCCGTTTCGTCACTGCTGTAGCACGCGATCAGATGACCGCGGTTATCTGTCACGGCAACGCCGCAGGGAATTTCTGCGATCTCACTGTTTTGGACGGCATGCGTCAAACCGTCCGCAACTTTTGTATCCATAAAGGTATCTATCTGACAACCTGATAACAGCTTTTTCGCTTCTTCATCGGGTAAGTCCTTTCCTTGGGAAAGGAACTGAACCGCCTGTGTCAGCGCAGCGTCCACATACGCTTTGCGAGCGGGTTCTACATCTCCCTTCGTAATATCAGCATCGTTCAACTGCGCAATCGTATCGCCGCTGATATCAAGGACAGAAACAGCTTTGTTACTGCAGCCGCTCATGACACTGCCTGTCAGAAGCATGAAACACATCAATATAAGAAAGGCCGATACCCTTTTAATATGCATATGATCCTCCGTTTTGCGGGATAAATAAACGAAACCGTCTGTAACCGATTGACAAAGATTTTTAATCTTTCATAATATTATCCTCATTATATAGCAGGGCAACGGTTGAATTATTCGAATTTAGAAATATTTATAGGAGAATGTGAAATTTATGATTTGTTATATCGGATCGTATGGAATGAAAAAGATCAAACAAGTTTTCCACGCCGCATTATTTTAGATTTCCCGGAACATCACCATCACAACAAAACACCTATGATAGCACAAAGAATCTATCAAGAGCTATTATGTAAAGGGTAGTTTCTTCTACCTAAGTACATATGACTGCGACTCATTTGTGGTTATTGAAATGCAGTTGTAGGAAAGGAGTTTAATATCATCCAAACTGTTGAAATCATTTTCACGAAAGGAGTCTGTTATGAAACAGAAAACTATTATGAACAGCTTGGCGGAGCATACAGCCAACAGGGAGACTACTTGCTTCCGAATCTGAAAATATCGTAACAGCCGAATATAACATCGACGTATGGGGACTGCGCCACCGGCGTTATCTCAAACAACACCGACCGATTCTCTATACAAACTTGCTAACAGCCTGCAAGTTATCCGAACATTTAGCGAAGGTCGAAGAAGAATGTAACGAGCGAATGGAGGATCTTGTAAAAGCAATAGCGAAACAGGAAGGCGTTACCGAAGCGCTCAAAGCTGCCGATCAAATGGCGTGGGTACGGCATATGAGTGTGACGTGAAAGTCGTACAGTTAATTGCATAAATGCTGCCCTATCCATTCGGGGTAATCCTAATGTGACCTGCGCAAGCGGTAACGCGAGGGTGGGAAGCTCACATGACAACGTAGATAATTCTTTTCTCTGTTCTTATTGATTCTTACATCGTGGGATGCAAAAGACAGCGCTTGGCCGGCTTACTACAAAGAATTTGAAGCATTTCTTGCATACCTTCATAGGATTGTTTTTATCGGTCAACATAAAGGATAATATCATCTGAACACCGAGCGGAAGAGAATGAAACCCCCTTACAATCGTTGGCTATTCAAGCAGATCGTTCCTCTGATCGCTTCTGCATCGCGGCAAATGCGTCACAGAAGTTGAAGGCGATGTCCAGCGTGCCGTCTTTGTGTACCACGATCCTGTCGATCAGCTCGGTCAGGATCGGGCGGTTAAGGCTCTTGATATTGCCGTGCTTTTTGAAATGCTCGATGAAGTCGTTGGTCGCGACGGTATCATCCTCCGATTGGCCGAGGGACGCTTTCAGCTTTTGGATACTTTGCGTTAAGTCCCTCTGCGCCTGCTCGTACTTTTCTTTCATGATCCGATATTGGTCGACATTGATGATACCATCCTTGAGATCGGGGTAGAGATCCGCCATTCGCCGAAGAACCTTCTCCAATTCCTGCTCCTGCTTTTCAAGCTGTCGCTGCAAGCTCTCATCTGCCGTCTTGATCCGGCTCTCCCTCATCCGCCGCAGCACCTCGTCGGCGTTCACCGCGGCGTCCACCATCTGCCTGATGCAGTACAACACGCAGTGGTACAGCCGCTCGTATCGGATAGTGTGCGCGGTACAGGCGGTCTTGCACTTGCAGTGTGAAGAACAGCGATAGTACACGTAGGTCTTGTCGGGATTATGATTCGTCTTTTTGATTAAGGCGTGACCGCAGTCGGCGCATTTGAGCAACCCCGCGAAGAGGTCGATACTGCCGCTTTGTACTGCGCCTTTGACGCCCGTTTGCAGCATTTTCTGTACGCGTTCAAAATCCGCCTTGTCAATGATCGGCTCATGCGTACCCTCCACCCGTATCCACTCGTCGGGAACGCAGCTGCGGATCGCTTTGCTCTTATAATTGATCTTTTGGTTTTTGCCCTGCACCATCGTACCGACGTACATCTCGTCGTGCAAAATGCGTCGCACAGTCTTGTCGCCCCACAAACCGGATTCGCCGACAGTACGAGCCTTGAAATTCAAACCCTGCATCCGCTTGTAGGTCGAGGGATTCGGGATACCGCTCTCGTTCAGACGCCGCACGATACCGCGGATGCCGACGCCGCTCAGATACAGGCTGTAGATCATCCGCACAACCTCGGCGGCAGGCTCGTCGATCACCAGCCTGTGGTGATCGGACGGGTCTTTTTGGTAGCCGTATTTAGCAAACGAGCCGATAAACTCGCCTTTTCGGCGTTCCATGTTCAGCGTTGAACGGATCGACTCCGAATTTGCGGCTACATAATATTCGTTCATCAATCCGCGAAAACCGACATTGAGAAAGTCGCTCGCGATGCTTTGGCTTTTTCCGGAGTCGATCAAGTCGTTCACAGCGATAAAGCGAACCTGCAACCTCGGAAAAATCTCGCCGATATAGCGGCCGCTTTCAGAGGCGTTTCTGCCAAATCTTGAGCTGTCCTTAACGATCACACAGGTGACCTTTCCCGCATAGATATCTGCCATCATTCGCAGAAAGGCGGGACGCTCAAAGTTGGCTCCCGAATAACCGTCGTCCACATAATAGTCGACGAGTTCAATATCCGGCTTTGCGGCGATAAAGCCATCAAGAATCCGCTTCTGGTTCACGACCGAGTCGGACTCGGGCTTATCGCCGTCCTCGCGGGACAAGCGAATATAAAGAGCAGCCTTGTAGGTGCGTAAGACCTGCGGAGGCTGCTCATAAGAATCATATCTCATGGTATACCTCCTGAACTTGTCATCAGGGAAAGGAACGTTTCCCTTCCCCGGCTTTGCAGCAGTATACCATCTTGAATCCGATTCAAGTATACCACACAACCGCATCAACAGCAAATAGAAAAACCTTCCAAATTACGATTTCAGCATCGTTTGAAACGCGTTTGCGAGCCGCATGTTGAGATCGCCGCTGTCATTGAAGCTGATCCGAACGGTTGTATCTTCGATCGTTACGGTGCGGGTATTCGGAACGGTTGATACGCCTTTGTCATGACGATTGTTATCCTCCGGCTTTGAAAGCGGAGCATTAACAACTGCCTGCAAATTATTCACGTTGTTATTCATCTTATCACCTGCTTTGGGTATTCGATTATAGTGTTGGCTGATTCATCCGTCTTAGTCATCCGAAAGCGAAATCGTAAGCACTTTGATCGGATCGTCCTCCGTAACTTTCTGCAATACGGCAAGATCTCTGTACCTGCATAGGATATAGCTCAAGCGACTCTTTTTCCCTGCGTTGAGAACAAAGTATTTTAATTTTACCGCGTTCACATTCCCCGCGCAGATCAAGACAGGATCATCACCCATGAAACCTGTGCCGAAGAGAAAGCGGATCCTGCCGTTCGTATCCTTATTCGAGGTGTCGATCCTATACCGCTCGATCAATCTCTGCTCTGTAGCGGTATGGTCGATATAGAGAGCGTTCAAGCGACTCAAAAAACTATCGTCGCTCGGCAGGATACAGAAGTTTTTATATCCGGCAGTATTAATGCTCTTTTTATCATAGCTTTTGCCCTCGATGATCCGGGTAAAGAGATGGGTGGCCGAAAAGTCAGACCAACAGATCATGATCGCTGTAGTGAGAGGGACGGAAAAATACCTCTGTACATATTCGGGGATCCTTGCTTCATGCTTACCAAATACCGGCATTTCAAAATCGGTTCTGTAAACCGAAATGATTTTCCCTCGCCCAATCAAAAAGCCGAGCAGCTTACTTCCCTTAAACGGTGTAGCCTCTATCCCGATCATACGCTTGAATTCTAATGCTGTATAGAAGTATATCTTGTCCCCGTTCACATCGACATCCTGAATCGAAGGTTTTGCGAAAACCTCATATGGTATTCCTACACGATCAAACAGAACATACAAAAAGGCATAGTGTTGTATTCTCCTACGACGCTTGGCGGAATAATGGCGATCGGTTTCTTCTTCCACACAGGGACGGTATTTCAAATAACTGATCTTCGTACGTGTAAGCTTCTTCCCCTTCAGCGTTAATTGGTAACCCACCATGCCGTCCTGACTGACCCGCTTGATGAGACCAAGCTGATGGAGATCGGAAATAAGCTTTCTATAATAATCATAGGAAAGATTCATCTGCCTGTATAGATGATTAGGTAATTCGGTTGCATGAAATAAAATGTTGAGTAAACCATCCCGTCTGGATCTGTATTTACCCTCACTCATATCTACTTTAAATTTGCAATTTTCAGCATTCTTTGAAACAAATGTCATGTCGGTGGCTCCTTTCGTATTATGTTTCTTGTGACAAACCGGTTGAATGTTTTTTGTATTGTACCTTAAAAGGTGACACAAAAATATCTGACCCACATGCTCTCAAGCCGCATCAATAGCGGTTTTTGTCTTTCATCAGAGCTGTCACAAACAATAAGCCTGAATTTCCTCTGTTTGTGAAAGCTGCGCTGCATCTATTTGTGACACGCTGACTTGATAAATGCTAACAACTCAACATCGTGATCGCTGTCAATGACAAAGATTTCTGTTATAGCTTTTTCCGATACCCTTGAGTAGTACATCGTATTGCATACTTCGGGTCGATCATCACGTATGAATTTTCCGTTGAGTGAGTTCATAACGACTGCGCTGTCTAAGTTATCAGCATCAACGGTAACGCCGCCCCTTTGATAATGCGGCAGAAAAATGACTGTCGCGTGAGCAAAAGGTATGATATGATTCTCGCCGCAAAACCGACGGACAGCAACGCCGACAGAGTCGGTAATAATGCGGTTGCGCTCCGCATTTCTTTTGCGTTTGTTCGGCAGCAAAAACGGCAGGGTTATCCTGTAAACAGGAAAGTCAAATTCCTTTGACCTCTCAACCGAGATACCAAGCAACTCCCGACAAAGCTCGTATACATTCACGGATTGTGGTACGGAAGGCATCAGTTCGCAGAGCGAGAGCAGCAACTCCCGACATAGCAGATACACCTTAGAAGCGTTACACAAACAGCTTTCCGCAGCGTCAGGTAAACAAACGTAATCGCGTTCTTGAAAACAGGTATTCAGCTTCTTCCAGCTAAGCTCCTGATCCGTTAATTCAGCTTGTACTTTTTCTAAACACTCATCAAGATCCATCATGGTAATTCTCCTCCTAATGATTTGTTCAGACCGCGATCCCGGCACATTTTGAAACTGCGGCCTAAAACGGTGTATTAATTCGATTGATCCTTTCGTCCCCGTGACGGACGGTCATGGTTAACCTCAAGCCGGTCGTGGAGATCCATATTGACCGGGGCATTGAACAGCGCTGCTAGCACATAGGCTTTGACATTACTGACCTTAGCGGTCGTCTTCTCCAGCTCTTGAAGAACATACTCAATATGGTCGGAGTTGACTTTGCCCAGCCTTTCCCTGGCCACCTCCCGCGGAAGCTTCTCTTTGGCTATCACGCAGTAGGGGCTTTTCGAAATAACTACCTCCAACATCAGCTCTACAAGGTTATCAATTCTGTCCACTTCGTACTCTTGTATCAAGTTATCATAGTCGATCTGATCCTTAATCCTTTCACGACTCAAGTACGGGCCATTCTTGTCAATCTTATCATTTGTTAATTCAGTATTTTGTTTATCCGTATTTAGTTCTGCCTGATTCTTCCATCCAGGATCAGCCTGTCTTGAATCGACCTGTTTCGGCTTTTTCCGTTTCGGTCGGTTAGGCTCTCTGTATGCCTTGATGGAATTTTCATATATCTCATATTGAATGTGGCTGAATCGCCCATCGGACGAACGAATCCTTTCTCGAATAAGATAGCCTTCTGCTTCAAGCTCCTTGAGCCCGGATTCAACCGAATCTCTCCCTTCATGACAATGTGCGGCAAGCCCTTTTGTGGAAAAATCCCAATCATCAGGCAACGAAAGCATCAAGGACAGAAGCCCTTTGGCTTTCAGAGAAAGACGTGTATCCCTTAAATGGTGATTGCTCAAAACGGTATAATTTCCGTTGCTCTTATCTGATCTGTGAACAGACATTGTTTGATCCTCCTTATCTGATGCATAGATGTATTACATTCGGTTTCTCAGTCTTATCTCATGAGTTAAACTTTTTGATCGACTGTACCAATAGGATAGCACAACATATTGCCCTCCGCATTGTTTTGGGGCGAGCATAATGTGACACAAACGGCATATTACAGGGGATTGTCACAATTAAGTGATCTCAAATAAATGTAAATCTGACTACTTTTAAGCAGTAATTATCCATTGATATAGCCCCCCTAAAAGCTGATTATTAGGCTTTGAGGGGGGCTTATGATGAGGTTTTAATAATCCTTCTCGGCTTTGAAAATCCACTGATTCAAGTTTCGGACTTGATGATCAAAATGCTCATTAATCAGCATTATGAAATTTTCTCTTTGTGACACAAGTATCTTTTGATCGATTGAATCCGAATCACCTAAGCAGTACATCAGATTGAGCATCACTAATAGCCGAATACTGTTTTGCCTATAAGATTTATGGTTTTCATCGACAAAGACAAACCTCTTCATTTCTATTTCTCGGTGGCCCCTCCCATGTATATTTAACTTTCCTTCAAAAAAACTATTAACCTGATAAATGATCTTTCCTCGTTTCAGTTCACAAAATTTAAACAATCTCTGTTCTTGTCTTTTGCCGTTATGATCAAGATATATGATTCTCAAATCAGACAAACGCTTGACCGACC
>CACWTM010000045.1 GCA_902763855.1 uncultured Ruminococcus sp. | reverse complement strand
AGGCTTGGTCAGTCCGTTAGATTACTATCTTAGACAGCATACTTTGAAATTGAGTTGAACCGCCGTATGCCGAACGGCACGTACGGTGGTGTGAGAGGGTGGAGTGATTCCGCCCTACTCGATTTCTGTTATGCTCTTTTTGTCTTGTTGACAGCCTCAATGATCTTGACGACAATCGGGCCGAGGACCATGTTTACGCCCAGCTCGATGAGGAAGTTCACACCTGTCAGACCCATGATGATGTAGGTCAGCAGGTCAGATCCGCCTGCCCAGCTTGCCAGCGTTTCTCTGAAGAACAGCAGCATGCCGATGATAAAGATACCGGTGTTGGCGATAGGGGAGATCAGCGCCGCGATAATCACGCCGAGAAGCTGATTTTTCGGTGCGATCAGCTGATACATCAGACCGGCCAAAAAGCCCGCCGCAGTACCCTTGAGCATGCACATGACAACGCACATAAAGGGGTTCGCTGACCATACCATGAAGCCGCCCGGATCTCCTCCGGTGATGCACATGATGACGACCACCACGCTGAACACAGCGCCCAGATACGCGCCTGCGCCCTTACCGTACATTGCCGCGCCGACAACGATCGGAATCAACGCGAGTGTGATCGAGAACGGGCCGAAGTGGATGAAGGTGGTGAATATCTGCAGCACGATGATGATGGCTGTCAAAATTCCCAGACCCGTCAGCCTGTACACATTGGTTTTCTTGCTTGTGTTTGACATAAAAATAACCTCCTGCTGCCTCCCTCAAGATTGTCGAAAACTCCGACCAAGCAGAGCGAACTTCGACGAGGTGAAGCGCATATTTATTTCTATCAAATCCAAAGGGACTGATATTCGATTGTAAATAGCAAGGAATTTTTATTTTTTATTCCTTTCATAGATTCGGCACAGACCGTTGAGGATTAGATTCTCATGGATCTCGATCTCATGCTCACAGTGCTTGATGATGGTTTTCGCGAGACCGCCCGTCGCGATCACATGGCATTTCTGACCGATCTCCTTTTCGATCCTGTCGATCATGCCGTCGATCATGCACACGGTGCCCCATACTACGCCTGCGCGGATACTCTTGTCGGTGTTTTTGCCGATAACGGACGAGGGAGCAGAGAAGGAAACGTCCTGCAGCAGCGCCGTGTTTTTCGTCAGCGCCTCCAAAGATACCGAAACACCCGGCGCGATCGGACATCCGATCATATTGCCGTGTCGGTCGATCACGCACCAAACGGTAGCCGTGCCCATGCTGATGACGATCATCGGCGGCTTGTTATAGGCGTTTGCGCCGACGCAGGCGCAAACCAGATCAGCGCCCAGCGTAGAAGGATCGTCGACACAGATGTTCAGTCCCGTTTTGACGCCGGGGCCGACAATCAGCGATTCTACGCCGAGGATATCGCGCACAGCGTCCTCGATGCGGGTGGTGATAAGCGGAACGACAGAGCTGATGATACAGCCGGAAAAATCGTCGCGGTGGATACCCATCACGCGTATCAGCGAGTAGAGCTCCACTCCGTATTCATCGGCGGTTTTCGCCTTGTTACAAGAGATGGTCAGCGTACGGATCAGCTTCCTCTGGTTGAAGATGCCGAACTTGATGTTGGTATTTCCGATGTCTGCGGTCAACAGCATATACATTTCGCTCCTTTCCGAAGTGGATTGTATCACAATTTTTAGGTAGTTTCAATATAAATGACCGATTTTCGGCTTTTTTCACATAATGAAAAATATATTGAATTGATTGTGGTAAAATATTTCCGTATGTGAGGGCGGATTAACAACAGTTATCGCCCGTCAGATAATGCGAATTTGGGGAGGCATAAGGATGAATCAGGCAGAGAAGAGAAATCTGGAAATCCTCGCGTGCAAGGCGAGGATGGGTGCCATCATCGGTACATTCCATGCAAAATCAGGACATCCGGGCGGCTCTTTGTCGGCGGCAGATATGTTCACCTACCTTTATTTCAAAGAAATGAACGTTGATCCGCAGAACCCCCAGTGGGCTGACAGAGACCGTTTTGTTTTATCAAAGGGGCATTGTTGTCCCAGCCTTTACGCTGTTTTGGCGCTCAAAGGTTATTTTGACTGGAAAGAGCTCGAAGTGCTCCGCCACGTCGGCGCGATGCTGCAGGGACACCCCGACATGAAGGGTACTCCCGGCGTTGACATGAGCTCCGGTTCTCTCGGTCAGGGCGTATCCGCGGCATGCGGCATGGCGCTCGCCGCAAAGATCGACAACAAAGACTACCGCGTCTATACCGTCCTCGGCGACGGCGAGTGTGAAGAAGGCGAGGTCTGGGAGGCGGCGATGTTTGCCGGTCACCACGGTCTTGATAACCTCACCGTCATCGTAGACTGCAACGGACTGCAGATCGACGGCACCACCGAGGAGGTCGGCGGCGTAGAGCCTCTCGATACCAAGTTCGAGTCCTTCGGCTTTGACACCGTGATTATCGACGGTCACGATTTCGATCAGATCGAAGGCGCTTTAGCTCAGGCAAAGGCGTCCTCCAAGCCCTTTGCGATTATCATGAAGACCATCAAGGGCAAGGGCGTTTCCTTTATGGAGAACCAGGTTGGCTGGCACGGCAAAGCGTGCAACCCCGACGAATATAAGGTAGCGATGGCTGAACTGGAAGCACAGCTCGCAGAACTGGAGGCGTAATCATGGCTGAGATCATTACCAAGGCTACTCGCGTGAGCTTCGGCGAAGCGCTGAGCGAGATGGCTGAGACCCGTTCCGACATCATCGTGCTGGACGCCGACCTCGCGGCGGCGACCAATACCGCGATCTTCAAGAAAGCCCATCCCGACCGTTTCTTCGACTGCGGCATCGCCGAGGCAAACATGGTCGGTGTAGCGGCAGGCTTGGCGGCTTGCGGCAAAACCCCCGTAGCGGCGTCGTTCGCGATGTTCGCGACCGGACGCGCATTTGAGCAGATCCGCAACTCCGTTGCTTATCCCAACTTAAACGTCAAGATCGCAGGCTCTCACGCCGGTATCTCCACCGGTGAGGACGGCGCGACCCACCAGTGTCTTGAGGATATCGGTATCATGCGTACTATCCCCGGCATGGTTGTCTTAAACCCCGCCGACCACTGGGAGATGAAGGCGGCTACCAAGGCGGCGATCGAGTACCAAGGCCCTGTCTACATCCGTCTGGGCAGACTGGCTGTTGACAGCTTCAACGACCCCGAGACCTACGAGTTTGAGCTTGGCAAGGGTATCACTCTGCGCGACGGCGCCGATATCACCGTTATCGCCACCGGTCTTTGCGTGCTCGAAAGCTTAAAGGCGGTTGACGAGCTTGTCAAAGAGGGCAAGAGCGTCCGCCTGATCAACATCCACACCATCAAACCGATCGACCGTGAGCTTGTCATCAAGGCGGCAAAAGAAACCGGCCGAATCATCACCGTTGAAGAGCACAACGTCATCGGCGGTTTAGGTGACGCGGTCTGCGAGGTTACCTCTGCCGAGTGCCCCGTACCGGTTCGCCGTATCGGCGTCTATGACCAGTTCGGCTATTCCGGCCCCGCAAAGGAACTGCTCGACATCTTCGGCTTGACCGCCCCCAACATCAAGAAGGTCATCCTCGAAGAACTGGACAAGAAATAATCAAAGCTGCAGCCCGCCGTCAACGGCGGGCTTCTTTAGCAAAAGGAACTTGTTATGAACATTCTCATCATCGCGACAGGCGGCACGATCGGAAGCTCCTTTGACGGCGAGACTATCAACGTCCGCGCCGACGGAAGAAGCGAAGTGATCGACCGTTATCTGTCGGCGCGTCCCGACGTACAATTTGATATCAGACACCCACTGAATATCCTCAGCGAGCGGGTTACCTGCGAAGATTTCAACACTTTGGCAAAATCCCTCTATGAAGCGGACTTTTCCCGGTACGACGGCGTGATCCTTACCCTCGGCAGCGACAGTCTTGCCTATATCGCGTCGTTTGTCGGACTCCTGTTCGGTGAGCGCGATATTCCGATCATGTTGGTTGCCGCGAATAAAATCCTCTCCGCGCCCGACAGTAACGGCTACGAAAACTTCTGCTGTGCCGTCGACCTGATCGAACAAAAAGCAACCGGCGTGTATGTGCCCTACCGCAACAGTGACGGCGTGATGTACGTCCATTCGGCGACCGATATCCGTCAGGCAGATCTGTCTGAAGACTTTTTCAGCCTTCACGGCGCGTACGCAACCTATGACGGAAAGCTGAACCCCCTACGCAATCCGATTGCCCACACCGTGCCAAAGGTCTTTTCCTCCGAAAAACCGCCGAGGATATCCGATGACGTCCTGCTGCTGCACCCATATCCATTACAGGACTATTCCGCTGTCAGCGCACGCGGCAAAAAAGCAGTCCTCCACACCCTCTACCACAGCGCGACCCTCGACAGCGCGAGCGCGCTTGTTTTTCTTGATTCCTTAGGCGGCGTCCCTTTCTATATTGCTACCCTCCGCGAAGGTCAAAAGCCCTATGCCACTACCATAGAGATCGTTGAAGCGGGAGCGATCCCTCTCTGCGATATCGCCCCCGAGTGCGCCTATATGAAACTCCTGCTTGCCTGCGCGCAGGATCGGATGAGTATCAAATCGTTCATGGAGAAAAATCCATGAAAAAACTCGCTGTCCTGTTTGTATTGATTGCCGGAACCCTCTGGGGATGTATCGGCATTTTCGTGCGCCGTTATACCGCGCTGGGACTCGGCTCTATGCAGACGGTTACCATCCGCATGACGCTTGCGGCGATCCTGTTCGCTCTGTTTGTTCTGATCTTCAAGCCGAAGCTGTACAAGATTCGTCTGAAAGACCTTTGGATTTTTCTCGGCTCAGGCGTTGTCAGCGTCGGATTTTTCACCTACTGCTATTTCACCTCGATCGAACTGAGCTCCCTGTCGGTAGCGGCAGTGTTGCTCTATACCGCTCCGGCGTTCGTCATGCTGTTCTCGCTGATTTTCTTCAAAGAGCGTATGACGGTTCCTAAGGCAATCTCCCTGATTCTTGCCGTGCTCGGCTGTGCGATGACCACCGGCGTGATCGGCGGTCATCTGAACGTTACCCTCGCGGGATTTTTCTTCGGACTCGGTTCAGGCGTCTGCTACGCGCTCTATTCCATCTTCTCGCGATTCGCTCTGAACCGCGGCTACGAACCGTTTACCATCACGCTCTACACCTTCATCTTCGCGGCGATCTTCTCGCTCCTTGCGACGGATATCCGCCCTGTCTGGCAGGTTGTCACCGCCGATATCGGCAGTATCGGCTACGCGGTACTGTTCGCGCTGGTATCGTGCGTTTTGCCCTATGTGTTCTACACGTTGGGCTTGAAGTACATCGCTTCCTCCACCGCCTCGATCATCGCAACGGTCGAGCCTGTGGTTGCTACCGTCGTCGGTGCGGTGATCTTCTCCGAACCCCTCGCGATCCCCTTCGGCTATCTCGGTGTTGCGCTGGTGTTCCTGTCCGTTGTTTTAATCAATATCAAAAAGCCAAGCAAAAAGCCTTCCCGTTGAGGAAGGCTTTTATAGTGCGTAAATATTCAGATCCCAGCATGGGATATACGGATGTTTTCTAAGAAAGATTTTGTACTCGGGATTGATTTTGTGGAGCTGCAAAACCAGCTCAAAAAAATCCTCCGTCCGATGATAGGCGGCAAGGTTCAACTTCGGTTTTCGCTCTTTCAGCGTTTGTCGCGCGCCTTTTAACATCGCGCTCTCCATCCCCTCGATGTCGACTTTGATGTAGGTCGGGGAGCAGTTGATCTCATCCACCGTCGTGACAGGTATCTCGATCCCGTTTGTATCATTCAGCGCAGGCATACGTCCGGCTTTTTTGCTGATATACATTGTCCCTACAGCATCGGCGATCCCGGCATTGACGGCGGTTGCGTTTTCGATATCTTTGATATGCTCCGAAAGCTTCCCGAAGTTTTTCGGATTCGGTTCCACGGCGGTGATGGTTTGGTATCCGTTCGTGTACCGCAGAAACTCGTCCACCGTATCTCCGCGATACGCGCCGAGATCCAGATACCGTTCACCGCTCAGCTTCAATATATCGCGGAACACCTCGTCCTTCTCGCTTTCCATCTCCTTGAGATATGCAAGCTTCCCGGTATAGTAAAACCGCAGAGCGTTTTGAAACACTTTCTTTGAGCTTCCATCCGCCATCAGCGCATAAGCCTTTTCGATATCGCCGCGATACCGAGTGATAAATCCGTCATCCATCAGCACATCTCCGGCAACCGGTACATTCGGCGCCAACACCGTATGCTGATTTGCGACCGCTTCAATATGTCCCATCACGTCGGGCAGCGAGCTTCCGAAGCACAGTGCGATGACAAAGTCATCATATTCTCTCTCAAAGTCGCTCTGCTTTTTGACAGTGAATCCCCGGTATTCCTGATAGCGGCAAAAGTCATCGCTCGCCATTACTCCGGCGGCTTTAATACCGTAATTTCCGAAGGCGTCCAGCACCTTGTCTGCGCCGTTGCCCATGCCGTACAGGACGATCGGCTTTTTTGATTTCTTCAGCGCGTCCCACACGTTGGGGCAGTTTTGTTCCATCAATTTCATCATGACTTTCCACCCTTATCCGTGCTGAAATCCAGCTCCTTACCGTCGGTACTTGCGACGATCGTGCCCATCGTATCGGTACGCAGGATCTCGCATCCCATCGCGTCCAGTTTTTGCACGGTTTCCTTGTGCGGGTGACCGTAATCGTTGTTTTCTCCGCAGGAGATGACCGCATACGACGGTTCCGCCATCTTGAGAAATGCTGTCGAGCACGCGTCCGAAGACCCGTGATGACCGCATTTGAGCACATCCGTTTTCAGATCGGCACCCGCCTCGACCATCTCGCTCTCGCTTTCCTGCTCCGCGTCACCCGTCAGCAGAAAGCGTACGCCGCCGCAGTCGACTCTTGTCACGACCGAGTAATTGTTGTAGCCTTCATATCCGCCGGAGCGTGGAGCGAGTATGGTGAATGATGCTTCCCCAAAGCTGTAGGTATCGCCGACCTCGGCGTCGATATAGTTGATGCCCAGCGTATCCACCGCCTTGAGCAGCTTGAGCCACGAGAAGGTGTCACAGTCGGTTTCCGCGGTGATAAAATTTTCCGTGTCGATCATCGTGATGACCGTCCGTATCCCGCCGAAGTGGTCGTAGTGCGGATGGGTCGCGATCACGTATTTAAGCTTGTCCGCACCCTGCTTTCTGATGTAGCTCAACACCCTTTCGCCGTAATCGAGCTCTCCCGCGTCGATCAGGACAAACTCGCCGTTCGATTCCAGCAGGGTCGAATCTCCCTGACCCACGTCGATGAAGTGGACACGCAGCTTTGCGTCGGTATGAAATTGTTCTGTATCTGATCGCATACATCCGGCAACGGTCAACAGCGTCGCCAACGCGAGCATCAGGCATACCAATCGTTTCAAATTATCACCTTCACCCTAACTATACTATACCCGAACCCCTGTTTCAAGATAAAATTTGACTATTCGGATAAAATATGGTAATATATAAACAGCAAATCTTGTGAAAGAAACCTTATGAGGTGGACTATGGCAGCAAATTATAAAGGAAAATATGAGATTGTCACGGCGGATGACAATCTTCCCGGCAAGGTTATGCTGTACGAAAAACCCGGCAGCGAGTGTTACACCAACAAGCATTGGCACAAAAACCTAGAGATCGACTATATCATCCGCGGCTGTATGTGGACAAACTTATGCGGTGTTGACCGCGACCTCCACGGCGGTGATTATATTCTCATCAACTCCGAGTCGGTTCACCAAACCTGCGGCAAAGAACCCGACGAGCCTGTGAAGTACCTTGTCGTTTTGTTTTCTTATAACTACATCAAATCGTATTTTCCCGATTTTGACCTGTATGAGATCGACGTGGACAAAAACGAGCAGACCCGCGCGCGCGTCCGCGATCTCTTGAAAGGAATCGTATTCGAAGCCGAGAACCCCTCCGAGTTCTCAAAGCTGAAGATTTCCTGCGCGATGGCACAGATCCTCATGCACCTGTTTACCAAGTGCCGTGTCAAGCGTGACATCGACCCCGACAGCCTGCCTGTCGAGGGAGCGCCTGACTATATTTCCAAGGCGATCGCCTATATCAAGGACAATTACCGCAACAAGATATCTCTCGAGGACATCTCTTCCTTTGTCGGACTTACCCCGACCTACTTTTCCCGCTATTTCAGCGCGACAACCGAAAAGACCTTCAAAAACTATCTGAACATGATTCGTTTGGAAAACGCCCTGATCGACATCCAGCAAAACGGCATGAGCGAGACCCGCGCCGCGCTGGAGAATGGTTTTCCCAGCGTCAAATCCTTTATCGCCGTATTCAAGAGCGTTTATGGTTGTGCGCCCAGCGAGTACGTCAAGATCTATCAGGAAGAGGCGCCGATCTCCGAGATCCGCAAAGCATAAGAAAAAGCCTTCCGCCGGAAGGCTTTTATTTTATTCATCCTGCAGCTCTGTCCAAAGATCATAGAGCTCCTCAAGCCGCTTTTGCTTTTCTTCCAGCTCTGACGAAAGCGCCATGAGCTTTTCATAGTCGCTTTGCACTTTTTCATCACTCAGCTGCGCCTGCATTTCTTCGACAGCCGTTTCCAGCTCTTCGATCTCCGCTTCGGTTTTTGCCAGCTTTGTTTTTCTCTTTCGTTCCTCACTCTGTTTGAGCTTTTTGAGCTGCCAGTCGTTGAGGGGCTTTTCTTTTTTGACGAGCACATCTTCCGTGTCAGCGGGGGAGACCTGTGTCGAGATTCTCTCCAGATAATTGTCATAGTTTCCGAGATACTCGGTCATCCCGTTTTTGCCCATCACCAGCACTCGATCGGCAAGCTTGTTGATAAAGTAGCGGTCGTGGCTGATAATCAGCAGCGTCCCTTCGTATTCCTTCAAGGTGTCCTCCAGTGCCTCTCGGGAGCTTGCGTCCAGGTGGTTGGTCGGCTCGTCGAGCAACAGCAGATTGCATCCGCCCAGCATGAGCTTTAGCAGCGATACCCTTGCTCGTTCGCCGCCGCTCATCGCCGACAGCGGCTTGTACACCTCGTCACCCTTAAAAAGGAAAGCGGCAAGCGATGATCGGATATGCGTTTCCGTCATCCGCGGATAAGCGTTCCAGATTTCGTCGATCGCAGTGTTGTTGAGGTTCAGGTTTTCCTGCATCTGGTCAAAGTATCCGACGTCCACCATCGCGCCATATTCATATTCGCCGCTGTCGGGTCGCATCTTGCCGTTGAGGATACGAAACAGCGTCGTTTTGCCGCAGCCGTTATCGCCCAGGATAAACACACGTTCCCCTTTGGTGATATGCAGGTCGACGTTTCTGAACAGTCTTTTATCGCCGAAAGCTTTCGACAGATCCTTTGCCATCAGCACGTCGTTGCCGCTTTCATGTCTCGGCGCAAAGGTCATGCGGATGTTTTCGAGGCTGCCGTCCGGCTCCACCATATCCGCCTTGATCCGGTCGATCTCCTTTTGCTTGGAGGCAGCGGTGCGGATGTTTCGCTCGCGGTTCCAGCGCTTTTGCTGTTCGATGATTCCCTCGATCCGCTTGATCTCTTTGATATCGTTCTGATATTTATTCTCCAGCGCTTTTTCGTACGCCTGTTTTTTCTTGATAAATTCCGAGTACGCGCCTTTGTAGGTCATGCACTTTCCGTGTTCGATCTCGACGGTTTTGTTGGTAACGGCGTCGAGAAAGTATCGGTCGTGGCTGATGATAATCATCGCGCCCTTAAAGTCGCGCAAAAATCCCTCCAGCCATGCGACCGACGCGATATCCAGGTGGTTGGTTGGTTCGTCGAGCAGCAGCAGATCGCTTCCCGAAAGCAGAAGCTTCAAAAGGCTCAGCTTCGACCGCTGACCGCCCGAAAGCGCCGAGGTCGGCATCCCGAACTCTTCCTCGCGAAATCCCAGGCCGATGAGAGCCGCTCTGGTACGGCTTTTGTAGGTCAAGCCGCCGTCGCGCTCAAAGCGTTCGATCAGCTCCGTTTGCTGCGCGATCAATTCCGTCAGATCGCCCGAGCTTTGCTCGATAGTCACGGTGATCTTTTCGATTTCGTGTTCCATCTGCATCAGCTCGGCAAAAACCGATTCCAGCTCATCATAGATACTGCGGTTGCCCTGTGAACAGGCGTGCTGTTCCATGTAGCCGATGTTCAGCCCGCGCTCACCGGCGACAACGCCCTGCGTCGGCTCCAGTTCACCGCAAATGATTTTGAACAGGGTGGTTTTACCGACGCCGTTTCTGCCGATCAGCCCAACCTTATCTCTGCTTTCAACCTCAAAGCTCATATCTTCAAACAGCGTCCGTTCTCCGAACGCCATCGAGAGCTTGCTCAGCGACAGCACTGCCATCATTCCACCCCTTTCCTTTGTCTGACCCTACTATTCTACCTCAAAACCGCCAAAAGAGCAAGACCTTTTGATCCGATGAAAAATTCGGTAACAAACGCGAGGGCGGTTTTTCATGCAAAACTTTTCTCAAAATGCAAGAATACCCATTTTCAAAAGAACTATTGTCAACAATTGCCGATTATGCTACAATATTATGTAATCGCTTTAAAGCGTATCAGCAATAAACTATGAGGAGTAGAACAATGGAAAAGAGAAGTTCCTTCTCAGGCTCTATCGGTTTCGTTTTGGCTGCGGCGGGCAGCGCGGTAGGCCTGGGAAATATCTGGAGATTTCCTTATCTTGCGGCGAAGGACGGCGGCGGACTGTTTCTCGTCATCTACATCATTCTGGCTCTGACCTTTGGCTTCACCCTGTTGGTGACCGAGGTATCCATCGGCCGCAAGACCAAGCAGAGCTGTTTGACCGCTTACGGAAAGATCCACAAAAAGTGGGGATGGCTCGGCGGACTGGCGAGCATCGTTCCCTTCATCATCATGCCGTACTACTGCGTGATCGGCGGCTGGGTTTTGAAGTACGCGCTGGTGTTCATCACCGGTCAGGGCGGCGCTGCCGCAAGCGACAATTTCTTTACGCAGTTCATCACCGGCTACGCCGAACCGATTGTCTATAACTTTGTCTTTCTTCTGATGACCGCGATCGTTATCTTCCGCGGCGTCAACAAGGGCATCGAAGCACTCTCCAAGGTCCTCATGCCCATCCTGTTTGTTCTGATTATCGGTATCGCGATCTATTCGCTGACCCTGACCGGTTCCGAAGAGAGCGCCGGCAGAACCGGTATCCAGGGACTCGGCATCTATCTGATCCCGAACTTCGACGGCGTCGGCGTACATGACGTTTTGATGACCGTTATGGACGCGATGGGACAGTTGTTCTACAGCATCAGTGTCGCGATGGGTATCATGGTTACCTACGGTTCCTATTTCAAGGACAAGGACAACCTGCTCCGCTCCGTCAACCAGATCGAGATTTTCGATACCGTCGTCGCGTTCCTTGCGGGCGTTATGATTATCCCGGCGGTCTATGTATTCCTCGGTCAGGAGGGTCTTGCCAGCGCAGGCCCCGGACTGGTCTTTGTCGCTATGCCCAAGATCTTCGCCCAGATGGGCGTCGCGGGCAACATTTTCGGCGCGATCTTCTTCATCATGGTACTGTTCGCCGCGCTGACGAGCTGTATTTCCATCATGGAGGCTGTTTGCTCCGGTATGATCGACAAGGGCATGTCGCGTAAGAAAGCGACCGTTACCGAGGGCGTCATCGCTCTGGTACTCAGCACCGTCGTATGCCTCGGCTATAACGCGTTCTATTTCGAGTTCAAGCTTCCGAACGGCGCGATCGGTCAGATTCTCGATATCATGGATTACCTGTCCAACAACATCCTCATGCCGGTACTCGCGATCGGAACCTGCATCCTGATCGGCTGGGTCGTCAAGCCCAAGACCGTTATCGAGGAAGCCACCAAGAACGGCGAGCGCTTCGGCAGAAAGTGGCTCTATACCGCGATGGTCAAGGTCGTCGCGCCGATCCTGCTGGTGGTACTCCTGCTCGGTTCTCTCGGCGTCTATTAAGAGCAGAATGAGCGTATCATTGGTCGAGATTCGACATAATAGTATCATTTGTTGAACACAATGCCTGTTCCGTAAGGAGCAGGCATTTTTATATAGAAAAGCAAAAATATTTCATCAAATATACTTGTATAAAATGGATTTATATGCTATAGTTAGTGCAACCAATATTGAAAGAGGTGTTTTGATGTCTACCGCTATCCGTTATTTTACCAAGTCCAAGAAAGGCAACACCGAAAAGCTCGCCTCCGCGATCTCCAAGGCGACAGGGCTCAAGGCGCTGGATGTGTCCCACGATCTCAACGCCAAGGTCGACCGTCTGTTTCTTGTCAACGCCATGTACGCCGCCAACATCGACTCCGAGGTCAAGAGCTTTTTATCCCGAAACAAGGACAAGATCGGCGAGGTCGTGAACTTTTCCACCTCCTGTTCGGGTAAGTCAACTTACAGCATGGTCAAGCGCGAGACTGACGCCCTCGGCATCCGACTCAGCGAGAAAGAGTTCCATTGTGCCGCGTCATGGATTTTTATCAACAAAGGACTCCCTTCGCAGGATGACTTCAACCGTGTCGGCGATTTCGCTAAAAGTATGATAAAATAAATAAAAATCACTTTTAAATTCCAAATTAGAATTATAAAATCAACAAAGTCCCATTTATGGGCAACGTCATCGTTTACAATATAATCACAGAAGAATTTCTGCACTGTATTGAAACTTTTGATGAGGTGATTGTATGTTTGATGACGCCGGATTTTACACCAAGCTTGCCGAAAGCTCCAAGAGCTACGGCAAAGCGAAATGCTCCGACAGCGCGATGTTTTTGAAGATCAGCAATCTCGACTTTGACGACGATCTGCTGACCGCTATCGACCGCGCCGAGGATTATCTGCTTTGATATTGCGCTGAAACGCCGCTGACTTTTTCTGTCAGCGGCGTTTCGCCATCCGTGTTTGGCTACATCGACCGATACACCTCCATGTGTATCCGATGCTTCAGCCATAGCGGTTCATCGTATTTCCCCAGTATTGCGCGGTATTCTTCCTCAAACCGCGCGACCGTTTCTTTGTCAAGACTCGCTCCGATCCCGCGACAGCTCAGCACCCTGCCGAGCCATCCTTCTCTGTTGAATCTGAGCGCTTCATCATAGCCGCACACGTCGATCAATTCAAACCGTCCTTCCGCCCACGGCGGAAAGCGATATATATCCTTTGCAAATCCCTTTTCATTCCATTGGGGATTGTACCGTTTGACCGTTCGTACCATCTCGGCGATAACTTCATCCTCATCGGCCAGCCAGTCCATGAGGATGATGCAGAACAACCCTTCCGGTTTGAGCACCCTTGCGATCTCCTTTGCGGCATGATCTTTCTCAAAGTACGGAAAGCACTGTACCGCCGTGACAGCGTCAAAGCTGCTGTCCGCAAAGCCGGTATCTTCCGCTGCGCACACCTTAAAGCGGATATTTGTCAGCCCTTTTTCCCCGCACATTTTCCGTCCGTAAGCGATCTGATTCTCCGAGATATCGGTTGCGGTGAACCGCGCGTTGGTATACGCAAGATTCAGCGGCAGGATTGCGGTGCCGCTTCCGAGGTCAAGAATCTCCTGACCCTCTTTTCCGATCCCGTAACCGACCAGCCTTTCATACATGCTTTTGGGATAGATATCGCGGAACTTCGCGTAGGTTCCGGACGTTCTGCCAAAGTCAAAGCTGTTGTTATTATCAATGTAAGAAAGCTTCATGTTTTTCACCCGCCTGCATTGTAGCATGAAGCAAAACCCCTGTCAACGCTTGCAAAATACGTTTTATTGCGGTATCATAGATTCGGTGATAATATGAAAAAGCAAAAAACAGAAAAAACCAATGTTATGCGTATTCTTGAACAGCACAAGCTCTCTTACACAAGCCACGATTATTCCGCCTCAGGCGCGGTCAGCGGCATGGAGGTCGTCGAAGCGCTCGGTCAACAGCCGGGGCAAATGTTCAAAACCCTCGTTACCCAAGGGGCAAGCAAAGCCTATTATGTTTTTATGGTGCCGGTCGACGCCGAGCTTGATTTAAAGAAAGCCGCGCGTACGGTAGGGGAGAAGAGCGTCGCGATGATTAAGAGCAAGGAGCTTTTGCCCCTGACCGGTTACATCCACGGCGGATGTTCGCCGATCGGGATGAAAAAGCAGTTTCCCACCACCATCCACATGACCGCCGAACGCTGCGATACTATTATGTTCAGCGGCGGTAAGATCGGCTGCCAGATCGAGACGTCTCTCGCGAATCTCCGTGCGATCCTTCCCGTTAGATCTGCCGATATTATTGTTTGATCCTATGGCAAAACCGCCCGACGTCACTGCGTCGAGCGGTCATTTCATTAAATAACAGTTATTGCGAAGCCCCTTGGGGGCTGTGGGAATCTCAGCCGAATCATCCTTAATACTAAGTATCATTAAAACACTTTAACATTTATTGCGTTGCGTCGTCGCTCGCCGTTCTCGGTAAGCGTATCCGGTAGGTACGCTTTGACCTCGAGTG
>CACWTM010000044.1 GCA_902763855.1 uncultured Ruminococcus sp. | reverse complement strand
TGATTACGCACAAAACCTTTTATATGCCCGATACAAAGGATCTGTTTGATTTTACCGAATACGATTATATTGTAGACGCAATCGATACCGTCAAGGGTATGAAGAACAATCTCAAATCAATATGCCGTTTGATCGAAAACGGTCAGTATGACGAGGCAAAACGCCTATGTGTAGATTCCTCCGAGAGTATTGCAAAGGTCTATACGCCGATCAATACCGACAATCCGACGTTGAACGCGATCCTGAATGTTGAGATAGAGAAAGCAAGGCAAAGTGATATTTCCTTCTCCTATACGGTGACGGATTCTCTCGACTTTGTTTCCTCTACGGACGTCGTATCGATCATCGGCAATCTATGCGAAAACGCTATTGAATACCTTTCTACCATTGATAAGGGTCAGCGTAAAATGTCGTTGGAGATCACGGTGAGAAACGATTATCGGATCATCGTGTGCAGGAATACCATTTTATCCTCTGTACTTAGCGTGAATCCCGATATGAAGACGACCAAGAATAATGACACTCTGCATGGGAAAGGACTAAACATACTTCGCAATATTGCCGAGGCATACAACGGAACGCTTAGTTATAAAGAGGATGACGACAGGATTGAGGTAACCTTGATTATCAAAGAGGAAGAATAAGAGCAACATTCTTTACCGAAAACAATACTTTGTTTACCATTTACAACATTTCTCCGAAAAAACTGATATGATGTATACATAGAAAAGTATGTTTGCCGCTCATGCTTTTCAGATGAGATTGAAGCAAATTTAATACATTGATAGGAGGAATTATCATGAAAAAAATATTAGCATTATTATTGATTATTGCTATCATTGTTGGGTGTTGTACCATTTCGGTTTCTGCGGAGAATAGTAAAATTCTTCCCGATCTCCAGACAGTTATAGAAAAAAGCAATCCGGACGATATAGTAATAGTTTACATTGCATTTAAAGGAAGAAAGAAACAAAAAATATTTGCTCAGGTTTTTGACGGCCTTGAAGTAGATATTCGTAGTGATGCTTTTGGTAATGCCGTAATTGCAAATGTCAAGGTTTCTGATATTGAGACAATTGCTAAGTATGATATCGTACAAGACATTGATTATATAATTCTCTAATTCGTCATTTATATCCTCATAAGTATATACGCAGTATGATGAGATCATTTCATGGTCGAGCCTGTATGACAGCGCGTCCATTGAGGCGAAAAAGATGATTATCAATTCGATGATCAAACGCGTTAACGTTTACCGCAACTATGAACTGAATGTAGAGCTGAATATGAATATCCGACAGTTTTTCCTCGGTATGGAGGAAAGCGAGAGTATGCCGATTACAGCATAATATTTACCCGCCTGTTCACATCTCGTGAGCAGGCGGTTCGTCATATTGCTATATTATCTTGTAAATGTAAAGATTCTACCATCGATTATCGACAAACACAAAAAATAATGTTACAATCATTTTATAGTTGCATAATACTATGCAACTATAATCGAAATCTCCTCATAAGTGAAAGGTGAAACTATCTTTTACTAAATGAAGGAGAGAAATAATGTTTGTTAAAAAGACAAATGGCTATGTTATCAGAAACAATCGGATAAGCACAACCAAATTTTTACAGGCACTTCTTGTGGATTGGATTACCGATGCAAATGTCCATTTTCTAAATTGGGTAGTAGTTGAAGACGAAAAGTTGTGTGCACAATGCAAGAATATGTGGGGGAAGGTTTACGAAAGACATAATCTGGTCTTTCCTCTTCCGCCTTTACACCCTCATTGTCGATGTACTATACAACCGATTCAAACAGCTATAGTCGGAACCGCAACTAACGAGAAACATAATGGAGCTGACTGGTGGATAAAAAGCCAAGGAAAGCTTCCTGACTATTATATCACTTATCAAGAAGCTGTGAAATTAGGCTTCAAACCTAAAGAGGGGAATCTCGACAAGGTGGCTCCCGGTAAGATGATTACAAGAGGTCAGCACTTCAATCGTAACGAGCATCTACCTGAGAAGCCCGGACGAATATGGTATGAGGCGGATATCAATTATTCCGGGGGGCTACAGAAACAGTGAAAGAATACTATACTCCAATGACGGATTGATTTTTATTACTCTTGATCATTACAGAACATTTGTTGAAATTATATAAGGAGTCTTGCAAATAAAAGTCAAGCCCTAAAATGAAAACAGACACGGCTGGCTACCGTGTCCATTACCTTAATTTATATTGTAGGAGGTTAATCTATTTAATATGAAAGCAATAAAGATAACATTAGATTTTACCAATATGAAATATCCTGCACAACTCCATAGGGAACTGAAAACAAAGTTTGAGTTTCCGGATTATTACGGTGAGAATTGGGATGCTCTTTGGGACTGTTTAGATGGCTGGTATGAAGATGATGAGAATGTAACTGTTGAAATCAAAGGGTTAGAAACAATGCCGGATGATATGCGACAATACGCGCAGACTATGCTCAAGGTTTTTGATGATGTACACAGCAATTCGCCCAATGTTATTTTTAAAATAGTGACAGCATAATAATCACAGAAAAATAACCGCTTGTTCGTTATGAACAAGCGGTTATCTTTCTGGTGGAGATAAGCTAAGCTATATTTGCAGGACGGCGATTACCCCGTCTTGGGAGCGGCACCTCCTGCCAGAAGTCGCGCCTACGCTCTCGCTAAAAACGCTCCTCAGGAGCGTTTTTGTCTACGCCGTGCGCACAGCTTACGGCTTGACACGCTCGCCTTCGAATCCGCTTATCTCCTCTGTACGGTACAAATAAAAAAGGCGGTAGGTATCTTGCGATACTTACCGTCTTTTTCAATGGTGGAGCATAGCGGATTCGAACCGCTGACCTCCAGATTGCGAACCTGGCGCTCTCCCGACTCACGCGCTTACGCACCCCCATTTTTTCACGAATACCCAATTTAGTTTATACTCATCACATAGGTTCCTATGTGTTTTCTTTAGTTTTGTACGGCAAAAGCTGTCAACGATAATATATCAATAAACGACAGAGATAATATTTCATGATGAAGCGCCGTCCGAGTTTAGCTGTTTGTGTGTTCTGATGATCAAATACATAGAGATCATAAAAGTCAACACGTCGGAAACAGGCATGGAATATAATACGCCGTCGAGCCCGAAAAACCTCGGAAGCAGCAGTGCGAAGCCTACGCCGAACACAATCTCCCTGACCATGGATAGCAAGGTGGATTCCACCGCTTTGCCCATCGCCTGCAGAAAGATGAACGTTGCCTTGTTCACACAGGCGAGCACGATCATGCACAGGTAGACGCGGAACGCTTTGACGGCAAACTCTGTGTAATAAGCGCTTTCGTGCGCGGCGCCGAAAATTTGTATCAGGAACTGCGGGAACAGCTCAACAATCAGGAGAGCGACCATGCCGATACAGGCTTCAGCTATCAATAGCTTTGTAAACAGCGCCTTGACGCGGCTGTAGAGCCTTGCTCCCATATTGAAGCCGACGATCGGAATACAGCCCGCCGCCATTCCGATGACGATGGAGATGACGATCTGGAAGAACTTCATGACGATGCCGACTACCGCCATCGGTATCTGCGCGTACTGCTCCTGAGAGAAGATCGGATCGATCGAGCCATACTGACGGATCATGTTGTTGATCGCCATCATTGCCGCGACCAGTGAGATCTGCGCCAAAAAGCTGTACAAGCCGAGTGACAGCGTGCGCTTGACGATATTGCCCTTCAAACGAAGATCACCGAATGTCGGCTTGATGAGTTTTGCGCGGCACAGATAAACAACCGCCAAAATCGCGGTGATGATCTGACCTATGACGGTCGCGATAGCCGCTCCCATCATGCCCCACTTGAACACAAAGATGAAGATTGGATCGAGAATGATGTTTGCGACAGCGCCTGCCAAGGTAGAGATCATGGCGAACCGCGGACTGCCGTCCGCGCGGATGATCGGGTTCATCGCCTGACCGAACATATAAAAGGAAATCCCGAGCGTGATCCAGAAGAAGTATTCCTTTGACAGCTCGAACGTCTCGTTGTTGACCCTGCCGCCGAAAGCGGTCAGGATCGGCTGAGCGAAAATCAGATATACCGCTGTCAACAACAGACTGCCGACGATACAGAGCACAACAGAATTACCGACGCTTCGTTTTGCGTCGCCGCTGTTTTTCGCTCCGAGCGAGATGCTGACAAAAGCACAGCAGCCGTCGCCGATCATCACGGCGATACCAAGAGCGATCACCGTCAGCGGAAGGACGACCGTATTCGCGGCGTTGCCGTAGGAGCCGAGATAGTCGGCGTTGGCGATAAAGATTTGATCGACGATATTATACAGCGCGCCGACCAAAAGCGAGATGATACACGGTACCGAGTACTTTCGCATCAGCTTGCCGATCTTTTCCTCGGCAAGATAAGAGTGATTTTCCATATGATTACCTCCGTAAAAATAAAAACTGCGCAAGACCGAAATGTCGGACTTACGCAGTTTTGCTACTCACATTGATTTGGATTATATCATTTTTTTATCAAAAAATCAAGCGGTTAATTCCGCTCTGCTTTTCTGTTTTTCATATCCTTATGGAACAGTAATTTGAAGATTCTTCTGACGATCGGTTGTATAAAAAGATGCTGGGAGAAGAACGCAAACGGCAGCTCAATTCTTCTCAACGATTTCGATATTACCGGTCAGAATATCGACATATTGCAGGGAGTGAATCCTCGGTACGCCCGTCGTATATTCTTCAATGGTAAAGATGTTTTTATAGACGCCCTTGATCTCTACCTCGTCATTTTTCAACTCCAGTCTCGGATGGTTCAATCTGACATTGATACGAATCCGAGGAGAGACGGAATACAAATAATTTACCTTTTTCTTAATCATATCAAGCTGTGTCATTTTATTTCCTCCAATTGTAATAGTATTATAGCACTTTTGAAAGAATTTTTCAAGCGAGAATAAACCATCTCTGTGATGTTGTCTGCATACTTAGCCGAACACAACAACAGCTCTTTCACCGCAGTATACGCGCCATTTCACGTTAAGTAGAATTAAACCTCAGTTTGGCTTTCATTCCTAAAACTGCGGTTCATTACTATATCTCAATCTTTCCGTGCTATGGAAGAAACAGAGAGCTATCCGATAACCGCATAATAAGCAAAAAATAACCGCTTGTTCGTTATGAACAAGCGGTTATTTTTTCTGGTGGAGATAAGGGGAATCGAACCCCTGACCTCATGAATGCGAACCATGCGCTCTACCATCTGAGCTATACCCCCATAACGCTTAAATATTATACACTATTTTTTTCGGTTTGTAAATAGGTAAAGAAGAATTTTTTATCTGCTATGCGGCTTTTGTTTTGCCTTTTCGCTTTGTAAAAAAAGCAGCGTCGTTTGACGGACGCTGCTTACATGTGTGATAATCGGTTTAACTTTCATGTTGATTCGGCGGTTTCTGCCTGTGCGACCTTCATCATGATCGCGCATTCGATGCGCTTTTTGAACAACTCACAGCCGTACTGATAGGTGCCTGTCACGGAGCCGGTCGCATGGTAGGCATTGGCGGCACATCCGCCGGAGCAATAGAGCTTTGCCCAGCAGTCCTTGCAGTCGGGGCGGGCGTAGGCGTTGCACAGCTTGAACTCATCCTGCACCTTGGTGTTGGTGACGCCGTCGTAGACGTTGCCGAGCAGATACTCGGGGTTGCCGACGAACTGGTGACACGGGTAAAGGTCGCCCCACGGGGTGACCGCCATGTACTCGGTGCCCGAGCCGCAGCCGGAGATACGCTTGTAGATACAAGGCCCGCCGTCCAGATCGAGCATGTAGTGATAGAAGGTGAGGGGCTTGCCCTCTTTTTCTCTTCTGAGCATCTCCTTGGCGAGAATCTCGTACTGTTCAAACAGGACGGGAAGATCGTCATAGGTCAGCGCGTAGGGATCGTCGGGAGGACAGACCACCGGTTCCATCGAAAGCTCGGTAAAGCCGAGGTCAGCCATATGGAAGATATCGTTGGTGAAATCGGTATTGTTATGGGTGAAGGTGCCGCGGATGTAGTAGCCCTTGTTGCCGCGGCGCTCGACGAAGTGTTGGAATTTCGGGACGATCAGATCATAGCTGCCCTTGCCGTTCGCGGACTTGCGAAGGCGGTCGTGGACTTCTTTTCTGCCGTCCAGGCTGAGGACAACGTTGTGGCACTCTTTGTTCGCAAAGTCGATGACCTCGTCGTCGAGCAAAACGCCGTTGGTGGTGAGGGTGAAGCGGAAGTTTTTGCCTTTTTCTTTCTCGATACTTCTGCAATAGGCGGTGATCTCTTTGACAACCTCAAAGTTCATCAGCGGTTCACCGCCGAAGAAATCGACCTCAAGATTTTTGCGCGAGCCGGAGTGGTCGATCAGAAAGTCGATTGCCTGCTTGGCGACCTCAAAGCTCATCAGTGCGCGGTCGCCGTGATATTTGCCCTGGCTTGCAAAGCAATACTCGCAGTTGAGGTTGCAGGTGTGAGCGACATGCAGGCACAGCGCCTTGACGACGGTGTTGCGCGCCTTGAAGTCAAAGGCGAGATCGGCGTAGGTGTCTTGGGTAAAAAGCCTGCCTTCGTTTTTCAGCTCCTCGACGTCGTCGATGCAGTCGCGGATCTCTGCCTCGGTGACGTCGCTGTCGGAAGCGTATTTTTTGAGCATTTCAGCGATGATCGCGTCTTTGTCGGCGTCCTCATACATCCCGATGATATCGTAGGCGAGGTCGTCCACAATATGGACGCTGCCGCTGAAAACATCAAGGACGATGTTGTAGCCGTTCAGCTGATAGCGGTGTATCATAAGTTCCTCCGTAATCGGTTGAGATTACCACGGGCTCTTGACGATGTGTGTCAAGAAGCTCCGTAATGACATCTATATTAATTGGCATAAGGAAAGCCGTCAGACCTATGCGGTTTAACGGCTGAAAGTTCCTTATTGTAGTGTTCAGCGTATCAATTACTTCTCGCTAAGGCACTTCTCGCACTGCTGGTTAGCAACGCCGCAGGAGGTCTTGCAAGCAGACTGGCAGGAGGTCTGGCACTCGCCGCAGCCACCGGTCTTCACGCTTTTCTGAAGGTCACGAGTCTCTATGGTCTTGATTCTTTTCATAATTGTCAACTCCTTGATTTATATAGGTCTATTCTAGCACGCAGTGCGTGCTTTGTCAACCGATTATTGAAATTAACGGATAGGCTGAGCCGTCGGTGAGGATTTCGTTTCCCGCGGCTTCCAGCGCTTTGAGCTGTGACAGGACATTTCGGCCGATCACTTCGCCCGGGACAAAGAGCGGGACGCCCGGCGGATAGGCGCGGACATATTCGCGCGAGACCTTGCCCTCTGCTTGACAGATATCGAGCATCACGCCGTCTTGCTCTAAAGCGTCATGGACGGCGTATCGCTTTTGGGGCAGGGGACAGGTCGGGGGCGCAGTCATTTGATCTGTGCTTGTACAGTTGCCGTCGATCTCTTTGAGCGCGCTGAGCAGACGGTCAAAGCCCTCGTCGGAGTCGCAGACGGAGGTCATCGCCAGCGCGCGGTCGCCGAGCGCCATCTCAAGCTCAATGCGGTAATCGGTTCGCAGGATATCCATCAGCGTTTTGCCGCTCATACAGCCGTTACAGAAAATGTTCAGCTTGCCGGCGTCAAAGTCGAACACATTGCTTGCGCTCAGGATTCTGTCATGCAAAACAGACAGATGACGCAGGGAATTTGCGGCTTGGTATAATTGTGTCAGGCGGCTGATATACTCTTCAAAAGCGCGGTTGCCGTGCTTTAAGAATCTCAGACAGCGGTCGATGGACGCGAGCAGTACATAGGACGGACTGCTGGTTTCAAACACGGAAAGCTGTCGTTTCAGTTCTTTTGACAGCGCTTTGCTGTCGGTTAACAGTAAGGCGGTTTGGGTCATCGCAGGCAGGGTTTTGTGCAGGCTGATGACAGCCGCGTCCGCGCCGCAGGTGATCGCGCTCTGCGGAAAGCTGTCCGAAAACGGAAAATGCGCTCCGTGCGCTTCGTCGACAAAGAGCTTTGCGCCGTATCGGTGACAGATCGCTGAAATGCTCTTGATATCCGACACAATTCCCTCATAGGTGGGAGAAGTGATGACGACAAGGGAGATGCCGGGATTCGCTCTCAGCGCTTGTTCGACCGACTCAGGCGAGACAGAGGAAAATATCCCGAGCCCTTCGATCATCTCGGGCATTAAATATGTGACGTCAAGACGGCACAGCTCGGCAGCGTGGTAGACTGCCATGTGGCTGTTGCGCGCGATCAGCACACGGTCGCCGTCTTTTGTCATCGCGCGGATTGCCGAAAGGATCCCGACGGTCGAGCCGTTGACCAGTGCGAACGCGTAGCGGGAGCCGAATAATTCTGCCGCTTTTTCCTGCAATTCTTTCAGACAGCCCTGAGGCTCGTGCAGGTTGTCAAAGCCGTCGATCTCGGTGATGTCGATACCATAAGGCAGAGCGGTCGCGCCTATCCTTTTGTGACCCGGCATGTGGAACGGATAGACGTCGCTGTTCGCATAAACTTTCAGCTTCTCATACAGCATGCTCAGTTCCTCGCGTTACTGAGCATCAGCTTGATGCGGTTTTCCTGATTGATGGCGGTGGCGCCGGGATCATAGTCGATCGCAACGATATTCACACCGGGGTTACGCTCCTTTAAGGGCTTCATCATGCCTTTGCCCGCGATATGGTTGGGCAGGCATCCGAAGGGCTGGGTACAGATGATGTTGGTGACGCCTTCGTTGATGAGCTCGAGCATCTCGGCGGTCAAAAGCCAGCCTTCGCCCATCTTTGTACCCTGATTGATGTAGCCCTTGACGCGCTTTTGTGTTTCGTCAAAGTCCGCCATCGGCATGAAGTTCGGATAGTAGTTCTGCATCATCCTGCGGATGTAGCGCTGTTTTGACAGCAGGAAGCGGTAGAGGAATTTGGAGCCGAATGCCTTGAACGGACGCAGGCGGTAGAGGTCGTAGTCGACCAGCCCGTTGTACACGCAGTAAAGGCAGAAGTCCACAAAGCCCGGGACGACCGGTTCGACGCCTTCTTTCAAAAGGAAGCTCTCGAGGTTGTTGTTGCCGAGAGGTGAGAATTTGACGTAGATTTCTCCGACGATACCGACCTTGACCTTGTCGCGCGGGGTATCGCCGAGAATTTTGTTGAAGTCGTCCGCGATCAGACGGTAATTCTTCTTGACATGGCTGTAGCGCATGGTGGAGGCGTGGGAGCTTTCGTCAAGGAGCTTGTTCGTCCACTTTTTGACCAGGCGGTCGGTGTCGCCCTTGTGCTTTTCATAGGGGCGGCACTGGTTTGCCATCAGCATCATCAGATCGCCGTAGAACGCGCAGTAGAGCATGCGGTACAGCATCGGTACCGTCAGGCTGAAGCCGGGGTGCTTTTCGATCATGTTGAAGTTCAGCGAAATGACGGGGATATGGCCGTAGCCCGCCTTTTTCAGCGCCTTTCGGAGCAGGTAGATGTAGTTGGATGCGCGGCAGCCGCCGCCTGTCTGGGTAATCAGCAGGGCGACTTTGTCCTTGTCGTATCTGCCGGATTCGACCGCGTTAATCAGCTGTCCGATGACGAGCAGGGCGGGATAGCAGGTATCGTTGTGGACATAGCGCAGTCCCGATTCTTTGATATTGCCGTCAACGTCTTCGAGAAAATCGACTTTGTAGCCGTAGCTGACGAGAACGTTGGAGATCAGCTTGAAGTGGATGGGAAGCATGGTGGGCACGAGGATGGTGTACTCGCGCTTCATTTCCTTGGTAAATTTGATATAATCCGCTTTGCCGACCATCTTACTGCCCCCTTTCTTCCAGCGCGCCGATCAGGGAACGCAGACGGATTTTGACCGCGCCGAGGTTGGTGATTTCATCTATTTTGATCTGGGTATAGAGCTTGCTGCCGTTTTCTAAGATCGTACGCACCTCGTCGGTGGTGACGGCGTCTACGCCGCAGCCGAAGGATACCAGCTGGACGAGCTGGGCGTCGTCATGCCCGCACGCGTACTGCGCCGCCGCGTACATACGGCTGTGGTACGTCCACTGGTTGAGCACGCCTAAGATCGGCGGCTTGACGTCGGCGGTGATACTGTCCTCGCTGACGACGACAAAGCCCAAAGAGGTCGCGAGCTTGTCGATGCCGTGACAGATCTCGGGGTCGATGTGGTAGGGACGACCGGCTAAGATCATCAGTCGCTTGCCTTTTTCGCGCGCGAACCGCACCGCACGGTTACCCTCGTCATAGATGCGCTGCATATGCGCGTGATACTCGGCGATACCGGCTTTGACTGCTTTTCTGACGGCGGATTTGGTGATGCCGCCAAAATGCCGGGACAGCGTCAGCGTCAGCTCACGGGTAAGCTCCCTTTCGCTGTTGATGTTGAGATAGGGGCAGAGGAAGGTCGTTTGTTTCAACGAATCCATGTTGCCCTGTAACAGCTCCGAGTAGTAGGCGACGACGGGACAGTTGTAGAAATTGTCGCCCTTTTTTTCGTTGATGTTGTATGTCAGACAGGGGTAGAAGATCGCGTCCGCGCCCTGTTCGAGCAAGGTCTCGATATGACCGTGCATGAGCTTTGCGGGGTAACACACGGTATCGGAGGGGATAGAGAACTGTCCCTTCTGGTACAGCTTGCGGGTCGAAAAGCCCGAAGAAATGACCTCAAAGCCGAGGCTTGTGAAGATCGTGTGCCACAACGGATGCAGCTCATACATGCCGAGCGCCAAAGGCAGGCCGATCTTTTTGCCGCCCTTTTGGGGCTTGTAGCTTTCGAGAAGCTGTCGCTTGTATTTATAGAGGTTCGGAAGCTTTTCTTCATCCGAGAGGCGGATTCCCGCGCCTTTTTCACACTGGTTGCCCGAGATCAGCCGATCCTTGCCGTTGAAGATGTTGATGGTCAGGCGGCAGTTGTTGGTACAGCCCTTGCAGACCGCCGAACGACTTTCGTGCTTCAAGCTCTCAACCTCGTCAGCCGAGAGGACGGCCGACTGTTCGGGGTGATGTTCTTCGGCGTACAGCGCCGCGCCGAACGCGCCCATCAGCCCCGCGATGTTGGGGCGGACAACCTCGCGTCCGATCTCTTTTTCAAAGCAGCGCAGCACCGCGTCGTTCATGAAGGTGCCGCCCTGAACGACGATCCGCTGTCCCAGCTCGTCGGGCGTGGTGGCGCGGATGACCTTGTAGATAGCGTTCTTGACGACAGAAAGGGATAAACCTGCCGAGATATCCTGCACCGACGCGCCGTCCTTTTGCGCCTGCTTGACGGAAGAATTCATGAATACCGTACAGCGTGTACCCAGGTCGACCGGCGCCATGGAGAAAAGTCCCTGACGCGCAAATTCCTCGACCGTGTAGCCCATGCTTTTGGCAAAGGTTTCGATGAACGAGCCGCAGCCCGAGGAACAGGCTTCGTTGAGCATGATGCTGTCGATCGAGTTGTTGCGGATCTTGAAGCACTTGATGTCCTGCCCGCCAATATCAAGGATGAAGTCGACGTCCTTGTCGAAGTACTTGGCGGCGGTGTAGTGCGCCATCGTTTCGACCAAGCCGAAATCAATGTGAAACGCGCGGCGGATCAGCTCCTCGCCGTAGCCGGTGACGGCACAGCCGCGGATGGTGATGTTGCCGCCGAACTCTTTGTAGATTTTTGTGAGCTGTTCGCGCACGATCTCGACGGGGTTGCCCTTGTTAGAGCTGTAGTAGGTGTAGATGATGTCGCAGTTCTCAGAGATCACAACCAGCTTGGTGGTGGTGGAACCGCAGTCGATACCGATATACGCACCGCCCTTGTAGGCGCCGCCGTACTCGGTCTTGACGCTGTTTTGCGTATGGCGCTTGATGAACGCCTGATACTCGTTTTTATCCTTGAAAAGCGGGGGCAGGGTAGAGACCCTCTCCTTGTGTTTCATGCTGTTTTTGAGGCGTTTTGTCAGTTCTTCATAGCCCATCAGCTCGCCGTCCTCAGAGTACAGCGCCGCGCCGATGGCGACGGCAAACAAGCCGTATTCGGGAAAGATCGCGTTTTCTTCGCTGAGCCTGAGCGTTTCAACAAAGCGTTCTCTCAGCCCCTTGCAATAGTACAGCGGGCCGCCGAGGAACATGACCTTGCCGTCGATCTTTCGACCCTGCGCAAGACCGCCGACCGTTTGGTTGACGACCGCCTGATAGATGGACGCGGCGATATCCGCCTTGGTAGCCCCTTGATTGATGAGCGGCTGGATGTCGGTTTTAGCGAAAACTCCGCAGCGCGAGGCGATGGGGTAGATCTGCTGATGGGTGAGAGACAACGCATCCATCTCGGTGTTTGAGACGTTGAGCAAGGTTGCCATCTGGTCGATGAACGCGCCCGTTCCGCCCGCGCACGAGCCGTTCATGCGTTCGTCAAGACCGCCGGTAAAGAAGATGATCTTGGCGTCCTCGCCGCCCAGCTCGATGACCGCGTCGGTATCGGGCTCGAGACAGCGCACGCACTCGGCGGTGGAGTAGACTTCCTGCACAAAAGAAAGGCGCGCGGCGTTTGCCATGCCCAGTCCCGCCGAGCCTGACACCGCGACCGTGAAGCTGTTGCCATCGAGGAGATCGGAGATCGCTTCGATCATTTCGAGCGTCTTTTGGCGCACCTGAGAAAAGTGGCGTTCATAGCGGCTGTAGACCAGCTCGCCGTCGTCGATGACCGCGATTTTTGCCGTTGTGGAGCCGATGTCGATACCCAGAAGCATCTTGTTCCGGGTTCTGTTTTTAGGGTCGTTGATTCTCATATTTCCTCTGTTATTTGTCATATTATGTATATATATCCTTATAAAGGGTCGATTTTTGATATATACCCAATCTATTTTACCACTATTCAAAAGAAATGCAACATTTGATACAAAAATACATTGTCATAAATCCGACTCCGCGAGCGAAAAAAACTGTACAACTTATCTATGGCGCTTGCTATTTTCAGAAAAGTATATTATGATAGGAACATCCGATATCACTCTATCCAGAAAGGAAATACTTATGATTGGTTTTATCTGTGCCCTCGCCATCGAGGTCGAGGGAATTGTCAAAATGATGGACAGCAAAGAAGAAACAACCGTTGCGAAGATCACCTACACCAAGGGTGAGGTCGGCGGTAAAGAGGTGGTGTGCTGTGAGTGCGGCATCGGCAAGGTCAACGCCGCGATGAGCACCCAGATCATGATCGACCTGTATCAGCCCGACGTTATCATCAACAGCGGTATCGCGGGATCGCTTTCGGGCGATATCCGCATCGGCGATATCGTCATTTCCGATGACTGTGTCCAGCATGATATGGACGGTACCGAGATGGGCGACCCGCTCGGTCAGGTACAGTTCAACGACGAAAAGCGCACCTACTTTCCCGCTGACAAAGAAACTGCCGACAAGCTCTATGACGCGTGCCGGACGATCGACGGGATCAGCGTGTTCCGCGGACGGATCGCCTCGGGAGACGCGTTCATCGCCGCCCGTGAACGCCGCCGGAGGATCGTTGACAACTTCGGCGCGCTCGCCTGCGAGATGGAGGGAGCGGCGGTCGGTGCGGTATGCTACCGCAACAGCGTACCGTTCGCGATTCTGCGAAGCATCTCGGACGACTGGAACAACAACGAGCTCATGGACTTTTTGAAGTTCCGCGAGATTGCCGCCGAACACTCAATTCACGTAATCGGCGAATTTATCCGCCTCGCATAATCATACAGCAAACCGCCGGAGCAAAAAGCTGCTCCGGCGGTATTTTTGTGCTTCTTTACTTTTTGTCAAAGACCCAGTATTGGGTACCCGAAGCGGTGATGCTGCTTTGGGCAAACGATGTGCCGGCATAATGATTGCCGCCGTTGGGATCATGGACAATGATCCTGCCGTCGGAGGTGATGCCCGAAAGGACGATGAAATGACCTCCGCTGGTGAAGATACCCGAGCTTTGGGCGCTGATGACATACTTGCCTTGTTTGAGCGCGGTAATTACAGAGCTGAATTGAGAGGATGACAGCTGTCGTTCCATCTTGATGCCGAAATGATCGGACGCCGCGGTGAAGTAATCCCACCGCGTGCCGACGTTATAGACATAGTAGCTGTTGCCGCACCATTTGACCGCGTCGATCGGCGTGATCCGCTTGCCGAGGATCGTGGATGCGATCATCGCAAAGCACGTTGGGCCGCAGCCGGAGTAGGCGATGGTATCGTCGCCGTAGGGATAACTGTAATCGCCCTGATCGTAGTATACAAAGTCGCTTGTCTGAGCGACAACCGTAACGATGAAGCCGTCGGGATCAAAGCCGCTGTAAAAAACCTCGCCGTCGCTGCTGACAACGCGCACGGCGTACTTGTAGGTTTCGCCGACCGAGACGTCGTCATCGGTGTAGGAGTTGGAGGTTGTGTCCTCCAGCCTGCGCCATGAACCGCTCACGCGCTTGTAGACGCGGTAACGCGCCGCGCCGCTCGGCTTTGACCAGCTGATGGTCGCGCTGCAGAAATCGGTCTGCGCATCCAGGAGCTTCGGCGGAGAAACATAGTAGATGCTGACGCCTGTCGTGTCGCAATCAGAGGTAAAGCTTGTACCGTCCGAGGTGATACAGCGCACGGTATAACGATAGCGGTGGCCGGATTCGATATCGTCATCCACATAGTAAGTATCGGTAGTTTCCGCCATCTTTGTCCATCCTCGTGAGCCGTAGTAGTACACACGGTATTTCTCAGCGCCGCGCGAAGCTTTCCACGAAATTTCAATGCCCTCTGAGCCGTCATAGGTATAGTCGGGTTCCAACAGGACGGGCAGTTCGGTATACTTTTGCGCAACGCCGTCATGGTTGAAGTCGGAGGTAAACTCCGTGCCCGCGGCGTTGATACAGCGCACGGTATAGGTGTAGGTGTAGCCGGAGCTGATATCTGTGTCGATCACAGAATCTTCGGTAGTTTCCTCGAGCATTGTCCAACCGCGCGAGCCGTAGTAGTAGACGCGGTATTTTTCTGCGCCCTCAGAGTGTTTCCAGCTGATGCGGATGCCGTTGCCCTCGACCTCCGTCTCCAGATCGCGCGGAGCGGCGATGTAACGGATCGAAGCGCCTTCGCGGTCAAACGACGATTCAAAGTCGGAGCCTGCGGCGTTGACACAGCGCAGTGTGTAGGTATAGGTCTGACCGGACTGTGCGGCGGCGTGGACAAAGGAGGTGCCGGTTGTGTCGGCGATCCTTGTCCATCCGCTGTCGTTTTTGTAGTAGACGCGGTATTTCGCGGCGCCCGTGACAGCCTTCCAGCTGATTTCTACGCCCTCGGGGGCGTTGTTAACGCTCGTGATACGGGGCGTGTCGACATAACGCACGCTTTTGCCCGGGTTGTAGTCGGAGGTAAAGGTATCGGCGGCGGCGTTCAGACAGCGGTTGTGTCGGCGATCCTCATCCATCCGCTCGCGGTATTGCGGTACACGCGGTACAGCTCCGCGCCGGGAACCGCGTCCCAGCTGACGGTGACGCTGTTTTCGTTCAGGGTCACGTCAAAATCCGGTGTGGCAACATGGTAGGTTGATACGCCGGGCTTGAACCAGCTCAAAAAGGCGTTGCCGGCTGAGTCGATACAGCGTACGGTGTAGGTATAGTTCTTGCCGGATTCGACGTCCCTGTCAAGATAGGAGGTCGAAGCGGTATCGACCATCTTTGTCCATCCGCGCGAGCCATAGTAGTACACGCGGTACTTCTCAGCACCCGCGACAGCGTTCCATTTGATATTGATCCCGTCGCCGGTGTTTGTCGCCGTTACTGTCGGAGCGGCGATATAGCGCACACTCTTGCCGGACAGATAACTGCTGGTGAACGCAGTACCCTCGGGATTGATACAGCGCACGGTGTAGGTGTAGGTGTGGTCGGAGCTGACGTCGGTATCGGTGAAAGAGGTCTCGGTTGTATCGGTCAGCTTTGTCCATCCGCGCGAGCCGTTATAGTACACGCGGTAATTCTCTGCGCCGTCAACAGCGTCCCAACGGATATCTACGCCCTCGGCGCCGTTCGATACCGATACGGCAGGCGCGCTTAAGTACTTGCCGGCGATGCCCTCGCCGTAAAAGTCGCTGATATAATTCTCGTTCGCGTCCATACAGCGAACGGTGTAAACATAGGTTTTACCCGACGATACCTCGGTATCAAGGAAAGACGTCGCCGTGGTCGTACCCAGTCTTGACCAGCTGCCCGCGCTGTTCTTGAAAAAGATGCGGTACTTTGACGCGCCGGAACACGCTTTCCACGAGATACGGATGCCGTCGGCGGTACCTTCCGCCGAGATCAGCTCCGGCGCGGCAACATAGCGCGCGGTCGCGCCCGCGGTATCAAAGAAGCTGGTATAATATGCACCGTTTGAGGTGATACAGCGCACGGTATAGGTGTAGGAGTTGCCCGAACGGACGTCGTCGTCCAGAAATGACGATTCGGTTGTTGTCGCCATGCGCAACCAGCCGCCGGAGCTGTTTTTGTAGAAGATTCGGTAGCCCTCGGCGCCCTCGATCTTGTCCCAGCTCAGGCGGATACCGCCGACAGCGGTCTCGGCGCTGACAGAGGGGATCGCTAAATGACGCAGGGACAGACCCTTGGCGTCGTAGTAATCGTCAAGAAACGCGCCTGAGCTGTCAAGTCCTCTGATGGTATAGCGGTACTCGTTGGAGTAAGTGACGTCGGTGTCGAGGTAAGAGGTGCCGGCCGTGGTGGCGATACGCTTCCAACCCTCGCTCTCCATACGGTAAACCGCAATACGAGCAGCCTGGGTGCCGCCGTTCCAGTAGACGCGGATACCGTCTTTCTCGCTCTCGATATCGTTGAGCTGTACCGGCACATAGTAGGTCACCGTGCGGTTGACGGTGCCAGAGTTCGGCTGGCCCGTCGCGTCCAGACCGACAAGCCGATAGGTATAGCTGTTGCCCGATGCTACGCCTGTATCCGTATAGGTCAGGTTGGTCGTATCTTTCAGCTTCACCCACCCTCTGCCGTCGTCATACCAGCGGTAGACGCGGTAGGCGCTCGCGCCGCTCAGCGCTTTCCATGTGAGCGTGATCCCGTCCGATCCGGGTACAACCGACGTGATCTCGGGAGCCGACGCGCCGACTGCGGCGATCCATCCCGCTTCATCATCCGTCTCGGCGGCGGAAAATGACACCCCCATCACCGATAGCGTCAGCGTCAGCGCAAGTATGAGGGACGTCGACTTTTTCAACAGTTTTTTCATCCTATCACCTGTCTTTCCGGCAGCTGCCAATGCCGCGCATAATTCTCTATTGTAATTATAAGCGGCGTCGAAGATGAAGTCAACAACAAGGAAATTACATATTTGCAATAAACGGCAGGATATGGTAAACTATCTGTGAACATTCTGTATATTTAGCGTGAATAAGGAGAAAATGTCGCTATGAGCATGGTTTTGATCTACAATCTTTCCCCCGAAAAGGACGCCAAGTTGAAGATGCTCTGCCGCAAGCTGAACATCACATCGCGCACGGTTGAAAAGCACGAATACGGTCATAAGCTCAGCCGGCTTCTCGGGCTTTCTGACGACAGCTCCGTCTTTGCGGGCGAGGATTTTGACGGCGAGATGCTGTATATCGCCGATTTGCGCGGCGGTATGCTGAACCTGTTTCTCGACCAGCTGCGCCGCAAAAAGATCAGCGTTCCCCTCAAGGCGGTACAGACCGAGACCAACAGGGGCTTCACCTCCTATGAACTGTATCACGAGCTGTGCGCCGAGCGTGAGGCGATCCAAAGAGGAATGACCGCTCACAACGGTAATTGACCGCTGTTTCGATTTGTGATAGAATGATTGATATAGGGTAGAATCCGCGGAATATCATTCTCGGAGGTTCACACATGAAAAAGATTTATGGATTATCCGCCGCTATTCTCACGTTACTGCTGTTGCTGACAGCCTGCGGCGCAAAGCCGCTCGCGCTCGATCAGACCGCTCTCGATATGAAGGTCGGCGATACGGCACAGCTCTCGGCAGGCGACGCGGTCAAGGTCAGCTGGAGCAGCAGCGACGAAAACATCGTCACCGTCGACGCGGGTTTAGTCAGCGCGAAAGCGGCAGGAACGGCGATCGTCACAGCCGCTGTCGAAAACGGTCAGACGGCGACCTGCACCGTTACGGTAGCGGACAAGCTGATTACTCATATCACCCTCTCCGCGACCAGCACGCGTATCGAGGTCGGCAAGACCATTCAGCTTTCGGCTTCCTATGCGCCGCCCGACGCGTCAAAGACCGCCCTTTTCTGGGAGAGCGCGGACAAGAACATCGCGCAGGTTGACGAGGACGGTTACGTCACGGGTATCGCCGAGGGCACGACCGAGATCACCTGCAAAAGTGAAAACGACGTCAGAGCGACCTGCACCGTCGCCGTAGGCGGCAAGGCGGAAATGCCTACCACGGCGGCAACCGCACCGCCCGCGGCGCAAATACCCACCATAGCTCCTACCGAAAGCGCAACCAATGCCGAAAGTGAAGAAGCGCCCGTCACTCCGTCTTCGGGCGGTATGATCTTCCCCGACTCCTCCGCACGGTATCTTGCTCAGAGCGAGGTCACCGTGACGCTGAAAGGAAGAAGCGGCAGTCCGGTATCGGAGAGCTTTGCCCAGGACGCGATCAACGAAATCTATGCCCGGAACGGCTATATCTTCCGCACCGAGAGCATCCGCTCATACTATGAGGCGCAGTCGTGGTATCATCCGAACCCGGGCTACGACGGCAGTCTGAACAGTTTTGAAGCATACAACATCGCGCTGTTAAGCGGTTATTGATAACAGGAGGTACTTATGTTCCATGCAGAAAAGATAAAAAACGAATGTGTCCGATGGATCCGTGATTTCTTTGAAGAAAACGGAAAGGGCTGTAACGCGGTTGTCGGTATCTCCGGCGGCAAGGACAGCTCCATCGTCGCGGCGCTGTGCGTCGAGGCGCTCGGCAAGGACAGGGTCATCGGCGTGCTGATGCCCTGCGGCGAACAGCACGATATCGACATGGCAAAGCTGTTGGTCACTCACCTTGACATCAAACACTATATCGTCAACATCAAGGACGCGGTAGAGGGCTTGACTGCCGCCGTGCCCTTCCCCTTAAGCGAACAAAGCCGTACCAACCTGCCGTCGCGTATCCGTATGACCACCCTCTATGCCGTCGCGCAGAGCCACAACGGCAGGGTCGCCAACACCTGCAACCTCTCGGAGGACTGGGTCGGCTACTCCACCCGCTACGGCGACAGCGCGGGCGATTTCAGCCCCTGCTCCAACCTCACGGTTGCCGAGATGAAGCAGATCGGCAGGCTCCTGGGACTGCCCGATGTGCTGGTCGACAAGGTTCCGATCGACGGACTGTGCGGCAAGACCGATGAAGAGAATCTCGGCTTCACTTATGCGGAGCTTGACCGCTATATCCGTACCGGGGAGATCGACGATCCGGAGAAAAAGGCGCTGATTGACAAAAAGCACAAGGCAAATCTCTTTAAATTGCAGTTAATGCCGTCCTTTCAACCTGAGATCGAATATTGACCATGACAAACGACCGCTTTACGGCGGTCGTTTTTGCAAGTCCCTTTATAGCAGAAAATGTTCACAGAATCTTCTTGTTTTTATCCGAGCGATAGTATATAATAAAAATGTATATCTTGTATGCAGGAGGAATCCTATGAAAAAACAGATCATCAGTATGCTTCTCGTACTGGCTTTGATGTTCTCGGTGTGCAGCTTCGGCGCGGTATCCGCCTCAGCCGCCGACAGCACCGCTACCATCACGGTAGCAGGCCAAACCCATACCGTCAAGGTGGGCGATTTTGTCGAGTACAGCGTTGCTTTTACCTACTCGGGTAACAATATCTCGACGGCGCAGATCGAGCTTCCGGTTGACTTTACCGCGCTGAGCGGCTACAGCCGGGATGAGATCGCCACCCACCTCATGCGCATCGCTCCCACAACCGCGGACTCCTCCGTTGTCAAGCGCTTTGAGGGCAACAACACGCTTGATAACATGACCGGTTATGTCATGAACTTCGTCAAGGTAAGCGGCTATTCTTTCAGCACAAAAAAGGTCGTGCTGTCGCTGATTTTCGGCGTGGAAAAAGCCGGCAGATATAACCTTTCCGCCAAGGTCAGACACGTTGCCGACACCAGCCAGAGGACTGTTGTTGACGGTAACTACACCAAGACCGATTCGCGCTTCCAGATGACCGAATCGCTCACCGAAGCGACCCTCGACACACCTCAACTGAGCGTCAAAACCGATGCGGGCGGTATGAGGATCTCATGGGATCCCGTTCCCAGAGCGACCCGCTATCGCGTCTTTTACAAAGGCTCGGGCGGCTGGACAAGGCTGACCGATACCACCGATACCTCGGTGCTGGACGACGACGTTGTCTCCGGCACGCGATATACCTACACCGTGCGCTGCCTTTCGGCGGACGGTACACGCTACATCAGCGACTATGACGTCAACGGCAAGTCTGCTGTCTACTACACCGCCCCCATCCTGCGGCTGAGCAACAGCGAGGACGGCGTTAACCTCAGCTGGGACGCAGTTCCGCAGGCGGCGCAGTACCGCGTCTACTACATGGGTTCGGGCGGCTGGACAAAGCTGACCGATACCACCGATACCTCCGCCTATGACGACGACGTTGTCTCCGGCGTCAACTACACCTACACCATCCGCGCGATGGACAGCAGCGGCAATCATCTGAGCTGGTACTATCCCGACGGTTTTTCCATCAAGTTCCTCAGCGCGCCCGCGTTCAGTCTGAGCAACGCCGCCGACGGCGTTCAGATCAGCTGGGACAAGGTCGACGGCGCCGAAAAATACCGCGTGTTCTACTACGGCAGCCGCGGCTGGACAAGACTCGTTGATACGGAGGATAACTCCTTCGTCGACACCGACGTCAGCTCGAACCATACCTATACCTACACCGTGCGCTGCATCAGCGCCGACGGCAACACCTACACCAGCGACTACCGCCCCGGTAAGAGCATCAAGTACTATGCCGCGCCGAAGCTGACGCTCTCGAACGCAGAGGACGGCGTGTCGATCAAATGGGACGCTGTTGCCGGCGCGTCCAAGTACCGCGTCTACTACAAAGGTTCCAACGGCTGGACAAAGCTGACCGACACCACCGGCCCCTCCGCCTTTGACGAGGACGTCGCCTCCGGCACTAACTACACCTACACCATCCGCGCGATGGACAGCAACAACAACCACTTAAGCTGGTACTACACCGACGGCTTCCGCATCCAGTTCATCCGTGCGCCCCAGTTCACCGTCAGCAACGACGCCGAGGGCGTACAGATCAAGTGGAACGAGGTAGGCGGCGCGAAAAAGTACCGCGTGTTCTACTACGGCTCCAAGGGCTGGACGAGACTGGTCGACACCACCGAGACCTCCTTTGTTGATACCGACGTCAGCTCCACCTACACCTATACCTACACCGTGCGCTGTATCAACGAGGACGGCACCGCTTACACCAGCGACTTCCGACCGGGCAAGAGCGTCAAGTATTACGCGGCGCCCAAGCTCACACTCAAAAACACCTCGTCGGGTGTTTCCATCGACTGGAACGCTACAACCGGCGCGTCAAAATACCGCATTTACTACAAGACAGCGGGCGGCTGGACAAAGCTTGCCGATACGACCGAGACCTCCTACACCGACACGACTGTCACGAGCGGTACGACCCGTATCTACACCGCGCGCGCAATGGACAGCGGCAACAACCATTTGAGCTGGTACTATCCCGACGGCTTTACCATCACCTATCAGAAATAACGATGGATTTAGCGCTGAAAAGCGCATAGAATCCGCAAGTCATCAACGCTTCTGACAACTAAAAAAGCGTAAGTCCGTGATGCGGGCTTACGCTTTCCTTTTACCGTCTTTATCGTTCCACACGCGCCATAATCATCGCGCCGTTGTCCCTGAGCCATCGGTTCCATTTGTCATAGTCGGGATAACAGCGGTACACCAGCTCATAAAACCGCGCGCTGTGGTTCATCTCGCGCAGGTGACACAGCTCGTGAACCACCACGCTGTCGATTACCTCGGGCGGCGTCAGCATGAGCAGGATGTTGAAGTTGAGATTTTTCTTTGCCGAGCAGCTTCCCCAACGCGTCTTCTGACACCTTAGGGTGATACGACCGTAGCTGACGTCCATTTGCGCGGCGTAGAATCCGACGCGTTCGGGAATATAGACAGCCGCCCGTTTTGCGAGCGTTTTCAGCTCTTCATCGCTGAGCTTTTCGATCTGTGACTGCTCTTCCTTACGGCGCGCGATCTTTTGACGCTGTTTTTCGATCCATGAAGCATGCTTTTGCACAAAAGCGTCCGCCTCCTTTTTCGTTGTACGGTTCGGCGCGCGTACAATTAACTTGTCGCCGCGAATCTCCAGCGAGATCGTCTTGCGGCGTGATTTAATTAAAGTATAGATATATTCCATATAACAATCAGGCTCCCGAGCGAATCGGGAGCCTTCTCCTTGTTCAGATAATCAAACGATACGGATATTCAGCGTATCGGTGTCGGAGGTGGGAACCGTCTTGTTGGAGCTGATGATGACGACCGTATCGCCCTTCTCGACGATACCGGTGGACAGCGCCTTGTTGATTGCCTGCACGGTGATCTCGTCGGACGTTTGTTTTTCTTCACCCAGCACCGGGCTGACGCCCCAGCTCAGGCAAAGCTTACAGCAAACCTGCTCGCCGGTGACGACCGCGATGATCGGGCAGTTCGGGCGGCAGCGCGCCATCGCTCTGGCGACCGCGCCGGTCTTTGACTCAACGATGATCGCCTTTGCGCCGATGTTCTCGGCAACGGTTTTAGCCGCCTCGCAAATATTCTCACGGAAAGCGGTCATATCGGTCTGGGTTGCCGAAGCGCCGCGCAGGAGCATGAGGTTCTCGTGCTTCTCGGCTTCGGTGCAGATATCGTTCAGCGCGGCGACCGACTCGACAGGATACATACCTGCCGCGCTCTCGCCGGAAAGCATCACGGCGGAGGTGCCGTCATAAACCGCGTTCGCGACGTCGGAGATCTCGGCACGGGTGGGACGGATGTTGGTGGTCATGCTGTCGAGCATTTGGGTCGCGGTGATGACGTACTTGCCCGCGAGAACGCACTTGCGGATAATCATCTTCTGAATCTCGGGCAGCTTGATAAAGGGAATCTCAACGCCCATGTCGCCTCGCGCGACCATCACGCCGTTGGATACGTCGATGATGCGGTCGATATCGTCCACACCGCTCTGGTTCTCGATCTTAGAGATGATCTCGACATCCTCATAGCCGAGGGAGTCGATATAGTCGCGTAGCTTGATGACGTCGTCAGCCGAGCGTACAAAGGAAGCCGCGATGACGTTGACGCCCATCTTCAGACCGAACTCGATGTCGGCGCGATCCTTCTGACTGATGTAGGGCATGTTGATGGTATAGCCGGGGATATTGATGCTCTTGCGGTTAGAGAGCTTGCCGCCGGTCATGATACGGGTGACGATGCAGTCGGCTTCAATCGCCTCGACGCGCGCGGAGATTTTGCCGTCGTCAAAGAGGATGGTTCTGCCGATGCTGGCGTTGTCGCGGCGGAAGGTGTCGATCAGCTTGGGATACGACAGGGTAACGCCATCCAAATCGCCGTGCCCCTCGGTCGCGTACAGGCGGTATTCCTGACCCTCTTCCAGATTGACCGAGCCTTCCTCAAAGGTACCGACACGGATCTCGGGTCCCTTGGTGTCGAGCAGCAGCGCGACGGTCTTGCCGCTCTTGGCGATCGCCTTCTTGACAATGTCGAAGCGCTTGGTCATCGCGTCATACTCGCCGTGGGACATATTGAAACGCGCAACGTTCATACCCGCGTCTATCATCTTGCACAGGGTATCCACGTTGTCACACGCGGGGCCCATGGTGCAGATTATCTTGGTCATTCTCATAACAAAACCCCCAGTACTGATGATAAAAGCTATAGAATATAACTATAATACCAGTAAAACTGAGGGAAGTAAAGGGGTTTTTCAACTTTTTCTCTGATAATTTACCAGAATAATACCTGCTGCCGTCAGCGCTACGCTGATAAGATACAGCGGCTCAAAAATCTGCCTCTCGCCGAGGATCAGAAACGACCACAATGCGCCCGTCACGGGGATGAGCATGTTGAACACCAGAATCTGTCCCGCTTCATGATACACGAGCAGCGCTGTCCACAAGGTGAATGCCGCCGCCGAGACAAACGCGAGGTACAAAACCGGCAGAACGCTTGTCCATGACACAGGGATCGCTCCGCCCATCGGCACGGCGACCAAAAGAATCAGCAGTCCGCCGATCAGAAGCTGATATCCCGTGCTCTCAAAAACGATCCCCTTCGATACCTTTTTGCCGACAAAGGAGCCTGCCGTGTTGAGCAGCATGGACAGAAAAACCAGTCCCTCGCCGATAAAGCTGAACCCGTCCAGCGCGGTATTGTTGACCAGCACGATCCCCGCCATACCGACGATCACGCCGATCAGCTTCAGAGGGGTGATCCGCTCGCCCTTGAAGAACAGCGGTGCGAACAGTACCGCGAAAAACGCCGAAGCCGCCGTGATGATTGAGGTTTTGGTGGCAGTGGTGTTGGCGACGCCGATGTAGTTTAAAATATACATCAGCCCCGTTTGCAAAACGCCGTACAGGATAACGCCGCCGACCCGCTCCTTAGGCACGGTCGGAAACCGCCGCTCCTTTACCCACGCGATACACAGCACCATCAAACCCGCCAGAAAAAACCGCACGCCGGCAAACATCAGCTTGTCCGCGACATGCGGCATGTTCACAACCGTGTAGGTATATTTGATGACAGGATACGCCGAGCCCCACAGCACGGTGCAGAGCACCGCACAGAGCATGGCGAACCATTTCTTTTTCAGTAATTTTTCCATATCAATCCGGAATCCCAATAAACAGAGCCGAGGAAATCCCCGGCTCAAAGCGTTTTATCTGTCGCCCAAGTTCACATACGGCGTTTCCTTGCAAACGCTCATATATGCCGGACGGATGATCTTTTTGACGTTCAGCAGCTCTTCGATACGGTGAGCGCTCCAGCCGGCGATACGCGCGACCGCGAAGATCGGGGTATACAGCTCCTCGGGCAGACCGAGCATCTTGTATACAAAGCCGGAGTAGAAGTCAACGTTTGCCGAAACGCCTTTGTACATCTTGCGATGTTCGGCGATAATCAGCGGCGCCAAACGTTCGATACGGCTGTACAGCCCGTACTCATCCATCACGCCCTTTTCCTCGGCAAGCTGCTCGACAAAGCCCTTGAACACACGCGCACGGGGGTCGGAGATCGAGTAGACTGCGTGACCGATACCATAGATCAGACCGCTGTGGTCATAAGCGTCTTTGTTCAGGATCCTGTTCAGATAGGCGGCAATTTCCTCGTCGTCCGTCCAGTCCTTGACGTTATACTTGATCTCGTTCATCATACCCATCACGCGCAGGTTCGCGCCGCCGTGCTTGGGACCTTTCAGCGAGCAGAGCGCTGCGGCGATCGCGGAGTAGGTATCGGTACCCGACGAGGTGACGACGCAGGTGGTGAAGGTAGAGTTGTTGCCGCCGCCGTGTTCCGCGTGCAGGATCAGCGCCATATCCAGCACCTTTGCCTCCAGCTCGGTGAACTGTCTGTTTTCACGCAGGGTGCTCAGCAGAATCTCTGCCGTAGGCGCGCACCGCTCGGGGTTATGGATGAACAGGCTCTCGCCGTTGGTATAGTGATTGTACGCCTGATACGAGTACACGGTCAAAAGCGGGAACAGGGAAATGAGCTTTAAGCACTGACGCAGGACGTTGTCGATATTGAGGTTCATGACGTCGTGGTCATAGGACGCAAGCGTCAGCACCGCCTTTGCGAGAGCGGTCATCATATCTTTGCCCGAAGCCTTTAAGATGACGTCGCGCACAAAGTGCTTGGGCAATACGCGAGAATCGGACAAAAGAACCATAAAATCCTCCAGCTCCTGCTTGTTCGGCAGTTTACCGAACAGCAAAAGATAGACGACCTCTTCAAAGCCTAAGCGGTTGTCGCGGCTGCAGCCGGCGATGATATCCTCGATATTGATGCCGCGGTAAAAAAGCTTGCCGTCGGTGGGAATCGTCTTGCCGTCGACGATCTTGTTCTGGCGGATCTCACTGACGTCAGTCAAGCCGGTCAGAACGCCTTTACCGTTGAGGTCTCTGAGACCGATATTGACGTTGTACTGCTGGTACAGCGCTTTGTCGATATCGCCCTTCGCGATACAGCCGTTGGCGAGCGCCTGGATACGCTTATCGTTGGTGTGAATCTGTGACATGATGCTCACTTCCTTTAAGTGGTAGTAGAGGTTTTAATTTGAATATTTTATATATTATACTGTATTTTTAAAAATTAGTCAAATTTGATTTCTAACCTATGTTTATTCGCGACTTGTCCTCTTTAGAATAGGGTGACAGGAATAATCCGAACCATCGGCGGTTTTTTCACATAAACTTCCCTGTCTGTTCACAATTTGTTCATAATTTCAACATTTTGCTCACACAAAGTCCCCGTATACTGTAACCATAACATTAAGAGCAAACAAAAATCATCGCGGTCGTTAAGGCGACAGCGGTTCGCGGAAAGGAGCTTTACCATGGCTTTCACTTATATCTTCAAAAGAGTTGAGAAAAAATACATGCTCACTGAGGAGCAGTACGACTACCTCGTCAAGGCGATCGAGCCTTACATGCATGTCGACGATTACGGCGAGACCGAGATCCGCAACATCTACTTTGACAACTGTGACGACGAGCTGATCGAGACCTCTCTCGCAAAACCGACCTACAAGGAAAAGCTGAGGCTCCGTTCCTACGGCACCCCCAAAGCCGACAGCACCGTGTTCTTCGAGATCAAGAAAAAGTACAAAGGCGTTGTCTACAAGCGCCGCATCTCGATGAAGCTGCAGGAGGCTTATGACTACATCGAGACCGGCAAGCTCCCCGAGCACCTCGTCGGCAACATCCCGGTCGAGATCGACTACATGATCAACCGCTACCGCCTGTTCCCCAAGGCATATATCAGCTACAAGCGCGTCGCGTGGGCAGGCAACAACAACCCCGATCTGAGGATCACCTTCGACCGCGACATTACCTCGCGATACGACGACGTCAAACTCGAGAGTCAGGCGGACGGTCACAAGATCCTCCCCGAGAAAACCTACCTCATGGAGATCAAGATCCCCGGCGCGATGCCGCTCTGGTTAGCGCATGTACTCTCCGAGAAGAACATCTTTCCCCACAGCTTCTCAAAATTCGGCACCGCTCACATCCAGCAGAAGATCAAGCTGGCAAGCGGCTTCTAAACAGCAAATATTTTTGGATATACAAATCGGATATACAAGGAGGAACAGAAAATGACATTCGACACTATCTTTACCGGTGAAAGCATCACCTTAGTACAGGGCCTCATCGCGACAGGCGTCGCGCTCGTCTTAGGCTTCATCTCATCCTACGTTTACCGTTTCCGCAGCTACTGCACCAAGAGCTTCGCGGTTACGCTCACCATCATCCCCGCCATCGTCGCGATGCTGATTATGATGGTTAACGGTCTGGCGACCGGCGCGGGTATCGCGGTACTCGGCGTATTCTCGCTGGTACGTTTTCGCTCTCAGCCCGGATCATCCCGAGAGCTGCTCGCGATCCTGCTCTCTATGGCGATCGGTCTTGCCTGCGGCGGCGGCTATATCACCTTCGCGGTCTTCGCGGCGGTCATCGTCTGCATCGTCTGGATCGTGCTCTTCGCCACTCCCTTCGGCAACACCTCCAAAAAAGAACTGAAGATCGAGATTCCCGAGAACCTCGACTATGAAGGACTCTTCGACGACATCTTCAGCGAGTTCACCACCAAGAACGAGATCATCACCGTCAAAACCGTTCAGATGGGCAGCGTCTACGAGCTTCGCTACCATGTATCGCTCAAGAACGGCATCAGCGAAAAGGCGTTCATCGACGCGATCCGCGCCCGCAACGGCAACCTTCCGGTAGCCTGCGGCAGAGTCAAGAACGACACCGAACTGTAAAAAAAAATATTATCTTGCGAGGGAGCGGTTATCTGCTCCCATCGCCTGTTTTTCGATAAAGAGGTTATTATGACAAAGATATACAGAATCATCGCCGCAGCGCTGTGCGTACTGATGCTCAGCGCCGCTCTCACGGCTTGCGGCACAACCAAATCCGATAACACCGCCGCAGCATCCACGACCGATACCAAGGTCAAAACCATCGACAGCTCCATCAGCATCGACATGAACGATATCGAGGGTTCGATTGATCTTAACAATGCCTATACCATCACCCTGAACGGCTCTTCCGCGACAACCGACGCCAAGGGCGTCGAGATCGATGGCGGCGAGGTCAAGATCACCTCGGGCGGCGTCTACCGCGTCAGCGGCAGTCTGTCGGACGGTCAGCTGAAGGTCAAGACCGATAACGACAACGAGAGCGTCGTCCTCGTACTTGACGGGGTTGATATTACCAACAAAAGCGGCGCGGCGATCCACATCAAAAACGCCCTGTCCGCATATATTGTCGCTCTGTCGGGCACGACCAACACCGTCACCGATACCGCAAGCTACGAATTTGCGGCGGATGACACCGACGGCGAGCCTGACGCAACCGTCTTCTCTAAAAAAGACCTCGTTATCGGCGGCAAGGGTTCTTTGATTGTCAACGCCAACTACAGCGCCGCTATCAAGGGCAAGGATAACCTTTACATCACCGACGCCGCATTGACCGTTACCTCGGTCGACGACGGTATCAAGGGCCGCGACAGCCTTTCGATTCTCGGCGGCGATATCGCCGTCACCGCACAGAACGACGGTATCAAAACCACCAACGATCAGGACTCCGACATGGGCAACTTGGTGGTTTCCGGCGGCAAGCTGAGTATCACCGCCGGTACCGACGGTATCCAGAGCGAGAACACCGTCGCGATCTCAGGCGGTGAGATCACGATCAAGACCGCTGACGGCGCGGCACAGACCACCAAGCAGAACTTCGGCATGTGGGGCAGTCAACAAACCTCCGCCGACACCGCGAGCGCCAAGGGTATCAAGGCGATAAACGGTATCACCGTCTCCGGCGGCACAATCGACGTCAACAGCGCGGATGACGCGCTTCATTCAAACGGCGACATCACCGTATCGGGCGGCGAGCTGAACCTCGCTTCTTCCGACGACGGCATGCACGCCGACAGCAATCTGACTATCGCGGGCGGCACAATCAACATCTCCCAATCTTATGAAGGGATCGAAGCGCAGGTTATCACGATCAGCGACGGCGACGTCAAGGTCAGAGCGTCCGACGACGGCATCAACGCCGCGGGCGGCAACGATAATTCTCAGCAGGGCGGCTTTGGCGGAGGCGATCCGTTCAGCGCCGACAACAGCGCGATGATCTCTGTCACAGGCGGCGCCATCTATCTCAACGCCGACGGCGACGGCTTTGACTCCAACGGCGCGGCACAGATGAGCGGCGGTACGCTGTACATCGACGGTCCCACCAACTCCGGCAACGGTGCTCTCGACTTCGGCAGTGAGTTTGTCCTCACCGGCGGTACGCTGGTCGCGGCAGGCGCGTCCGGCATGGCGGAAAAGCCAGCCGACAGCTCGACCCAAACGACCATCCAGGTTGAGCTGGGTAATCAAAGCGCAGGCTCCACCCTGACGGTCAAGGACAGCGCAGGCAGCGAAATCCTCACCTACAGCCCCGCGAAAACCTATCAGAATGTCGTTATCAGCACGCCTCAGCTCAGGCAGGGCGAGACCTACACCGTCTATGTCAACGGTACCGAGGTCACCACCATCGAAACCACTTCCGTGGTCACCTCACAGGGCGGCAGCACCATGGGAGGCGGCATGGGAGGTCGCGGTGATATGGGCGGCATGGGCGGTAACCAACCCGGCGGCAACATGGGCGGCATGAACGGCAACCAACCCGGCGGCAGAGGCGGATGGTAATTAATACTAAGTATCATTAAAACACTTTAACATTTATTGCGTTAAATTCCGCATAGCGGTGTTGTCGTCCTTGACATACGCCAGTATGCCTGCGTCCTCC
>CACWTM010000043.1 GCA_902763855.1 uncultured Ruminococcus sp. | reverse complement strand
ACAGTTTTTTCGCTGTGCAGCGGCAAGGTGAAAACTTCTCCGGATGCGGTCGGGATATTGACACAAAAGGCTTCGGAGCAAGCAATTTACGACGCGGTAAAATCCGCGGAAACCTACCGGGATTATTTATCATTCAAAGACCTGAAACAGACGACAGATCAAATCGGATAACAAAAAGCTGACTGCCGCAATACAAGAAAGTGAAAAAGAAAAGAGATGAAAACATGAAAGCGCTGTCTATACAGGAATTTATTGACCTTCGGGATGTGAGCCGGGATCGCTTCGGCGTGAACCTCCACCTGCACGATCATTGCTCCTCACAGTATATCTCTTCCGACGACCAACCGTTTGATGATGATTTTACTGCTTTTATTCTCGATTTTATCGACAGCAGAAACCTCAGCGCGACGGTCGCAAACGACAGGACAGGCGTATTGCTCCTGCCGGGATCGAGCCGCTGATAAAAAATGTTCATCGAAAGGAAAAGCAAAATGAGAATCGCGATGGCACAAATGAAGATGAGCGAATCGGTTACCGAAAACCTTACTCAGACGGTTGCATATATGCGGCAGGCAAAAAACAGCGGGGCGGATATCGTATTCTTTCCCGAGCTTCAGCTTTCTCCGTTCTTTCCAAAATACGAGAGGAAAAATGCGGAACGGTATCTGCTCACGCTCGACTCAAAAGAAATCAAAACCATCCGGAGAGTGTGTAATGTGCTTGGTATTTGGGCATCACCGAACCTCTATCTGTCGCTCGGCGGCAGAAGGTATGATGCATCGCTGATGATAAACGCAAGCGGTGAGATCGTCGGAATCTCCAAAATGGTGCACATCTATCAGGCGGAGTATTTTTATGAACAGGATTACTATGCCCCGTCCGACGACGGCTTCAAGGTATATGATACGCCGTTTGGAAAAATCGGCGTTGTGATCTGCTTTGATCGCCATATCCCCGAGAGTATCCGCTCCTGTGCTGTGCAGGGCGCGGAGCTCATTATTATCCCCACCGCAAATCTCATTACAGAAGATGCAACGCTCTTTGAATGGGAGATCCGGGCCGAAGCTTTCCATAACCTCTCTTACATCGCCATGTGCAATCGCGTGGGCAAAGAGGATGGTGTTGAGTTCTGCGGAGAGTCATTGATTGCCGCTCCTGACGGTAAGCTGCTTTTGAAATCTGATAACAAAGCAAAACTGATAACCTTTGATATCGATCTACCGCGGGTGCAAGCCGAAAGAACGCATCGCTCGTGGCTTGAATTGTATGGAAGAACAGGAGATGCACCTAATTCACAGTGAGAAGAGTGTGGAACGGTGAAAAAGATTAAAATTTTTTCTACGGTCGTATAATGGATTTGCAGATAAAATATGATAAAATGATATATATGCACTATTCATACTGTCGTTATGCCGTGCAGTCATTGATGTAGGCATTTATTTTTTAAGTATATAACCTACCAAACTGATAGTTAAATATGATAAAAGGAAGGGATAGGATGAGCTCCGTATACTCGCCTCAGGAAAAACGAATCAAATTTGAAAAGATCACAAACGATAAACGAGCGACAAAGATTCTGCTGTCATTTCAAGGGAGCAGGCCAAAAATCGACATAGAAAGAGGAAAGTATTTTACGCAGTCGTTCAAGGAGACAGAGGGTCAGCCGCTGATCCTGCGCTGGGCAAAAGCGTTGTATCGATATGCTGAAAACGCTGCGGTCTATGTGGACGATCACCAGTTGATCGCAGGCCGTGCCGGTCGTGAAGGCAGATACGGGATTTTGTTTCCGGAGCTTGACGGCGATTTTCTGGATGAAGCGATAAAGAGCCTGCCATCCCGCGACAGCTCCCCGTTCGACATTACAGACGAGGACGCCGCATATATCGTCAATGAGATATCTCCCTACTGGAAGGGAAAGACCTTTCACGAGGCGTTGGCGGCGGCGATCCCCGAGGATACCAAGCGGTACACCTATAACAATGACGAGGAGCTCAGCTCCCGTTTTATCGTGAACGAAACCGCGTCCTTCCGCTCCTCCATCCAGTGGGTGCACGACTATGAAAAGCCGCTGAAAATCGGCTTCAACGGGATCAAGAAAGAAGCGCAGGAACGGCTTGCCGCACTCGACGAGTTCAGCCCCGTTGACAATACCGAGAAAAAACCTTTCTTAGAAGCGATTATACTTACTGCCGACGCAATCATCCTCTGGGCGAGCCGTCACGCAGACCTTGCGCTCAAAAAAGCAAAATCAGATAAGGATGAAAAGAGAAAAGCAGAGCTGCTCGAAATCGCAAGAATCTGCAGAAAGGTTCCCGCAGAGCCTGCCGAAAGCTTTTATGAAGCAGTCCAGAGCCAGTGGTTCATTCAGCTTTTCTCACGCATTGAGCAGAAAACCGGCACCATCATCTCCAACGGCAGAATGGATCAATACCTTTATCCCTACTACAAGTCGGATAAGGAAAAAGGCTTGATCGACGAGGATCAGGCCGAGGAGCTTTTAGAATGTGTTTGGGTCTTGATGGCGCAGTATATCGACCTCTATCTTTCCAAGGCGGGCGGCGCCTTCAACGAGGGCTACGCGCATTGGGAGGCGGTTACGATCGGCGGTCAAACGAAGGACGGCAGAGACGCTGTCAACGAGCTGACCTATATCTTCCTTCGTTCCAAGAGAGAATTCCCGCTCAACTACCCGGACCTTGCGGCGAGGATCCATACCCGTTCGCCGCAGCGGTATCTCTATGAGGTTGCAGAAACGATCAAGGACGGCAGCGGCTTTCCAAAGCTCATCAACGATGAAGAGGTCGTGCCGCTTCTGCTTGCTAAGGGAGCGAAATTTGAAGAAGCATATGATTATGCCGTCTCGGGCTGTGCCGAGGTGCGTATGCCGAACCGCGACACCTTCACCTCTCCCTGCGCCTATATCAATTTTGCCGCCGCGGTGGAGATGACGATCTACAACGGCAGGATGCTCAAATACGGCGACGAAGTCATCGGACTGCAAACCGGTGAGGTTTCAGACTTCAAGACCTTTGAAGAATTTTTAGACGCATATCTGAAGCAGCAGAAAAACTTCATGAAGCAGGCGTTCATCCAGCAGCATGAGATCATCCGTCTGCGAGCAGAACACTTCGCCTCGCCGCTCGGCTCCTCGCTGCATCAGCTCTGCATGGAACAGCAGAAGGATATCCATACCCCGAAGATAGAAGGCGGCATCGACCTCGGCTACTTCGAGTTCATCGGCTACGGTACGGTGATCGACTCCCTCGCCGCCATCAAAAAGGTAGTTTTTGAGGATAAGCTCCTGACCCTCGAGCAAGTCAAAACCGCGATGGAGCACAACTTCGAGGGCTATGAAGCCGAAAGGCAGCTTTTGCAGAACGCGCCCGCCTACGGCAACGACGACAGCTATGCCGACGAAATCGGCAAGCTTCTCGACCGCGAACTGCTCGCCTTCACCGACAAATATTCCAAGGAACTCGGCGTTCATCTTGACCTGCGCTATGTTCCCTTTACCTCCAACGTCCCGTTCGGCAAAGTAGTGTCTGCTTCTCCGAACGGCAGAAAAGCGTATGTCCCGCTCTCGGACGGCTCCTCTGCCTCTCAGGGCGCTGATAAAAACGGCCCGACTGCGGTACTTCTTTCTAACTTTGCAACAAAGAATTATGATTATCGCAATCGCGCCGCAAGACTGCTGAACATCAAGCTCAGCCCCTCCTGCGTGCAGGGTGAAGAAGGCACCGAGAAGCTGGTGGAATTCATCCGAGCGTGGGGCGATCTCAAGCTCTGGCATCTGCAATTCAACATCATCAACCGTCTGACGCTGATCGAGGCGCAGAAAAACCCCGACGCATACCGCAATCTTCTGGTCAGGGTAGCGGGCTACAGCGCATATTTCTGCGAGTTGTCCAAGGATTTGCAGGACGATATTATCTCCCGAACCGAGCATATCGCCATATGAGCACGCTTGATAAAAGAGGCGTTGTCTTTAATATTCAGCACTATTCTCTGCATGACGGTCCCGGGATACGAACGGTCGTTTTTCTGAAAGGCTGTCCGCTGCGGTGCGCGTGGTGTTCCAATCCCGAGTCACAGCGCCCCTATCCCGAGCTGTACTTTGATAAAGACAAATGTATCTATGATCGGGGCTGCGGCTTCTGCGAGAAGCTCTGCTCCCAAGGGGCAATGATAAACGGCTGCGTGGATTTCACCAAATGCACCAACTGTCTCAGCTGTGCCGGGATATGTCCGTCAAGGGCGCTTGCCGTTTACGGAAGGGAAATGAGCGTTTCTGAGATCATCGAAGAAGCGGAGCGCGAGCAGGTATTTTACCGGCACGGAGGCGGCGGGATCACCCTTTCAGGCGGCGAGCCGCTTATGCAGGCGGAATTTGCGATCGAACTGCTGAAAGCCGCGAAAGAGCGCCATATCCATACTGCGATAGAAACCTGCGGTTACGCCGATACTGCCGTACTTTTAGAGGCGGCAAGGTATCTTGATTTTATCCTATATGACGTAAAGATTTTAGATGAACGAAAGCACGAGAGGGCTACAGGCGTTTCTAACAGGCTGATTCTGAAAAATCTGGAAGCGCTTTTCTCCGCTTTCCCCAAAACGCCTAAGCTGATCCGCACGCCGGTGATACCGGGGGTGAACGATACCGAAGAGGATATCCGGGCGATTGCGGATTTTTTGAAGCCCTTTGACAACTATCGTTACGAGCTTTTACCATATCACCGCTTCGGTGAGAAAAAGTACAAGATGCTCGGCAGAGCCGTACCCATGATAGAGAACAGACTCGACGAGAAGAAATTCCAACAGCTGAGAAGGCCGGTTGAGCAATAAATTATGAACAGGAACGAGGTGTGAAAGCTATGTATAACGTCGTATTGGCGCTCGAAAGCAGCGCGCTTTTGTCGCACCTGACCGCCCTGCATGTCTGGGGTGAGGAAAGCGGTTTTGCCATCGAGGCGGTATGCTCCGATATCGATTCGCTGAAAGCGATTTTCAGGAAAAACCACTTTGATTTGCTGATCGTGGAAAATACGCTGGTGCAGACCGACAATTACGATAAGCTGCGGGAGATAAAATCCTCCATGCGCTGCAGCCACATAGCTCTTTGCAGCTCGGACGAGGATTTTCAATCTGCCAGAAAAGGCTTTATCATCGGCGTTGACGATTACTTTGCGCTTCCTTTCAAACAGCAGCAAATCATGGGACTTTTTGAAAGGATCAAATCGGACGACGCCGTAGTGCTGAGCTCCACGGATGAGCTCGGTGAAAAACTGCTCGATTCCTTTCTTACGCTCGACGAAGGTATCTATGATTTCTTAGATTATATCTATCAAATGAATGTGTCCCGAACGCTGATCGATACCGCTGTTAAGGAGATTTTTGACCGGAACGAGTGGTTGGATCTGTATCTCAACGAGAACGAGTTTCTCTCGGAAAACATTCCCGATACGCTTGAGCATAAAAACCGCTTTGAAAACCTCTTCAAAAACTATTTGGTTTTATATCCCCACCATAATGAAACGCTTGACGTTATTATAAAGTATATCCTCTATTATCCGGAGAATGATTTAAGACAGAAAGCGATTTCTGAGGAACTCAACATCAACAAGTCCTATCTGTCTACCGTCTTTGTCGCACAGACAAATATGCGGTACGTCGACTATATCACCTATGTAAAGCTGATGCGTGCCGCGTGGCTGCTGAAAAATACTGATCTGAAGGTGAGCGAAATCGCTTTGAGAATGGATTACAAGGATATCGCCTACTTCTCTAAGCAATTCAAAAAATACTTTTCGATCATCCCGTCTGAATATCGTATGCCCGACCATTATCATTTTGTCATTTGAGTAGAAATTATGAGGTCATGAATGAATTGGAATTATCGTCAACCTGTCGAAATCATTTTCGGAAGCGGCCGTGATAATTTTCAAGTTTAAAATATACACGTCCTATCATTGTCAGCGAGAGCAATATTCTGAAGAATCGACAGGTGTATGAAATCATCAACAATATTGACGCCGATCGCTTCTCTGAGGTTTCTGCGAATCCCGATGTAGAGGAAGTCAATCACTGTGCAAAAACGATCCGGAAAAGCGGTAACGACGTCATCATCGCCGTTGGCGGAGGGAGTGTGATCGATGCGGCAAAGGCGGCTTCGGTAACGGTAAACGATATCGCAAAATACCACGGTACCGGCAGAAGCGTTCCCGAGACACATATCCCGCTGATCGCAGTTCCCACCACATCCGGTACCGGAAGCGAGGTGACGAATACGTCGGTCCTGACGAATCGCAGAACGGGTGAAAAAGCGCCGATCGTTTCCGACAGCTTTTATCCGAAGCTCGCTTTGATCGACCCGATGCTGACGATATCCATGCCGAAAAGCGTCACGGCTTCCACCGGTATCGACGTACTTTGTCATGCGGTAGAAAGCTACTGGAGCCGGAGGCATCTGCCTGTCTGTGAACCGCTGGCGGTAAAAGCTGCGAGACTGGTGCTCGATCATCTCGCAAGGGTATATGAAAATCCGTATGACACGGACGCAAGAGAGAGGATGAGCGAGGCGTCTCTGCTCGCGGGGCTGGCGTTCTCGCTCCCTAAGACGACGTCCTCTCACGCCTGCTCTTATCCGCTGACTGCCCTATATGGGATACCGCACGGAGAAGCATGCGGACTGACGCTCGATTATTTCATCAAGGTCAACGCGAAGGATGAGAGAACGAGGAACTTATCCTCGGAACTGGGCTTTTCATCGGTGAATGAGTTTGCAGACGCGGTCGTGCGGCTGAAAAAGGCAGTAGGGCTGAGAACCAATCTGAGAGATTTTACCCTTTCAGAAAAGGATATTGATGAACTGGTGAGAAAAAGCCATCATCCGAATATGCTGAATAACCCCATAGAGATCACAGATGAGATCCTCTATGACTTGTATCATAAACTGAGATAATTTGGAAGGAAATGGTTATGTCAAAACTAACTTATGAACAGGCAGCCGCGCTCGACCGCGACTACAACCAGCATCCGTGGCTGACGGGATCGGTCAACGCTGTCCCGATCGAGCGGGGAGAGGGCATTTACTTCTGGGATTACAACGGAAAGAAATACTATGATATGTCCTCCCAGCTGGTCAATGTCAACCTTGGCTACGGCAACAAGGAAATCATCAATGCCATTAAGGAGCAGGTCGAGACCCTGCCTTACATTGCGCCTGCCTACGGCTCCGGCCCGAGGGCTCAGCTGGCGCAAAAGCTGATCGAGCTTGCTCCCGACAACATGGGAAAGGTGTTCTTTACCTGCGGCGGCTCGGACGCTAACGAAGCGGCGATCTATGCCGCGCGTACCTTCACGGGAAAATCCAAGATACTCTCCCGGTACAGAAGCTATCATGGCTCGACGCTCGGTGCAGGAAATCTTTCGGGTGACCCGAGACGCTTTGCGCTGGAAAAGCCTGCGGCAACAGGTTTCCTGAAATTTTATGACCCGTATGTCTATCGCTCTGAAATTGCATTTAAAAGCGATGCAGAAGCATCGGCGTATTATCTCAGGCTTCTTGAGGAACAGATTCTGTACGAGGGCCCCGATAACATCGCGGCTGTGGAAGTAGAATCCATCACCGGCGCAAACGGCGTGATCATCCCGCCGGACGGTTACCTGCAAGGCTTGAGAAAGCTCTGCGATCGATACGGCATTCTGCTCATCTGCGACGAGGTCATGGCGGGCTTCGGCAGAACAGGAAAGATGTTTTCCTTTGAGCATTGGGGGATCAAGCCGGATATCATATCCTTTGCGAAAGGCGTGACCTGCGGTTATATCCAGCTTGGCGGAATCATTATGAGCAAGGATATCTCTGCATATTTTGAAGATCACACTTTCCTCTACGGCTTGACCTACAGCGGTCATTCGGCAGCCTGCGCCGCCGGTGTTGCCGCTGTTGACTATTACAGGGAGCATCATATCCTCGAGCATGTCAACGAGGTCGGCAAGGTCTTGGGCGAGCTGTTGGAGGATTTAAAGCTCAGGCACAGATCCGTCGGCGACGTCCGTTATATCGGTCTGTTTGCCGCCGTGGAGCTGATGAAGGACAGAGAGAAGAAAATACCTCTTGTTCCTTACGGTTATGACGAGGACAAAAAGATGGCAAAAATCATCGGTCTGCTGAAGGAGCGCGGCTTCGCTACCTTCGGGCGGGAAAATAATATCAACATCTGTCCACCGCTGATTATCACAGAGAAAGAGCTCAGAGAAGCAATGAAGATATTTGATGAGGTTCTGACGATAGTGGACAAAGAATTCCTTTGATTCTGAATGGAATATTGCTGATTTTTACAGTCGCGACAGTATATCGCGGCTGTATTTTTATGCGGATTAAACGAGAGAAAAAAGTTGGAAATCTATCATGCTTTAAATCGAAAACAATTAAATTTTATTCACCTCTTGCGCTATTCCTAATTTTTAATTCTGATGATATAATACAGTGCAATAGAAATTTCGGATCCGGGGATAACATTTGATGTGGGTTTGAGGTTTTTAAATCTTAGGGAAAGGAGAGTGAATATGAAGAAGAAAAAATGGACAGTCGAAAACTCGCTGACCGTCGTGACCGTTGTTGCGATATTTGCACTTTGGTTTTCGCTGACCGCGACAGGCAGCTTCTCTGAGACGATCATCCCCTCGCCCAAAAGCGTATGGGACGCGTTCATCGACGTGATCCGCTACGGCTACAAGGGGAATACTCTGCTCCAGCACCTCGGCAAAAGTATGCAGCGGCTGCTTATCGCGTATCTTCTGGTAGTAGTTACCGCTGTGCCTTTAGGACTGCTGAGCGGTTATAACTCTAAGGTGAGAGCGATCCTCGAACCGATCATCGAGTTCTACCGCCCGCTCCCTCCGCTTGCGTACTACACCATTCTGGTGCTTTGGATGGGTATCGATGAGGGCTCAAAGCTCGCGCTGTTATATCTCGCAGGCTTTGCCCCCGTATATATCAACTGTGTATCCGGCGTCATCAGGATCAAAGAAGATTATATCAACGGCGCAAAAACCTTAGGTGCGAACAAACGCCAGATATTTTTCTACGTCATCTTCCCGGCGGCGCTGACCGACGTATTCACCGGCTTGCGAACTGCCTTAGGCGTAGAATATACGACGCTTGTCGCGGCAGAGATGGTCGCAGCGACCGCCGGCATGGGCTGGCTTGTTCTTGACGCCAGCAACTATCTCAGGAGCGATGTTGTTTTCATGGGAGTTATCATCATGGGAATCACCGGCGTGCTTTTGGATAAGCTGATTCGCTTTGTCGAGAAAAAGGTCGTTCATTGGAGCGGCAGAGCATAAAAAGGTATATGACATTTACATTGATTAGGAGGATATGTATGAAGAAACTAACATTGAAATTGATTGCGGTACTTACGATCGTATCACTTCTCGCGGTATCGTTGGCAGCCTGCAGCGGCTCCAGCTCCGCCGCTGACGGAAAAGCGACCAAGGTCGTGATCGGCACGCTTGATCTCGTTAACGGCGACCTGATCGCTCAATATGAAAAATGGTATGAGGATGAGCTTGGCGTCGATGTTGAGATCATCAAGTTTGACTCAGGTAAAGATATCAACTCCGCTATCGCTTCGGGCGGTATCGATTTCGGTCAGGCCGGTTCTTCACCGGTAGCTATCGCGATCTCCAACGATCTTGATATCGAGGTCATCTGGATCGGTGATATCATCGGCGCGGCGGAAACCTTGGTAGCGCGAGACGGTTCCGGTATCGACAGCCTTCAGGATCTTGTCGGCAAAAAGGTCGGTACTCCGTTTGCTTCAACCGCCCATTACAGCCTGCTGAACGCTTTGAAGCTCGAGGGTATCGATGAAAACGATGTGACCCTTCTCGATCTGCAGCCCGACGACATCTTTGCCGCTTGGCAGAGAGGCGATATCGATGCTGCCTATGTCTGGTATCCCGTTCTCGGAAATCTTCTCGAAAACGGCAAAGCGATTACCGACTCCAAGCAGCTCGCTGATAAGGGAATCGTGACCGCTGATACCAATATCGTCAGGAGAGAGTTCGCAGAGAATAATCCCGATATTGTAACAAAGTTCGTAGAGCTGCAGCTCCGCGCAAACGATGTGATCAACGGCGAGTCTGATAAAGCGGCAGAGGAAATCTCCGCACAGCTCCAGATATCCAAAGAGGACGCCGCCGAACAGATCACTCAGTTTGATTATTTGACCGCCGAACAAGAAATTGACTATCTTGACAATAGCTTTGCTCAGACATTAAAGGATACTGCAGATTTCTTGGTAGAGCAGAAGAGCATCAAATCTGCTCCCGATCTCAGCGCTTTCCAAAGCAAAATCAATTCCGAATATGTCAAGTCAGCCTCCAAGTAAGGAGAGATAGCTTATGTCAGATACATGGAAAGATAAATTATATGAACCCGCAGGTGAGCTGGTGGCTGTCGAGAACGTCAACTTTGAAGGCGAAGAGCCTAAGGTGGAGGGTGAAGAGCTGATCGCGATCCAGAATGTGGACCTCAGCTATCAGGGCAACACCGGCGCCATCAAAGCGCTGGAGAACATCAACTTCAACATCTATCCCAAGGAGTTCATTTGTGTTCTTGGTCCATCCGGCTGCGGCAAAAGTACATTGCTGAAAATCCTCGCAGGCTTCATCGCTCCTACGGAGGGAAAGGTCAAGCTGGACGGTGAAGAGATTACGGGCACCGATTGGCACCGCGGCGTGGTGTTCCAGCATCCCCCGCTCTACGACTGGTTCTCTGTGCGCTCTAATGTCGCCTTTGGTCCGAAGATGCGCGGCGTCCCGAAGGAGGAGTACGCAAAGCTCACCGACGAATATCTGGAGAAGGTGGGGCTTTTGGAGTTTGCCGATAAAAAGATCTATGAGCTTTCCGGCGGCATGAAGCAGCGAGTGTCTATCGCCAGAGCGCTGATCAACGATCCTGAAATCTTACTGATGGATGAGCCGTTCGGCGCGCTGGACGCCCTCACCCGCGAGAGCGTGCAGGACCTCACGAGGAAAATCTGGTGGGATACAGGAAAGACCATTTTCTTTATCACCCACGATGTGGAGGAGGCGCTTCTCTTAGCTTCCCGCATTATCGTACTGTCGAAACATCCCGGCAGGGTGATAGAGGATATACAGGTGAATTTCTCGAGACAGATCATCGAGGAAGGAGCGACCGATATAAAATTTACCCCCGAGTTTTATAAGTACAGAGAACAGCTCCTGCGTTTGATCAATTCGCAATAATCGCTTTTCATTTTTCCTAGATACAGTAAGGGCAAAGAGGTCTGTGAAACATTTGCAGACCTCTTTGTTATGCCCAAATCAAAGTTTATTACTGTCTGCCGATATTACGGTAAATCGCTTTTGAGGAACATGTGCGAAAAAAATTAGATTTTTTTCTTATCGGCGTTCATTGACGAAAACCATGAATCATAGGATAATATGCAGAGATACAGACGTAGGAGGAAAAGGCATGAAAGTTTACATGACCATCAAAATGATGCATATGTACATAGCGGATTGCCTTGCCTAAGCATTTTATCGGTAGGATAAAATCCTATGGTGTACCTATACATCTGCGGCGAGGAACATGAAAGTGTTTTCGCCGTTTTTTCTTTATCCTGATCTGTTCGTCTTTGGTAATGAAAAAGAGATGTAAATATGAATCTTGATGACAGAGGAGATCAGCACATGAAATGTATCGGTATCAGCTTTCGTACAGCGCCGCTGAATCTGCGGCAAAAGTTGAGCTTTTCGCCCTCTGAGCAGGAAAGTATTCTTCACAGATTAAGGGCTTCGTGCGCGGATTCCCAGTTTGTTCTGTTATGTACCTGTAACCGGACGGAGGTCTACTTTGAATCCGCTCAAATGGATTTTCCCGAAGTGATCGCTGAGCTTGCCGCACATGCAGGACTCGACGCAGGAGCGTTGTCCGGGTATCTTCTTTTCTACCTTGGCGACAGTGCCGTTTCGCATCTGTTTAAGGTATCGGCAGGCATTGATTCGATGGTAGTCGGAGAGGACGAGATCCTCTCCCAAACAAAGGAAGCATACCAAAGAGCCGCAGAGCAGGATACCGTCGGCTATGAGCTTAACCGTATCTTTCAGGCTGCTTTTTCAGCGGCTAAAAAGATAAAAACCGAAACGGCTCTTTCCAAATCTTCCGTTTCAGTAGCAACACTGGCGGCGAGAACAGCGGCGAAATTCACCGATCATACGCGGATTCTCGTGATCGGCGGCAGCGGAAAGATCGGCTCAACGGTATTGAAGAATCTTATTTCTTATAAAAACATCCATATAAGGGCGACACAGCGCCGGCACCGTACTGCGCTGAAGCTGTCGGAACAAACGGGGATAGAGCTTGTTGATTATCAGGATCGATACCGATATATCGAGCACAGCGACTGTATCATCAGTGCGACTTCGAGCCCGCATTATACCGTAACGGCAAATGAGGCGCAGAAAGCTGTCGCCGATGGGAAACCGCGGTTATTGATCGACTTGGCGGTACCGTCAGATATCGAACCCGCGGCTGCGCATCTTGAAGGCGTTCAGCTGATGAATATTGACGACTTTCGCCGTCTTGCATTCACCAACAACTTGAAAAAGCAAACTTCGGTTGAGGATGCCCTCGCCATCATCGACGAGTATATTGACGCGCTGAAAAAGGATCTGATATTTCATGATTTTCGTCCCTTTCTTTCTGATGTGGAGGAGCAGTTCGACAGCGGCGATTTTATATCTTTGATTTATCACATGAAGGCACGGCTTTCCGCTGAGGCATTTTCAGAATTTATCTGTGCGTTGAAAGAAAACAGACAGTAGGCGATATCATGGGATATTTTCCCTTCTTTATCAATATCGAAAAGAAAAAATGTGTGATTGTCGGCGGCGGGAGGGTCGCATATCGAAAGCTCATAAAGCTGCTGCCCTTCGGCTGTTCCGTCACTGTGATCGCTCCCGAGATTCACAGCGAACTATACGCGGCGGAGAATGTCTGCATTGAAAAAAGGGCGTTTGATGACAGCGACCTTGACGGCGCCTTTATGGTGGTTTCCGCAACCGATGACAGAGATTTGAATCGACACATATTTGAGCTGTGCACCGAACGCGGCATCCTCGTGAATACGGTTGACGATCTACAGAATTGCTCTTTTCTCTTTCCCGCGTTGGCAACACGCTCCGGCGTTACGGTAGGGATCGCCACCTCAGGAGAGGCGCCGCTCTACGCAAGACACCTCAGAGAAAAAACCGAACAAGAGCTGCAACGGGACGAAGAGCTGATCGTCCGATTAAAAAAAGCGCGAAAATCAGGTAAGGAAATGTTCAGAACCGAACAAGAACGCAAGGCTGCGCTCGAAGAAATCCTACAGCAATATGATACAGAGGGCAATTGATATGAAGCTCAGAATCGGCACAAGAAGCAGCCCGCTGGCGCTTGTGCAGGCTAAAATGGTCGAAAACAGAATAAAAGCTGCTTATCCGAAAACAGAAACAGAGATCATAGCGACTATGACGAAGGGCGACAGAAATCCTGCACAGCCGATCACTGCCCTCGGCGGTCACGGTGTTTTCGTCACGGAAATGGAAGAGGCATTACTGAACAGTACATATGATATCGCTGTACACAGCGCAAAGGATTTGCCGCCGCGCCTGCTTGAAGGACTGGAGATTTCCGGTGTACTCCCTCGCGGAGACTACCGTGAGGCGGTCATTACGCGCAGAGGGGAGACTGTCGTTGATGATCCGGCTTTCATTGTCGGCACCGGTTCTGTCAGAAGAAGGCTGAATATGCAAAGATTATATCCGTCCGTCGGCTTTCGGAGCATACGGGGCGGTGTGGATAAAAGGATGGAAAAACTGCTGGCCGGTGAATATGACGCTTTGATCCTCGCGATGGCGGGGCTGGAACGACTGGGTTTTCTTACAGACAGCCGTTTTGAGATAACCCCTTATGCATACACAGAGTTTATCCCCCCGCCGAGTCAGGGGATCATCGCGATAGAAAGCCGCGTAAGCGATCTCGCCGGAGAGATTATCAAAAAAATCAGCGACCGGGACACATTTGCTTCTTTTGAGAGTGAATACGCGGTTGTGGAGCTGTTGTCGGCAGAGTGTGAAACGCCTTTGGGCGCCTATTCCTTTGTTGATCGGGATGAGATCGCCCTTGCAGTATGCTTGGGCAATGAAAAGATGATATCCGACACTTATCCTTTAAAAAACCGCCTTGCCCTCGCGCGTGATTTGGTCAATCAGCTATGAGCAGCGGCAGGGTATTTTTAATAGGAGCCGGTTGCGGCGATCGTGACTTGATAACGCTGCGCGGCAAGGCACTTTTGGAGCAGGCTGAGGTTGTGCTGTATGACAGCCTGATCGATACAAGACTGCTCGATTTTGTACCTGCAAACGCTGAGAAAACCTGCGTTGGCAAGAGAGCGGGACAGCATAGCGCCGACCAAACGGAGATCAACCGCCTGCTTGTTGAGAAGGCGTCAAACGGTAAAACGGTCATTCGGCTCAAGGGCGGCGATCCTTTCGTTTTCGGACGCGGTGGCGAGGAGATCCTCACTCTGTCAGAGCACAACATTGACTATGCCGTTGTTCCGGGAATTTCCTCGGCGATCGCTGTGCCGGAGCTTGCGGGAATCCCCGTGACGCACCGCGGCAGTTCACGGTCGGTCCATATCATCACAGCGCACACGAAAGAAGATACTCTACCCGAAAAGATCGGCGCATATGCAGGGCTTGACGGTACGCTGGTGTTTTTGATGGGACTCTCGCGGCTTTCCGAAATCGCCTCTGCATTAATGAAAAACGGTATGTCAGGGAATACCCCTGCCGCGGTCATTTCTTGCGGAGCGAGTCTGTCGGAAAAAGTCGTACGCGGAACGCTGGAAAATATCGCGCTGCGCGCCGTGCAGGAAAACCTGACTGCCCCTGCCGTGATCGTTGTCGGCGAGGTTGCGGCATTAGAGTTGAAAATCCAAAGACCATCCGTCAGCGTTGTCGGGACGAGAATGTTTTCCGAGAAGCTGCGTAAAAAGCTCTGTGCGCTCGGCTGCAATGTTCAGACTCTTGATTTACTGCAGGTAGCGGAATATGAAGAAAACGCTCCATTACAACAGTCGATCTCGCGGCCGGACGACTATACGGCGATCGTTTTTACCAGCGCGAACGGTGTAAAGATATTCTTCGAGAGGTTATCTGTTCTGCTCATAGACGTCCGCCGGTTAGCCCATCTGAGATTTGCCGCTGTCGGCAGCGGTACAGCGCTGGCTTTGCAGCGCTATGGGATCTACGCAGATATCACCCCGACGGATTATTCCGCCGTTTCACTGGCAAGGACGCTTTCAAAGCATTTCACAAAAAATGATAGACTGCTGCTTCTTCGCGCGGAGCAGGGCTCAAAACAGCTGAATGAAATTCTTGATAAAAGCGGCGTCGCGTATGACGACGTAAAACTGTACGATATCAAGGTAAAAGAAGGCGTGACGCCGGAGCACATAGATACGGATTATCTGGTATTTGCAAGTCCTTCGGGAGTACGCGCGTTTTTTGATTCAGGGTTTTCCGTGTCAGAGAGCACGAAGGTGATCTCTATCGGGAACACGACCGCTCATGAACTGAAAAAATATGAGATTACCGATATCCTCTTACCGAAGAACAGCACAGCCGACGGGATCGTCCGATTGATTGAAAAGGAGTTATTATGCAGAGATTCAGACGACTGAGAAAAAGCGAAGGCATCCGCCGCCTGGTGCGTGAAACGAAGCTGAGCAGATCCGATTTGATTTACCCCGTTTTTGTAGCAGAGGGCAAAAATATCAAAAAACCTGTCGACTCCATGCCGGATGTGTTTCAGTATTCGATCGATCGGTTAGATGAAATACTGACGCAGGCTGCAAAGAGCGGAATATCGGGGCTCCTGATTTTCGGGATCCCCGCGCATAAAGATGAGCTTGCGACCTCCGCCTATGACGATAACGGCATAACGCAGCAGGCGATCCGCTATATCAAGAGGCGCTGTCCGGCGCTTTTAGTGATAGCGGATGTGTGCTTGTGCGAATACACTTCACACGGTCACTGCGGCGTCGTAAAAGATGGGGTCGTCCTGAATGACGAGACCCTGCCGTTGTTGTCCGAAATGGCGGTATCTCTTGCCAAAGTGGGCGCGGATATCATCGCACCCTCCGATATGATGGACGGCAGGGTAGCGGCTATCCGACAGGCGCTGGACGACAGCGGCTTCATCGATACGCCTATCCTTTCCTACAGCGCAAAATTCGCTTCCGCCTACTATGCGCCCTTCCGCGACGCGGCTCAGTCTGCTCCCGCCTTTGGAGACCGCAAGACCTATCAGATGGATCCCTCCAACGGCAGAGAGGCTCTCAGAGAGATCCAAAGCGATATTGAAGAGGGAGCGGATATGGTGATGGTGAAGCCTGCGCTCGCATATCTGGATATTATCAGAGAGGCAAAGAAGCTGAATTACCCTCTTGTCGCCTACAATGTCAGCGGCGAATATGCTATGGTGAAGGCGGCGGCACAAAACGGATGGATAGATGAAAAGCGGATCGTTCTGGAAAATCTTCTGTCCATCAAGCGCGCCGGAGCGGACGTGATCATCACCTATCACGCGCTTGATGCGGCAAGGTGGATGGAGGACGCATGAATACGGAGAAATCAGAGCGTCTTTACCGGCAAGCGGCGGAGCTGATGCCCGGCGGCGTCAACAGTCCTGTCAGAGCATTTAAAAGCGTCGGAAAACATCCTGTTTTTATCGACAGAGCCGAGGGCAGCAAGCTCGTTGACGTTGACGGGAACGAATATATCGACTACGTTTGCTCATGGGGACCGAATATCCTCGGTCACAGCCATCCCGCCGTTCTGGAAGCGGTGAAGCGCGCATTGAACAAGGGACTGACCTTCGGCGCGTGTCACGAAGGTGAGATCAAACTGGCGCGGCTGATCCAAAGACATTTTCCGTCCATGGAGCTTTTGCGCCTTGTCAGCTCCGGAACAGAGGCGGTAATGAGTGCGATCCGTGTCGCGCGAGGTTATACCGGCAGGAATAAAATCGTCAAATTTCAGGGGTGCTACCACGGTCACTGTGACGCGCTGCTGGTGAAAGCCGGATCGGGTCTTCTGACATTCTCCTCTCCCGACAGCGCCGGCATACCCGAGAGCTTCACCGAGCACACTCTTTTGGCAAACTACAATGATGAAGCTTCGGTGCAGGCACTTTTTGAACGGTACGGAGAGGATATCGCCTGTGTTCTTGTGGAGCCTGTCGCAGCTAACATGGGAGTCGTACCGCCGAAAAAAGGCTTTCTGCAATTTCTTCGGGATATCACAAAGAAATATCACGCGCTGCTGTTGTTCGACGAGGTGATCACCGGTTTTCGCCTCGCCTTAGGCGGCGCGCAGGAATACTATGGGATCACTCCCGATCTGACCGCTCTCGGCAAGATCGTCGGCGGCGGATTTCCCCTTGCCGCTTACGGAGGAAGGCGGGAGATCATGGAGTGCGTTGCTCCGCTGGGAGCTGTATATCAGGCGGGGACTCTTTCGGGAAATCCGATCGCTGCAGCAGCCGGAGCTGAGACGATCATGCTTTTGGAAAGCGCAAAGAATCTCTATCGGGGGCTCGACAGAAAGGCAGAACAGATAGAAGCGGCTTTAAGGGGCAAGGACATCCTTGTGAATCGCGCAGGCTCGATCCTGACGCCTTTTTTCACGAAAGAGAAGGTGTGCAGCTATCATACAGCGTTATCCGCTGACAGAGCACAGTACGCCCGCTTTTTCTCCTATCTCTTGGAAAACGGCGTCTATATCGCGCCGTCACAGTTTGAAGCGATGTTCCTGTCGTCGGCTCACAGCGACGATGATATCGAACGAACTTGTTCCATTATCAATAATTTCACATAAAGGAAGGTAACCATATGTCAGATGCAGTGAATGAATTTAAAACGATTAGCGCCGAGGCATTCTCAAAACTTGATTTCAGCAAGGTAACCCTGCTCGACCTCAGAGAGCCCGATGAAGTGCTGGTAAAAGGCCTTGAGGGCGCGATCAACGTGCCGCTCTCCGATATCGGTACCGGTCTTGACAAGGTTCCGAAGGATAAGCCGGTGTATGTCTTTTGCAGAGTAGGCGACTTTTCTGAGGAGATCGCGGAGATCCTCGCCGACCGCGGCTATGATGTGTACAACGTCGAGGGCGGCTTTAACGAGGTAGAAAAGTTTCTCAAAAACGCTGAGCCCCTTTTCATCGACGCAAAGGGGTTGAAATGCCCGGGGCCCATCGTCAAGGTCGCCGACACCGTCAGGACCCTGCAAAACGGTCAGCAGGTGTATGTCGAGGCGACGGAGGACGCGTTCTTTTCAGACATTCAGGTCTGGTGCGACCGCACCGGCAACAAGCTCAAGGATATCAGCTTTACCGACGGCGTGATCAAAGCGACCGTCGAGAAGGCTCCCGAAAAGAAAGCCGCAGCCGCGGCAAACGGCGACGACAAGACCTTTGTCGTATTCTCCGGCGATCTTGATAAGACCATCGCCGCGTTCATCATGGCGAACGGAGCCGCCGCGATGGGCAGGAGGGTGACGATCTTCTTCACCTTCTGGGGACTGAATATCCTCCGCCGACCCGATAAAGTCAAGGTCAAGAAGGCGTTTATTGAGAGAATGTTTGGCTTTATGATGCCCAGAGGCACAAAAAAGCTCGGACTCTCCCGTATGAATATGGGCGGAGCCGGAGCAAAGATGATTCGCTCTATCATGAAGAGCAAGGGCGTCAGCTCTCTTGAGGAGCTGATCCGGAACGCGCTCGATCACGGTGTACGGCTCGTCGCCTGCCAGATGTCGATGGATATCATGGGTATCCGCAAGGAAGAGCTGATCGACGGCGTAGAGCTTGGGGGTGTTTCCACCTTCTTAGGCTCGGGCGAGCAGAGCGACATGAGCCTGTTCATCTGAAAAACATGATTTGGAGTTTGGTATATGAAATTCAACACAGCGCTGCTGCATCAAAGCATCGGCAGCGAACAAAACGGCGCGACCCTGCCGCCGATCTATCAGGTAAGCGCCTTTTCGCATGATAGCCCCGAGAGGCTGGAAAAGGTTTTTAATAACCAAGCGCCCGGCTTTGCTTACTCACGCATCAGCAATCCGACGGTAGCGTCCTTTGAAAATCGGATAGCCGCGCTGGAGCACGGTATCGGCGCGGTGGCATGTTCCTCCGGTATGGCGGCTGTTACGCTCTCGCTTTTAAACATCCTTCAAAGCGGGGACGAGATCATCGCGGGCTCCGGGCTATTCGGCGGCACGATCGACCTGTTTTCCGACCTGAAAGCATTTGGCGTCACAACTAAATTCGTGAAGCACATTTCGACTGAAAGCTTAGAACCGCTTATCAGCAAAAAGACCAAGGCTGTGTTCGCCGAGCTGATCGGCAATCCCGCACTCGACGTGGTGGACATTGAGAGCGTAGCGGAAACGACACATCGGTACGGTATCCCGCTGATTATTGACAGCACCACCGCCACACCTTATTTGATCAACCCCGCCTTACACGGCGCAGACATCATCGTTCACTCCTCGTCAAAGTATATCAACGGCGGGGGAAACGCTGTCAGCGGCGTTATCGTTGAGACGGGAAGATTCAACTGGGATTTTGACCGTTATCAGACCTTGTCAGCGTACAGGCGTTTCGGAAAATTCGCTTATCTTGCCAAGCTGCGCAACGGTATCTTCCGCAATATGGGCAGCTGTCTGTCGCCGATGAACGCTTTTATGAATTCTGTCGGACTTGAAACACTCGGACTGCGCATGGAAAGACTGTGCGAAAATGCAAAAGCGCTCGCGGAGTTTTTGAGCGGATTTGAGGGCGTTTCGGTGAACTATCCGACGCTGAGCGCCAATCCGTACTCCGACCTGACAGAAAAGTATTTTTCGGGACGCGGCGGAGCGATACTGACCATGAGGGTCGGCTCCAAGGAAAGAGCCTTCCGCCTGCTGAACCGCCTCAAGCTCCCCCTGATCGCCACTAACATCGGCGATATCCGTACCCTCGTGATCCATCCTGCCAGCACGATCTATGCTCACTCTGATGAACAGGCACAAAGGGCTACGGGGGTTTATGAAGATACAATCCGCGTCAGCGTCGGCATCGAGGATATAGAGGATCTGAAAGAAGATTTTCAAAACGCGCTCACAGATATCGATCACGATTAGGAGGAATACATATGGCAGTAGATTATGCAACTTTGAAAAAGGGCGGCTTTATGCGCCAGAAACAAAAAAATCATTTTTCTCTGCGCCTGAGGGTAGTCGGCGGAAATGTTTCTGCCGGGCAGCTATATAAAATTGCCGAAGTCAGCGAGAAATACGGCGACGGTCATGTTCATCTGACCTCCCGGCAGAGCGTTGAGATCCCGTTTATCCGACTGGAGGATATTGAAGAGGTCAAGAACGCCCTGTCCGAGGGCGGCGTTCAGCCCGGCGTCTGCGGCCCGAGGGTGCGTACCATCTCCGCCTGTCAGGGCGCCGCGATCTGTCCGAGCGGCTGTATCGATACCTATGCGTTAGCAAAGGAGCTTGACGAGAGGTACTATGCCCGCGAATTGCCCCATAAGTTTAAGTTTGGCATCACGGGATGTCAGAATAATTGCCTGAAGGCTGAGGAAAACGATCTCGGAATCAAGGGCGGCATCAAGGTGAAATGGCGTGAGAATGACTGTATTTCCTGCGGCGTCTGCGAGAAGGCGTGCCGTGTCGGTGCAGTCGCCATTGCAGACGGAAAAATCTCGGTTGACGACGCGAAATGCAACTTCTGCGGACGCTGTGTCAAGAGCTGTCCAACCGAGGCGTGGGACAGTCAAAGCGG
>CACWTM010000042.1 GCA_902763855.1 uncultured Ruminococcus sp. | reverse complement strand
CCTTGATGAAAACGAATCCATCAAGGTCAAATTCATTAAAATATGCGATTGTTTATCTTACCTATATTATATGAGAAACAGGAGAAAATCGAAGTTTGCAATTCGTTCTTGGGCATAAAAAATCAGGCAACCTCACATAAGGCTGCCTGCTATAGTATAGATTAATGCTGTAAATCAGACTTTATCTGCCCTGAACAATTTGTCGTATGGCATTTGCATATTGAGCTGCGTGATTCATTGAATACTCTCCGTGTTTAAGACCGTCTAGACAGTTCATTCTACAGGAGGGGTGCATTTTACAAATGACTTCTGCCGAACGCAGTATTTCTCTTGTTTCTTTTGCTCCAACATAAACGTGAATTTCAGCAGACGATTCTCTGAAAGCATCTTTCAGAGAGTAGGACGTATTTGCTTTTAGAAAAGCAATCATATCCTGCTTTTTTATCCGGCAAGTGTCCCTGTAATAGTCCTCAAAGAGTTCCGGCTTAATGTGCAGAGATTGAAACTGAAGCTTTGCAAAGCTTCTTTTCTTGATTAGCCAATAACTGCTGCCGAATGTCGGGGAAACCAACGCATTTGTCAGTTTTGACGGAATGACAGATGCACTCTCAACCAAAGCATAGGAGCAAATATCTTTGCGTTGTGACAGCATTTCAAGCAGAATCTGTCCGCCCAAAGAAAGACCTCCTATCAGTAATACAGAGCCATCTAATTGTTCATCAATGAATTCAATGATCTCGGACGCATTTTCTTCAATCGTAGTAAAAGGGTGATCACTCCCGGCGTGTCCGTCCAGAATCGGAAGGATGACATGATACTCCCCCTGTAGAAGCAATGCCACTTCCCGATAATTCCACCATGATAATCCACCTCCGTGGAGCAGAATGACCGCGTCTTTATGTTTCAGCCCATATTCCTGAAATTTCATGGTTCTCGCACCTCGGTTTATTCCGATTTGTCTTGCTATAATTATATCATTTCAGCCTGATTTTGTCTATCCGTCAAACAAAAAAAGACCTTGATGAAAACGAATCCATCAAGGTCAAATTCATTAAAATATGCGATTGTTTTCGCTCTGCACAATTTTCTGCACCGTTTGGCGTAAGTTTGGCGTAAATGGCGTAAATCCGAGACATCGCTACTCTCGAAACCCGCATAAACACTGGGGTTTTGGGGTGTTACTTATCTAAGGTTTTCATTGTCGGGAAGAGGAGGACGTCACGGATGGCGGGGGAGTTGGTCATGATCATGACGAGGCGGTCGATGCCGTAGCCGATGCCGCCTGTGGGGGGCATGCCGATCTCGAGGGCGTTGAGGAAGTCCTCGTCGGTGGTGTTCGCCTCTTCATCGCCGGCGGCGAGCATCGCCTCCTGCGCCTTGAAGCGCTCACGCTGGTCGATCGGGTCGTTGAGCTCAGAGTAGGCGTTCGCCATCTCCCAGCCGTTGATGAACATCTCGAAGCGCTCGACATACTCGGGGTTATCGGGCTTCTTCTTGGTCAGCGGAGAGATCTCGATCGGGTGATCCATGACAAAGGTCGGCTGGATCAGATGCTCTTCGACATACTCTTCGAAGATCAGGCTGAGGATATCGCCTTTCTGGTGGCGATCCTCATACTCGACGTGGAGCTTGTCCGCGATCTCGCGCGCCTGCGCGGTATCCTTGACCTCGTTCCAGTCGACGTTCGCGTACTTCTTGACCGCGTCTACCATGGTGATGCGCTCAAAGGGCTTTTCAAAGTCGATGACATGCTCGCCGTAGGGAACCTGCATCGAGCCGTTGACCTCCTGCGCGACGCGGCGGTACATCGCCTCGGTCAGATCCATCATACCGTGGTAGTCGGTGTAAGCCTGATAAAGCTCCATCAGGGTGAACTCGGGGTTATGGCGGGTGTCGAGACCCTCGTTGCGGAACACTCTGCCGATCTCATAGACGCGCTCGAGTCCGCCGACGATCAGACGCTTGAGGTAAAGCTCCAGAGAGATGCGCAGCTTCAAATCCTCGTCGAGGGCGTTGAAGTGGGTCTCAAAGGGCCTTGCCGCGGCGCCGCCGGCGTTCTGAACCAGCATGGGAGTCTCGACCTCCATGAAGCCCTGTTCGTCAAGAAAACGGCGGATGGTGGAGATGATCTTGGAACGCTTGACAAAGGTATCCTTGACCTCGGCGTTCATAATTAGATCGGTGTAGCGCTGGCGATAGCGGGTGTCAGTGTCGGTCAGACCGTGGTATTTCTCGGGCAGAATCTGGAGCGACTTGGAGAGCAGGGTCACGCTTGCGGCGTGTACCGAGATTTCGCCGGTCTTGGTCTTGAACACCTCGCCGGTGATACCGATGATATCGCCCACATCATACTTTTTGAAGTCCGTATAGCTGTCGACGCCGATCACATCGCGCGCGACATACGCCTGGATACTGCCCTTCAAGTCCTGAATGTTGCAGAAGGAAGCTTTGCCCATGACGCGCTTGAACATCATTCTGCCGGCAACAGAGACGGTCTTGCCCTCCAGCTCGTCGTAATTTTCCTTGATCTCCACGCTGTGGTGGGTCTGGTCAAATTTGGTGATGACGAAAGGATCCTTGCCCGCGTTTTGCAGGTTCGCGAGCTTCTCTCGTCTGAGTTTCAGAATTTCATTTAAATTTTGTTCCATATCCTACCTCGGTTTTTGTTTTTGCGATCACTTAAAGATATCGAGCACCTTGAAGCCGATCACGCCGACGGGTACTTCCACCTCGACAGCGTCGCCGACAGAGTGGCCTAACAGAGCCAGTCCGACAGGAGATTCGTCGGAGATCTTGCCGTCGGAGGGATTCGCCTCGTTGGAGCCGACGATCTTGTAGGTCACCTCGCTGTCGGTCTTGAGGTTCAACAGCTTGACCTTGGAGCCGACGTGGATATGCTCGTTGGAGATACCCTCTTCGTCGATGATGACGGCGTTTTTGAGGGTTGCCTCGATGGTAACGATACGCGCCTCAAGCATCGCCTGCTCGTTTTTGGCGTCGTCATACTCGCTGTTTTCGGAAAGGTCGCCGTAGGAACGCGCTACCTTGATTTTTTCTGCTACTTCTTTACGCTTTACACCTTTCAAGAGGTCAAGCTCTTCTTCGAGCTGCTTCAAACCTTCTGCGGTGAGCATTACGGGTTTTGCCATATCTATCATCCTTTCAGTCGTTTCTTTCGGATATTCGCATACAACCTATATTATATGCCAACAGACGGTTGATGTCAAGAATCAGTCTGTGATAACAAGCGGTTTTTCAAGAGCTTTTCAAGACTTTGGCGCGTGTGCAGGATAACGCCGTTGCCGCAGCGGGTGAAGAGCTCCGCGCCCAGCTCTCTCGCGCCCGCCATCGCGTACAGCGCAGAAGCGAAATACATCTCCCTGAGGAAGTCGGGGCACAGCTCGCGGTACTTTTGCGGCAGATCAAAGAAGTATTCCCATATCGCGGCGGCGTTCTGCGGTTTTTCGGGCGGCTGAGCGGTCAGGATCAGTGCGTCACGCGGACAGCAGAGCGTGTCCGTCAGCTTTTCGGGCGCGATAATCAGGTCGGCGTCACGCAGGCAGGCGCTTTCTCGGCAAATCCGCAGGGCGGCGCCTTTTTCGTTCAAGAGATACTCCGCCTGCGCGGCATAGATTTCGGTCGCCCCGGTGACGACGTAGACGGGATCGCAGAAGTCAGACAGGTTTTCGGTCAGACCGACGCTGTCGCCGCTGTTGTCGATCAGCACGACCTTTACGCCCCGCCTGTCGCACGCGCGCAAAAGATACAGCGCGGCGTTCTCGCACATGCGGCGGCTCAGCTCATGGGACACATAACGCCGGTAGCCGCAGTCCGCCGGCAAGGGCAGATCGGGGTTGCACAGCACACGGTTGCGCTGCGCCTTGATAAAACGGTCGATCGACGACCAACCGATTTTGCCGCGGTAGTGTTCATAGGTCACGCACTTGAGCTGGGCAGAGTCGCAGTAGCGATGCTCCACGCGGATGCGGTTGCGTCTGAACAGGTGAAAAAACCCGCCGTCGTGCTCTTCGATATGAAATGCTGTCATCATAAAAAATCCCTCCGCAACATCCTATGCGGAGGGATCTGAAATTATGTATGCTTATCAGTACAGCAGGTTCGGGTTGCTCTTGACGCCGTTGATACGCAGCTCGAAGTGGACGTGAGGACCGGTAGACCAGCCGGTAGAACCGACGTAACCGATCTTCTGACCTGCCGAAACGCGCTGGCCGACCGACACCGCGGTCTGGGACATGTGACCGTAGATGGTCTCGTAGCCGTTGTCGTGCAGGATCCAGATGAAGTTGCCGTAGCCGCCGCCGCAGGAGCACCATGAGCTGTAGTGGCTGCAGCCGGAGAAGCCGTTGACGACCGTACCGGAGTTCGCCGCGTAGATCGGCGTGCCTACCGATGCGCCGATGTCGATCGCGTCATGCCACTCGTAGCTTCTGCCCTCGTGGAACTGGGAGGTGATAACGCCGCTGCAGGGCCATACCCAGCCGCCGCCCGCGTCGATGTAATCGTCGCCGGAGTCATAGCTGTCGTAGCTGTAGGAGGAACCGCCGCCGGAGCTGCCGGAATCGTCGCTGTCATCGGAGCTCGACTGAGCCGCCGCCGCTGCCGCAGCCGCCGCTGCCGCCTCACGCTGCTGGCGGTAATATTCCTGGATATCCGCGCTCAGACCGCTGAGCTGATCTTCGTTGAGCTCAAGCTTCATCTGCGCGTCGCTCGCCTCGCCCTGTAAGGTCGCGAGAACCTCTTTGTTCTCTTCGAGCAGGGTGTTCAGCTCTTCCTGCTTGGATTCGAGGGTTGTCTGCTCCTCGACCTTGGCAGCCTTGTCGTCCTCGAGCGCCTTCTTCTCGTCGGCGATCGCGTTGAGCTGTTCCTTGACCTCGCTGATGAGGTTTTCGTCATGGTTGCTGACATACTCGACCAGCTGGAGCTTGTCAAGGAAGTCGGTGAAGTCCTTTGCGCCCAGGATAATCTCGAGGGAGCTGACGTCACCGGAGATGTAGATCGTCTTGATACGCTGGCGCAGAACGTCCATGTTTGCCTCGATCTCTACGTTCGCGGCGTCGATGAGCTTCTGCTTTTCGGCGATATCGTCCTCCAGCGCGGTGATCTTATCGTTGCAGGCGTTGATATCCTCGGTCACGGTTTTGACCTGTTCAACGATAGCGTCAACCTCGCCCTGCTGCTGAGCAACCTCAGCGTTCTTGCTGTCGACCTCAGACTGAATCTGGTCCTGCTGGGACTGCAGCTCTTCCTTTTCCGCTTCCATTTCGCTGATGGTTTTCGCGTTAGCGGTAATCAGGAAGGACGCGAGCAGCGCGACAGCTAAACATATAGTCAGTATTTTCTTCATAGAATCACTCCTATGCATAAAATCTAATGGTTGTTAATCGTTACTTACAATAGACGCGCGCGTCTTACCAGCCGAGGATCTCGTTGCCCTCGTGGGTCAGGAAACGGCGGATGGAAACCGCGCTGCCTAAGGCGCCCACCAGCACGCCTGCCGCGGTAAACGAGCCGATGATCGGCCACATGACGTCGGTAAAGCGTGTGTAGGGGAAGTCGAGGATCTTCTGCACCGAGTTGATGACCGCGTCGGACAAGAGGAACAGCAGACCGATCGCGACCGCCGCCGACACCAGACCGATGACGATACCCTCGATGATGAACGGCACGCGGACAAAGGCGTTTGTCGCGCCGACCGACTTCATGATGCTGATCTCAAAACGGTGAGAGAACATGGTCATGCGGATGGTGTTGCTGATGATAAACAGCGAGATAACCGCCAGCGCCAAGATGATCCACAGGCTCATCGTTGTGATAAAGGACGACAGGGAGGTCAGCTTTTCCGCAACCTCGCGGTGGGATGAGACAGAGGCGACCCCGGGCACGGCTTTGATCGCCGCGATGGTCTCGTCGTACTTTGACAGATCCTCCATCACGATGCTGAAGGAGTACGGCAGGGGGTTGTCGTCGCCGGACATATTGGCAAAGACCTCTTCGCCCAGCTGTTCGCGATACGCCTGGATGGATTCGTCCTTGTCGATGAACTGCACCTCGGCAACGTTCGGAACATTGTCAATTTCTTTCCCTTTGTAGACGGCTTCCAGCTTGGTCATGTTGTCATCAAGAAAGACCTTGGTGACGTTGGTGTCGCCGACCGAGTCAACGATGTTGGAGACGTTGACGGTCAGCATGACAGCCGAGCCTGTCAGAACCAGACAGGAGATCAGCACGCCGATCGACGCCAAGCTCATCAGACGGTTATGCGCCAGATTTTTGAAGCCCTCTTTGATAAGATAGCCAAAACTACTCATACTCTATTCCTTTCCGCCATCAGATAGCGACGAACTGGCTGTCATCGGAGTCGGAAACGACCCTGCCGTCGTCGATCGTGATGACGCGCTTGCCGAAGGATTTGACCAGCTCGTGCTCGTGGGTAACCACCAGAACGGTCGTACCGCGCAGATTGATCTCGGACAGAAGCTCGATGATCTCATAGCTCATCTCGGGGTCGATGTTGCCCGTAGGCTCGTCGGCGATAATCATCGCGGGGTTGTTGACAAGCGCGCGCGCCAAAGAAACGCGCTGCTGTTCGCCGCCGGACAGCTCGGAGGGGTGATCGTTTGCCTTATCGGCAAGACCGACCAGATCCAGGATGTACGGAACGCGCTTTTTGATCGTATCATTCTTTTTGCCGACACAGCGCATCGCGAAGGCGACGTTCTCATAGACCGTCATCTTGGAGATCAGACGGAAGTCCTGGAAAACAATGCCCATCGTACGCCTGAGGTACGGCACCTTGCGGCGTTTCATGTTCTCGAGGTGCATATCGTTGACAACGATCGAGCCGGAGGTGGGCGTTTCCTCGCGCATAATCAGCTTGAGGAAGGTGCTTTTGCCCGCGCCGGAAGCGCCTACGATAAAGACGAACTCGCCCTTATTGATTTTGAGGGATACATGATCCAGCGCGTGAACGCCGTTAGATTCATATACCTTGGATACGTTTTTAAATTCAATCATAGTAATGCCTTTCGCTGACGGCAGAGCCGTCTTTGTTCGGATTATTGATGATATATCGAAACGTGCCGAAGCACAGGATCAGCCGATCAGTACTTTGTCGGGCTGGAGGTCAGGTACTTCTTGACCATCAAAGCTACCTTGAAGACGATGGCGTCCTCGAACTCTCTCAGGTCGAGACCGGTCAGCTTCTTGATCTTCTCCAAACGGTAGACCAGCGTGTTGCGGTGTACAAACAGCTTGCGGGAGGTCTCGGAGACGTTGAGGTTGTTCTCAAAGAACTTCTGGATGGTAAACAGGGTCTCCTGGTCGAGGCTGTCGATGGAACCGCGCTTGAAGACCTCTTTGAGGAACATCTCGCACAGGGTGGTCGGCAGCTGATAGACCAGACGGGCGATTCCGAGGTTGTCGTAGGTGACGATGGTGCGCTCGGTGTCAAAGACCTTGCCGACCTCAAGCGCGACCTGCGCTTCCTTGAAGGAGTGTGCCAAATCCTTGATACCGGTCACGGTGGTGCCCATGCCGACAACACAGTGGGTGTAGAACTCGGTGGAGAGGGTGTCGACGATGGAACCCGCGAGCTTCTCGAGGTCTTTGGTCGAGATACCGGGTTTGATCTCCTTGACCAGCGCGATATCGGTCTCGTTGATGTTGATGACAAAATCCTTCGACTTATCGGGGAAGAGGTTTTGTACCACATCAAAGGCGGAAACGTCGGTTTTTGAGGTGATCTTAATCAGCATAACCACACGGCTGACGTCGCTGTTGAAGCGCAGTTCACGCGCTTTCAGATAGATATCGCCGGGGAGGATGTTGTCGAGGATAACGTTCTTGATAAAGTTAGAACGGTCGTACTTTTCGTCATAATACTGCTTGATGGACGACAGGGATACCGCCAGCAGCTGGGCGTATTTCTGCGCGATCTCGTCGCTGCCCTGTACAAATACCGCATACTCGGCTCTGGTGGAAGAACCGAAGGACTTGAAGGTATGGCCGTTGATGACAAACGGAACCGTCGCCGAGAGGGTGTCGGCGGTGATGCTCTCGTTGACCTCGCCGATGCGTCCCAGCTCGGAACAGGCGATGACAACCGAAGTCTCGTCCACAACTCCGATGGTTCTGTCGATGGCATCCTTCATCTGATGAATTACTCCCTGAAATAGTCTATTGGACATAATGCTCCTCCGTCTTTAAAAAATAGTCAAAATACCGAACGATTTGGTGATTTACCTAAAGAAGCCACCTATCTCATATACATTTTACACAAAGGAATGAGAAAAATCAACCTTTTTTTCAAAAATAGATGGTAGTTTTTCGTGCGAAAAAACGAAAAAGTTTTAATTTCTTCATCATTATTTCAGGGCAGTAATCTTTTGTGAAAATGTTTCGGATTTGTCCAACAACCAAAAACGGCTTATTTACGGCTTTTTTGAACGAAAATACGCCATGGGTTAATTCCTTATTTGCAATATAACAGAAAATAACGCAGAAATAAAGCTCTGATATTACAATTTTTTAAACTTTTTGTGAACAATATCGAGAATTGTGCCGCAGCGTTTTTTTGACCACAAGATGTAGTTTGGCAAGGAGCGATACTAAGTATCATATCGTTCACCGCGGAGCATAACCCCCTCCCCTACGCTTTCACCGCAACGTTTTTCCACGCATCCGCAGGAACGATCCATCCATATTAAAACGCAAAAAGCCCGCCGTGATAACACAGCGGGCAAATGCACAATTTTAACTTGTTCAGAGCAACACCGATACGATCAGTTGGTGATGGTCATCTCGGTATCCTTATCGAAGATGTGGATACGGTTGACGTCGAACGCAACGTCGATGTAGTCGCCGGGCTTCGCGGTGGAGGTCGGCTCTACGCGAGCGGTGAACTGGGTGCCGCCGATGTTGACATACAGATAGATCTCTGCGCCCATGAGCTCGGTGACGACAACGTTCGCGTTGATAACACCGTTTCTGCCTTCACACTTCTCGATGAACTCGGGCTCGTCATGCATATGCTCGGGACGGATACCGAAGCGAACTTCCTTGCCGACATACGGATCCAGAACGCCGTTCTTGTTCTTGCTCTCGGGCAGAACAACGGTGTACTCGTCGAACTTGAGGGCATACTTGCCGCCTTCCTTGACGAGGGTAGCGTCCATGAAATTCATCTGCGGGGAGCCGATGAAGCCTGCTACGAACTCGTTGCAGGGCAGATCATACAGATGCTGAGGAGTATCGACCTGCTGGATGAAGCCGTCCTTCATAACGACGATACGGGTACCCATGGTCATAGCCTCGGTCTGGTCATGTGTTACATAGATAAAGGTGGTGCCGAGCTTCTGATACAGCTTGGAGATCTCGGTTCTCATGTTAGCGCGGAGCTTTGCGTCCAGGTTGGAGAGCGGCTCGTCAAGCAGGAAGACCTTAGGATCACGGACGATCGCACGGCCCAGAGCGACACGCTGTCTCTGACCGCCGGAGAGAGCCTTCGGCTTTCTGTCGAGGTACTGTTCGATACCCAGGATGCGGGCAGCCTCGCCTACGCGGCGCTTGATCTCATCCTTCGGCATTTTGCGGAGCTTCAAGCCGAACGCCATGTTATCGTAAACGGTCATATGGGGATACAGCGCGTAGTTCTGGAAAACCATCGCGATATCTCTGTCCTTGGGAGCGACGTCGTTGCAGAGCTTGTCGCCGATATACAGCTCGCCCTTGGAGATGTCCTCAAGACCCGCGACCATACGAAGGGTAGTGGACTTGCCGCAGCCGGAAGGACCTACCAGAATGATAAATTCCTTATCCGCAATCTCAAGGTTGAAGTCGGTTACAGCGGTAACGCCGCCGTCGTAGATTTTGTAAATGTGTCTGAGTGATACATTAGCCATTAAAAAACCTCCATTTTTATCCAAATCTGCACGCCTAAAGAAGTGCAGCAAATACTACGGGATAAACTTGCTTTACGCACTTATGATAAGTGTACGACTATAATATAGCACACTTTGGCGCACACTTCCACTTGTTTTTTCACTAAATATTCAGATAAGAATTTAGTCATTATTCCGATAAGTAAAAAAACGAGAGGTCATAATTGTGCGATTTCACAACGAAAAAGCCGATGTATAAGCCAAATGCCCTCTCTTTTTGTGTGATTTGTTAGATAGGATCGACAAAAACGCTGTCCTTCTCGTCATCCGTCATCTCGCGGACTTCGCCGGGAGAGAGCGCGGGGTCGAGCCTGAGGGAGCCGATCTGTACGCGCTCCAGCGCCGTGACCCTGTACCCCAGCGCGGCAAACATCCGCTTGACCTGGTGGTATTTGCCCTCGCTGATCGTGACCAGCACGCGGCTGTTGACAAGTATCTCGGCTTGTCCGCTCTTGCAGGCGGTTCCGTCGCCGAGGGTGATCCCCTCATGAAAACGCTCACAGATACTGTCGTCGGGCGTGCGGTCGAGGGTGGCGATATAGCGCTTGTCGACATGCTTCTTCGGCGAGAGCATGCGGTGGGCGTAGTCGCCGTCGTCGGTCAGAATCAGCAGACCCGTTGTGTCCTTATCCAGCCTGCCGGCGGGGAAAATCCCCTTGCGGCGCAGCGGTTCGGGCAGGATATCGAGGACGGTCTTTTCCGCCCTGTCCTCGGTCGCCGAAACAACGCCCGCGGGCTTGTTGAGCATATAGTAAACGTGTTTTTTGAAGGACAGAGCCTGTCCGTCGAGGGTCACCGTATCGGAGTCGGGGTCGGTTTTGAGATCAACCGCGCGGATCACCTCGCCGTTGACAGTCACGCGCTTGTCGCGGATCGCTTTTTGCGCCTCCTTACGGCTGAGCGCTGTTTGGGAGGAAATATATTTATCCAGTCGTTCTTTCATGGTATCACCAACATTCGCAGATTGTCGCCGTCGGGATCGGCGAGGTGTCCGCCGATGATACGGCTGTCGCTGACCAGCAGATACAGCAGGCTTTCGCTGTCGGCAAGCGTATAGACATACTCGTCAGCGGGCTTGCCCTTGTACGGCAAGAGGTCAAAGCCCTGTGAACGCTGCAGCTCGTTATACGCTGTGTAGCCGTCGTTCCAGCGCTTGGGCACGGTGATCTGCCGCTTTGAAAGCAATTCGCTTACCTCACAGCCGCATTTTCCGCAAAACGCCGCGATATCCGCGTCATCCTGCGCGCGCAGAGAATACCGCTCGCCGCCGATCTCCACCGTATCGGGAGCGCCTAAGCGGAGCGTCAGCAGACATACCGTCACAAAAATCAACAGACATAACAGCGAGAACACCGTCACAAAGCGGTTTTTCACCTGCAGCGTACCAAACATATCATCACCGCTACAGTATATGCGGCAGACCTCGCGTTAATTCAAGATCAATCGTCCCAGCGTCTCGGGCGTCGCGGCAAACGCCTTAGCGCCGTACTTCTCCATCGCCTCACGCGTACCGTAGCCGTAGGTCACGCCGAAAAAATCCACACCGCAGAGATACGCGCCCTTCGCGTCAAAATAGGTGTCGCCGATCATCACAGCACGCGCCTTGTCGGTGCAGCCGAGGGTCTGCATCGCGTATGGGATCAGATCCGCCTTTGCCTTGCGGGAGCCGTCGACCGACGAGCCGCAGACCGCGTCAACATACGGCAAAAGCCCCTGCTGCGCGACCACCTTCTCGGCGACAGGCTCGTTCTTTGAGGTGCACACCGCAAGCTGACAGCCGCTCTCACGCAGCGCGCTGAGCATCGGGAAAACGCCGTCGTATACGCGCGTGTTCGGCATGCCGACGACGTCGTAGTAGTCGCGGTATATCCGCATCGCATCCTGTATCAGCGGCTCGGGCACGGCGCACATCCCGCGAAAGGTGTCCTCCAGCGGAGGGCCTATATATAAGGTATAGTCGGAAAGATCGGGACACGGCAGGCTGAGCACCTCCATCGTATGGGCGATCGAGAGCTCCACGCCCCCGGCGCTTTCGGTCAGCGTGCCGTCCAGATCAAATAAAATGTAATCATAAGTTTTCATATTGTCTCACCGATACAATTTTATTTGGAATCCCGCCTTTTGTCAATATCCGTTTCAATTGACTTTTCCTATCTATAATGATAATATATAAGGCATAATGGGCAGTTATTGCACAAAGGAGATTGAAGAACTATGAAACTAGGAATCGTCGGACTGCCGAACGTCGGCAAGTCCACCCTGTTCAACGCGATTACCAACGCGGGCGCGCAGAGCGCGAACTATCCCTTCTGCACCATCGAGCCGAACGTCGGCGTGGTAGCCGTTCCCGACAAGCGGCTGGACAAGCTCGCCGAGATGTACGATCCCGAAAAGTACACCCCCGCCACCATTGAGTTTGTCGATATCGCGGGGCTGGTCAAGGGCGCGAGCAAGGGCGAAGGGCTGGGCAACAAGTTCCTCAGCAACATCCGAGAGTGCGACGCGATCGTTCACGTTGTGCGCTGTTTTGACAACGACGATATCATCCACGTCGAGGGCAGCGTAGACCCCGCCAGAGATATCGAGACCATCGACCTTGAGCTGATCCTGTCGGACGTCGAGATGGTACAACGAAGAATCGACAAGGCGCAGAAGATGGTCAAGGGCGACAAAAAATTTCAGACGCAGGTCGACTTTTTCAAGCGCGTCCTGGACGCCCTCAACGAAGGCAAGCCCGCAAGAGCGGTCGAGTGTGACGACGACGAAAAGGCGCTGCTCTCGGAAGTCGCTCTCCTGACCAACAAGCCCGTCATCTTTGCCGCGAACATGAGCGAGGACGACTTTGCGAACGGTATCGAAAGTAACGAAAGGCTCAAACGAGTTCGTGAGATCGCCGCGGAGCAGAACGCGGGCGTGCTGCCCATCTGCGCCGAGATGGAAGCCGAGATCGTCGAGATGGACAAAGAAGAAAAGGAAATGTTCCTGAGCGATCTGGGGCTGGAGCAGAGCGGTCTCGACCGCCTTGTCAGCGAGTGCTACACGCTCTTGGGGCTGATCTCCTACCTCACCGCCGGCAAGCCCGAGGTACGCGCCTGGACAATCAAAAAGGGTACCAAGGCGCCTCAGGCGGCAGGCAAAATTCACACCGACTTTGAACGCGGCTTCATCCGCGCCGAGGTCATCGCCTATGATGATCTGATCGCCTGCGGCTCGATGGCGGCTGCTAAAGAAAAGGGCCTTGTCCGCTCGGAGGGCAAGGAATATGTCATGAAGGACGGCGACGTCGTCCTGTTCCGCTTCAACGTCTGATCGGATGTCGATGACCTCCGTCAAGCAACGCTCTGCACAAGGGCTATTCAACCTTATGCGGCGGCATCCGTACCTGCTGACCGTTCTTCTCTGCGGCATCCTCCTGCCGTTCGGATTCGCCGACCGCGCTAACATCACAACCTCAAGCTGTATCTACCTCGGCATCGTGCCGGGGGTGATCGCCGTCGCGGTGATCTTCCTCTTCAACCTAGGCAAAAACTCCGCTGAGAAAGCGATCCTCACAGGCGTTTCCCTGTTGGGTATCACGGCCGCTATGCTCACTGTAGGTTACGTGCAGAACAAAGCTGTCGCCGTCGCGATCATTGCCGTCATCACAATGACGGTGACGGCGCTGTTTCTCCGCGCGAACCGCTTGCTCAGCGACACGGCGATCATCGCGCTGATGATGTTTCTGGGCATGGCAATCCGCTTTGTCTATGTCCTGTACACAAGCGCGGGAGAACGCCAGCACGATTTCGGCGGATTTTATGACCCATACGGACACGCCGGCTACATCAGATACTGGTTTGACAACGGCTTGAAGCTGCCTGACTTTGACGTCAGGTTTTATGACCAGTACTACCATCCGCCGCTTCACCACTGGCTGATGGCGGCGCTGCTGAGGCTGCTGTACTCGCTGGGGACAGAGTTTTCCAAAGCGTGTGAGGCAATCCAGATTCTGCCCATGCTCTACTCCGGTCTGACGATGATCGTCTGCTACCGTATTTTCCGCATGGTCAGGCTCTGCGGCAAGCCGCTGGTCGCGGCGATCGCGCTGATCTGCTTTCATCCGACCTTCATCATCTTCGGCGGCTCATACAACAACGATATGCTGCTCATGCTGTTCATGGCGGCGTCGGTGATGTGGGGACTGCGCTGGTACCGCGAACCCGCGATGAAGAACATCATCCCCCTCGCCCTGTGCGTCGGACTGGGTATGATGACCAAGCTCTCGGGATGGATGGTTGCGCCGGCTGCGGCGTTCGTTTTTCTCGTGATCCTTGTCAAAAACATCAAAAAGCCGCTGACCTTCATCGTTCAGTACGCTGTTTTCGGCGTGATCTGCGTGCCGTTGGGACTTTGGTGGCAGGTACGCAACCTGATTCTATTCCAAATCCCTCTTACCTATATCCCGGACTTGGGCGAGCTCAGCTTCATGTACACCGGCGATCTTCCGCTTGCACAGCGGCTGTTCAGCTTCGGCGACGGTCAGCTCAGCTATGTTTACGGCTCGATCACCCTTGTCGGCGCGCCGTTTAACGAGTACAATCCGACGATCGGTCTCTTCAAGACCGCGATGTTTGACGAGTGCTACTGCTGCATCTGCGACCGCCACTTTCCTCAGATTCACCTGATCGGTCCGATCCTGTTCTGGATCTCGGCGGCGCTGTTCCTGAGCTGTCTGATCTGCTTTATCGTCATGATGATAAAGAAAAGCGGTTTTTTGACCGGGGCGGAAAGGGTCTACTTCAGCCTGCTGTTCGGCACGGAGCTTGTCAGCTACTATCTGTTCTCCTTCGCCTATCCCTACTCCTGCACCTACAACATCCGCTACTGCATGCTGTTGATACCGCTGTGCGCGATGGGTATGGGGATAGCGTTACAGCAATCGAAGGTCAGCCAAAAGCCCGCAGCCGTATGGTTCAGGCGCGGCATGTACGCGCTGACGGCTGTATTCTGCTGTATGAGCTATCTGGTGTATACCCAGGTCGGAATGACCGCGCAAGCTGCGTTGATGTGACATAATAAACTTCCCCGGTGCAAGCACTAAAGTGTCCGCCGGACACTTTACCCTCGCTATGCTCGGGCGGGGTATTAGCCTAAAAGGATAAATCCTTCCC
>CACWTM010000041.1:2658-18139 GCA_902763855.1 uncultured Ruminococcus sp. | reverse complement strand
GAAATGCTCCACATTTTTGATTCCTAAAGGATCAAACAAAAACGTTTAGATTCCCATTATCAATGGGTGTGGGCAACGCCCACCATCAACTCCTCACTCCTCACTTCTAACTCCTCACTAAAACACGGAGGTATCTATGATCAAAATTTTGAACTACAACGAGCTGTCCTACGACGAGATCTTCGCTCGCTTTGAGCCGACCTCGTCGGTTGCGGACGTCGTTTCCGATATCATCAAAACCGTCAGAGAGAACGGCGACAAAGCCCTCTTTGACTATACCGCGCGCTTTGATAAGGCGGAGCTGTCCTCTTTGCAGGTTTCGCGCGAAGAGATCAACAAGGCACGTGCTTCGGTTGAACCCGAGTTCATCGGTATTTTGGAGCATGCCGCGAAGAATATCCGCAAATTCCACGAGGCGCAGAAGCGGCAGAGCTTCATCATCAACGATACGGACGGTATCGTCATCGGTCAGAAGATCATCCCTGTTGACCGCGCGGGACTGTATGTCCCCGGCGGTACGGCGGCTTACCCCTCCACCGTGCTGATGGACGCGATCCCCGCGAAGATCGCAGGCGTGCGCGAGGTGGTTATGGTGACCCCTCCGTCGGCTGACGGCACGGTAAATCCCGCTATTTTGGCGGCGGCTTACGTCGCGGGCGTGGACAAGATCTTTAAGGTCGGCGGCGCGCAGGCAATCGCGGCTTTGGCTTACGGCACCGAGTCTATCCCCAAGGTCGACAAGATCGTCGGCCCCGGCAACGCCTTTGTTGCCGAAGCAAAAAAGCAGGTGTACGGCACAGTGTCTATCGACATGATCGCCGGCCCCAGCGAGATTTTGGTTGTCGCGGACGGCAAGAGTAATCCGCGCCATGTCGCGGCAGACCTGCTGAGCCAGGCTGAGCACGACAAAAACGCCTCCGCGGTGCTGGTCACCGACTCCAAGACCCTTGCGAACGCTGTTTCCGACGAGCTGGAAAGACAGATTCCTCTGCTCGACCGCGCCGAGATCGCGCGCGCGTCGATTGATAACAACGGCAAGATCATCGTTGCCGATAACCTCAGCGTCGTGATCGACATCGCCAACGAGATCGCTCCCGAACACCTTGAACTGTGCGTGGACAATCCCTTTGACTGGCTTGATAAGATTCGTCACGCGGGGTCGATCTTCATGGGACGCAACTGTCCCGAAGCGTTGGGCGACTACTTCGCAGGCCCCAACCACACCCTGCCGACCTCCGGTACGGCGAAATTCAGCAGCCCCCTGAGCGTGGATGACTTTGTCAAAAAGACCCAGTACACCTACTATACCGCCGACGCCTTAAAGCGCGTTGCCGAGGACGTCGCGTATTTCGCGCGTCAGGAGGGGCTGACCGGCCATGCCAAGTCTGCGGTTATCCGTCTGGAGGACGAAACATGAGCCGCTTTTTCAGTGAAAAATACAGCGTACTGGAGGCTTACACCCCCGGCGAACAGCCTAGGGATATGCAGTATGTTAAGCTCAATACCAACGAAAGTCCGTTTCCGCCTTCGCCGAACGCACGGAAGCTCGCGGCGAACGCGGCTGAGAGCCTACAGCTTTACTGCGACCCTACCTGCGCCAAACTGACGGAAAAATTCGCCGAGGTCTACGGTATCGGCACGGATGAGGTGATCTTTACCAACGGATCGGACGACGCGCTGAACTTTGCGTTCATGGCGTTTTGCGACGACGCTCATCCCGCGGTGTTTGCCGACATCACCTACGGTTTTTACTCGGTTTTCGCGGCGCTGAACCGTATTCCGTATATCGAGATTCCGCTCAAAGAGGATTTTACCGTCAGAGCGGACGATTACATCGGCGTCAACAAAACCATCTTTATCGCTAACCCCAACGCCCCGACAGGCGTCGCTCTGCCGCTTTGTGAGATCGAAAGGATTCTCAAAAGCAATCCCGATAACGTCGTCATCGTTGATGAAGCGTATGTTGACTTCGGCGCACAGAGCGCGGTCAGCCTGATTCATGACTACGATAACCTGCTGGTTACTCAGACCTTTTCGAAGTCGCGGTCTTTAGCGGGCGGCAGACTGGGCATGGCGATCGCGAACAAGAGGCTGATCCAAGACCTGAACACCATCAAGTATTCCACCAACCCCTACAACGTCAACAGCATGACTCAGGCGGCGGGCGTCGGAACCTTGATGGATGAAGAATATACGCAGAAAAACTGCAAAACCATTATCGAGAACCGTGCCTATCTGACAGCTCAGCTGGAAAAGCTCGGTTTTGTCCACACCGATTCGATGACTAACTTCGTTTTTGCGAAACACCCCTCTTTTGACGGCGGCAGGCTCTATGAAGCGCTGAAAGAACGCGGCGTGCTGGTGCGTCATTTTTCCAAGGAGCGTATCAGGGACTATAACCGCATTACCGTGGGCACCAAGGAGCAGATCGACATTTTGCTCAAGAATATTCGAGAGATTTTGGAGGATAACACATGAGAACCGCTGAGATCAAAAGAACCACCAAAGAAACCGATATCTCCCTCAGGCTGAACCTCGACGGCACAGGCAAGAGTACTGTCAACAGCGGCGTCGGCTTCCTCGATCATATGCTGACCCTGTTCGCGAAACACGGCAGATTTGACTTGGAGCTTAGCTGCAACGGCGACACCTATGTTGACGACCACCACTCGGTCGAGGATATCGGTATCGCGCTGGGACAGGCGTTTGAGCAGGCGCTCGGCGACAAGCGCGGTATTGTGCGCTATGGCAGCTTTATCCTCCCGATGGACGAGACTTTGATCCTCTCGGCGGTCGATATATCGGGCAGAAGCTACCTCAATTTTGACCTGCATATCCCGACGCAGAAGGTCGGCGCCTTCGATACAGAGCTTGCGGAAGAATTTTTCCTCGGCTTTGTTCGCAACGCAAACCTCACCCTGCATATAAAACAGCTCGAGGGCAAGAACAGCCACCATATCATCGAGGGTACGTTCAAAGCCTTTGGCAGAACGATGAAGCAGGCGGTTTCGATCGACGAGGCGTTCAAGGACGAGATTCCCTCTACCAAGGGGGTGCTGTGATGATCGCCATCATCGACTACGGCGTCGGCAATCTCTTTTCGCTGAAATCATCCTTTGCCGCTATCGGCCGCGAAGCGGTTGTGACGGATGACCCCAAGATTATCGCAAAGGCGGATCGTTTGATACTGCCCGGCGTCGGCGCGTTTGAGGACGCTGCAAAGAAGCTCAAGGACAGCGGCATGGCGGATGTGGTGAAACGTGAAGTGGCAGGAGGCAAGCCTATCATGGGTATCTGTCTGGGCATGCAGCTGTTGTTTGAAAAAAGCTACGAGTACGGCGAGCACGAGGGACTCGGGCTGATACACGGCTCGGTTAAGCCGATCGCCGACGTGATCGACAAGAACCTCAAGATTCCCCACATCGGCTGGAATCCGCTGATCTTCAAAAAGAACAGCGAGCTTTTCAAGTATATCTACGACGGTGACTGTGTTTATTTTGTCCATTCATACTATGCGGCAGATTGCGACGATTCGGTCACCGCTGTTGCGGAGTATTCTGCCGAGCTGACCGCTTCCGTAGAACGCGGGAACGTCTACGGCTGCCAGTTCCATCCCGAGAAAAGCGGCGAGGTCGGCTTGAAGATCCTCAAAGCGTTTTGTGAGATTTAATTCAAATTAGGAATGAGAAATGAGGAACTCCTAATTCCTAATTCCTAACTCAATCGACTTTCCCGAAGCGATAAAGCGTTTCAATTATTCCCCTCTAAGGAGGTAATGCTCTTATGTTATTATTCCCTGCTATCGACATTGTCGGCGGCAAGGCGGTGCGCCTGTTTAAGGGCGACTACGATCAGATGACCGTTTACAGCGATCATCCGGAAGAGATCGCGCTGGATTTTAAGAACTGCGGCGCGAAGCATATCCATATCGTCGATCTGGAGGGCGCGCGTGACGGCGGTACCCCTAATTTTGAAACCGTTTTGAAAATCAAAAAAGAATCGGGCTTATACTGTGAGATCGGCGGCGGTATCCGCTCGATGGAGGTCGTCGACCGCTATCTTGACGCCGGTATCGACCGTGTAATCTTAGGCACGGCGGCGATCAAGGATGAGGTTTTTCTGAAAAAGGCTGTCGAAAAACACGGCGACAAAATCGCTGTAGGCGCGGATATCAAAGACGGCTTCATCGCGGTCAAAGGCTGGCTGGAGCGTTCTCAGGTGACTGCCGACGAGTTCTTTGAGAAGATGCAGAACCTCGGCGTCAAGACCATCATCTGCACCGATATCAGCAAGGACGGCGCGATGCAGGGTACAAACCTGCACCTCTACCGCACCCTTTCCCGCCGATACAAGGTCGATATCACCGCTTCGGGCGGTGTGTCGAGCATGGACGATATCGTCGCGCTTCAAGAGATGGACATGTACGCCGCCATCATCGGCAAGGCGTACTACACCGGCGCGATCAACTTACGAGAGGCGGTGCAGGCGGTACAATGATTACGAAACGCATCATCCCCTGTCTGGATGTGAAAAACGGCAGAGTCGTCAAGGGCGTGAACTTTGAAGGCTTAAACGACGTCGCTTCACCCGTGGAGCTTGCGCAGTACTACAGCTCCTGCGGCGCTGACGAGCTGGTGTTCTACGATATCACCGCGTCCGCCGAGGGCAGAGCGCTCTTCACCGATATCCTGACCGACACAGCGCGCTGTGTTTTTATTCCTCTGACCGTCGGAGGAGGAATCAATACGATCTCGGACTTTGACCGCGTTTTAAAATGCGGCGCGGATAAGGTCAGCGTGAACAGCGGCGCGATCCGCAACCCCGACCTGATCTACGAAGCCGCCAAGATCTACGGTGACCAGTGCGTTGTTATTTCCGCTGACGTCAAGCGCGTCGACGGTGTGTTCCGTGTCTACGCCAAGGGCGGTCGCGAGAATACCGGCATGGAAGCGATCTCTTGGATCAAACGCTGTGTCGACAACGGCGCGGGCGAGGTCGTGCTCAACTCTATTGACACAGACGGCGTGAAAGGCGGTTTTGATCTGGAAATGCTCAAAGCGGTGTCTGACGCCGTGAACGTACCTGTGATCGCCTCGGGCGGCGCGGGTAAGATAGAAGATTTCATCACCCTGTTTCAAACGTTGCCCAAGGTCGACGCGGGTCTTGCGGCGTCCATCTTCCACTTCGGCGAGGTCAAGATCGCCGATCTGAAAGCAGAGATGGCAAGAGCGGGGATTCCCACGAGAGTATAAACGGAGGATATCAATATGATCGACATCAATGAACTGAAATTTGACGAAAAGGGTCTGATCCCTGCGGTCGTGGTGGACAGCATTTCGAAGCAGGTGTTGACCGTCGCGTATATGAACGAAGAAAGCCTGAAAATCTCCATGGAAAAGGGCTTGACCTGCTTTTGGAGCCGTTCGCGTCAGGAGCTGTGGCTCAAGGGCGAGACCTCAGGAAACTACCAGCACATTGTCAGCATCACCGCCGACTGTGACAAAGACGCGCTGGTGGTGATGGTGGAGCCTGACGGCCCCGCGTGTCACCTGGGAACAACCTCGTGCTTTACCAATCCCGTTTGGCAGAGCGACGAACTGAAAGAGTTTTCCTACGAGGGCTTGATCGAGCTGATTAAGGGTCGCAAGACCGATCCGCAGGAGGGCTCCTACACTACCTACCTGTTTGATAAGGGTCTGGACAAGATCTTGAAGAAAGTCGGCGAAGAATGTACCGAAGTTATCATCGCCGCTAAAGCCGAGGATAAGAAAGAAACCATCTATGAGATTGCCGACCTTGCGTACCACGTCATGGTGCTGATGATTGAGCAGGGCATTTCGCTGGAGGACATCCACAGAGAACTCGCGTCTCGCCATGTCATTGACAAAAAGGTCAAGCAGGAGAAGATGACAGGTGACAACTAAGGATCTGCACATGCACACCGTCTACTGTGACGGTCATGATACACCCGAGGATATGGTGCTTTCTGCCATCGACAAAGGGTTGGATACGGTTGGGATCAGCGCACACAGCTACACCTTTTTCGACACAAGCTACTGTATGCAAAAGGCGGATGTTCCGCGCTATCTTGCCGAGCTGAGATATCTCAGAGCAAAGTACTTTGACCGCATCCATGTCTTGTGCGGTGTGGAGCAGGATTATTACTCCGACTATCCGACCGACGACTTTGACTATGTGATCGGATCGGTGCATTATATCAAGGCTGACGATGAGTATATCCCCGTCGACGAGAGTATCGAGATACTCCGCGATGCGATCAAGAAGCATTTTGACGGTGATCCGTATGCTTTGTGCGAAGCGTATTTCGCAACCGTCGCGGATGTTGTGCGCAAAACCGACTGTGATATCATCGGACACTTTGACCTGATCTCAAAGTTCATCGAGCGCGAACCGCTCTTTGATACCGCCCATCCGCGCTATGTCGCGGCATGGCAGAAAGCGGTCGATGAATTGCTGAAATCAGACGTACCGTTCGAGATCAACACCGGCGCGATCTCGCGCGGATACCGTACTTCTCCTTATCCGAGCGCCGAGATACAGGCTTATATCAAGGAGCATGGCGGACGGTTTGTTCTGTCGTCCGACGCTCACTCCGCCAACGCGGTTGCGTATGGGTTTGATGTGTTAGGGTGCAAGCTGTCTGAGGTGTTGCCGGGCGTTGTCGTAATATCGGGCGGAAAGTACAAAAGCTATTGCAAAAGCAGAGAAAGTCTGCTATCATGTAAGTGATAAAAGAGCTTGCAGGAGGGTGTTATGCGCAAGGGGATATTTTTGAAAAACGCCCGAAAGGGTATCGCGATGATATGTGTGCTTACATTGAGTTGCATCGGTATGCTCACCGGTTGCGGAGCCAATACGACCGGTAATTCAGCCGACAAGTCGGCTGCCGACGCCGGTTCTGTTGCCTCGCAAGAGGCAGATGTCACCAAGATTACGTTGGATAAGCAGACTGCCGGCATGTACGTCGGTAAGACAATCCAGCTGACTGCGAGCATAACGCCTGCCGAATCGGCGGACGCCATGCTGACATGGTCATCTTCTGATGAAACCGTTGCGCTGGTGAATAGCGAAGGATATGTAACGGGCGTAAGTGCCGGATATGTCAACATCATTTGTAAAGCTTCCAACGGTGTGCAGGCTTCCTGTACCGTAACGGTAAAAGAGGACGAGGATTCGAAAAAGGATGAAGACTCAAACAATGGCGGCTCAAACACGACCTATGTTTATTACGGGCACTATAATCCGAGTTATGTCTATAATCCGTCTGACTTTGTTTTTCCCGATTCTTCTTCCCGAAAGCTCAGCTATAGCGAGATCTCAGCAAAGCTGAGTTCGATGGGAGGCTCTTCGGTATCGGGCAGCTTTGCACAGGACGCGATCAATGAAATCTACGCGCGCAACGGCTATGTTTTTAAGAACAGCAGCATCCGAGCGTATTATGAATCCAAGCCGTGGTACTATGCGAATCCGAATTTCACCACGAGCGATTTCAATGAAGTCGAAAAATATAACATCGACTTGCTGACGGATTACTGATAGCGGTAATCTTCCAATAAGCCGACGCGATCGTGTATGTGTTTGACATACATACCGAATGAAAAACTGCCATCCTGTTGAGGATGGCGGTCATTTTTTGGTTAATACTAATCCTTAATAAAAAGATTTAATCAGATATTAGGGATAAATTTTGCAGAGCACGGCGGGCGACGCGGGCAGGCTGGCGCCTGTCAAGGAGTCCAACAAAGCTATGCGAAATTTAGCCCAATAAATGATAAAGATTTAATTAAGGATTAGTATAATTATTTAGCGTTGCGGTTGATAAATCTCGCTCTGCGTTTAGAGTACATGATCTTTTGACCCGAGTACAGGCTGTAGTAGCCCGACAGCATATAGCTGATACACAGCGCTACGGCAAAGAAAATCAGACCCTTGCTGCCGAACAGCTCGATCGAGAGGATGATCGAGGCGATGGGGCAGTTGACTACAGCGCAGAACAGCGCCACCAGCCCGATCGCCGCGCCGAAGGTCGGCGGCAGTCCCAAGAGGGGAGAGAGGGTCGCGCCCATCGTCGCGCCGATGAAAAAGGTGGGGATGATCTCGCCGCCCTTGTAGCCGAAGCCGATGGTCAGCGCGGTAAAGATCATCTTGAGGATGAAGTCATACGGCAGCGCCGTACCCCCTTCGATCGCCTGGCCGATCACCTCTGCACCGATACCGTTATAGCGCGTGCCGATCAAAAGGGTCAGCAGCGCGACGGCTGTGCCGCCGACCGCGGTACGCAGGTATTCATTCTTGAAGTACTTTGCGGCATAGTGATGGGTTTTCTCGAGCATCAGGCAGAACACGATGCTGACAAGCGCCGCCGCCAGACCCAGAGCCGCGACGGTCAGGACACTGACGAGATTCAGCTTGGGAACGTCCTCCAGCGAGTAGCTGATCCCCTCCAAACCAAAGACTCTTGTCATCGCGAACGCCGACAGCGCCGATACGATGCACGGCAAAAACGCGCTGTAGTAGATGATGCCGACCGAGATGACCTCCATCGCGAAGACGGTGGCGGTCAGCGGCGTGCCGAACAGAGCAGAGAACAGTCCGCTCATGCCGCACATCACGGCGATGTGCATGTCCTTTTCACCGAGACGCACGACCCTGCCGATAAAGCTGCCGATACAACCGCCCAGCTGTAATGCCGCACCCTCTCTGCCTGCCGAGCCGCCGAAAAGATGGGTGATGACGGTGGACAGGAAGATGACCGGCGCAAGCAGGATGGGCACTTTTTCATCCGTGCGTACCGAGTTGATGATGAGGTTGGTATCGGCGTGACCGCTGAGCTTTGTCACACGGTACAAAAAGGCGATCGCGACGCCGCCCGCGGGCAGCAGATAGCACAGCCACGGATGATCCAGCCGGATATCGGTAACGTAGCTGATCGCGATGCGAAATCCTGTTCCCAGAACGCCTCCGATTACGCCCGTCACGACCGCGATCAAAGTCCATTTGAGAAAGGACAGGATATATTGCTTGACCCGCGTCGCGTCATGGCGCAGGGTTCGTTTGATTCGTTCCATAAATCACCTTTGTTTCGTGAGGAGTTGATTGGCAGAACCCTTGATTGAAACGAAAAAATCAAGCGTTGGATTCTACAATCATAGGAATCCGAAGTACAAAACGCTTCCTGCGCTATCCGGTTACCGACGCCTCACTGTTTTGTCATTCTGCATAAAAGTATACCGCTTCTTTCGTGAAACTTCAATAGTCATCAGGAATTATTTTCTTGAAAACACCATTTGCATATGGTAATATTAAAGGTAAAGCGGCATAAGCCGCCCTTACGGAAGAAACGAGGTGACAGTGTGCGCAATTTTTTACAGAAAGCCGCAGAGTTCATGCAGGGCAGATACGGCCACGATAAACTGAATACGCTGATTTGGATTTTGGCGGCGGCGCTGTACGTCATTAACATCTTCGCGCGCAGCCCGATCCTGATGATTATCGTTCTGCTGCTTGGCGCGCTCGCGATCTTTCGCTCGCTGTCGACCAACATCACCAAGCGGATGTATGAGAATAATCGCTTTGTCAGCATTTATACGGCGGTTGCGGATTTTTTCAAGCGTCAGTATATGAAAATCAGGGATTTTAAGACCCACCGCTATCTGCGCTGTCCCTACTGTAAGGCGCAGCTCAGGCTGAAAAAACGCACCGGCGTCCAGCATATCCACTGTCCGAAGTGCGGCGAGGATTTTAAGAAAAATATACCGTTCTAAAGAATCGGACGGTTGATGACCGCCTGCGGACGGATACGGCTCGTTTCTGCGACAATATAAAAGAAAGGAGGTTCACTATGGTATTTTCATCACTGCTGTTTTTGTTTTTGTATCTGCCGATCGTGCTGATACTGTACTATGTCTGCCCGCGCAAGTGGCGCAATCTTCTCCTGTTCATCGTGAACCTCATCTTCTACGGCTGGGGAGAGCCGATCTTCGTCACACTGATGATTTTCTCCACAATCGTGGACTATACCTGCGGCTATTTCATCAGCAAATACCGTGAGACAAACAAGAAAAAAGCGAAGGGCTTTGTTGTCGCTTCGGTTATCATCAACCTGAGTTTGCTGGGCTTTTTCAAGTACGCCGGGTTCCTCACCGAAACGCTCAACTATCTGCCGTTCCTGAACATTCCGATCTTAAAGATTCCTTTGCCGATCGGCATCTCCTTCTACACCTTCCAGACGATGTCGTACTCGATCGACGTCTATCGCGGCGACGCGCCGGTGCAGAAGAACATCATCACCTTCGGTACCTATGTTTCGCTGTTTCCCCAGCTGATCGCCGGCCCGATCGTCCGCTATAAGGACGTCGCCTATCAGCTCAATCACCGCAGAGAAACGCTCGACGACTTTACCAAGGGCGTGTGTATCTTCTGTGTAGGTCTGGCGAAAAAGGTGTTGATCGCGAACCAGATGGGCGCGCTGTGGGATAACCTCTTGAAGAACCAGGTACCCAACGGCTGGCTCGGCTCATGGATCGGTATTATCGCCTATTCTTTTCAGATTTACTTTGACTTTTCGGGCTACTCAGACATGGCGTGCGGTCTGGGTAACATGTTTGGCTTTGAGTTCCTTAAGAACTTCAATTATCCGTATATCTCTAAAAGTATCACCGAGTTCTGGCGCAGATGGCATATCTCGCTGGGAACTTGGTTTCGAGAGTATGTCTATATTCCGCTGGGCGGCAACCGTAAGGGCGTCGCGCGGCAGATACTCAATCTGTTGATCGTTTGGTTTTTGACCGGCTTCTGGCACGGCGCCGACTTCAATTTCATCTTCTGGGGTCTGTACTTCGGACTGCTGCTGGTGCTCGAAAAGTTCGTGCTGAAAAAGTGGCTCGCCAAAGCGCCTGCTGCTGTGCAGCATATCTACGCGCTGTTTTTCATCATCTTCGGATGGGTGCTGTTCTACTTCAGCGATTTGAATGAGATGGGCGCGTTCATCACCTCGATGTTCGGCTTCGGCGGCACGGTGATCTCCGCTGACGCGGGTGCGCTGGCGCTGTCTTATCTGCCGATGCTGTTGGTAGCGGCGTTTGCCTCTACCCCTGTGATGACAAACCTCTACCACAAGATCGAAAACACCAAGGCGGCTCCTGTGCTGAAAACCGCGTTCTGCATCGTGGTGCTGGGCATCTCGACCGCGCTGCTGGTCTCCCAGAGCTATAACCCGTTCTTATACTTCAGATTTTAACAGTGAGGAACGAGGGATGGTTGCGTTTTAGAACCTAACCCCTCATTTCGTAGAAATAAAGAAGGGAGGAAATGTATGAAAAAGCTGTACAAATGTTTACCGGCTGTCATCTTTGTGCTGTTTATCACGGCGATGATGGTGCTGTTCATTGTCCTGCCGAAAAAAGAATACAGTTCCTCCGAGAAGCGCTATCTCCAGCAAGCTCCCGCGTTCAGCTTCCAAAGTCTGATGTCAGGCGATTTCGGCGAGGATTTTGAAAAATTCCTCTCCGACCAGACTGCGGGGCGCAACTTCTGGGTAGGCTTCGCGTCCTATTATAACTATTTCATCGGCAACAACGGCTCGAACGGTATCTACAAGTGTTCTGACGACTACCTTGTTAACGATCCCGAGGATATGAGCAATCTCATGCGCAACGTTGGTTATATCGAGGAGTTTGCCGAGAGCTGTCCCGTCGACACTACTGTGATGATCGCGCCTTCGACCGGCTACATCTGCACCGATATCCTGCCCGCTGTTCACCGCGAGTATCGTGACGACGAGATGTTCGCGCAGATGCAGGAAACGCTGAAATCCGTCAACTTCGTCGATATCCGCGATACCTTCAAGAACGCCTATGCCGACGGCAATCAGATATACTACAAGACCGACCATCACTGGACGGCTTACGGCGCGTATACCGCCTACCGTGAGCTGGGCAAGACCCTCGGCTACACGCCGCTGGAGCAGAGCGAGTATACTATCACCTCATATCCCGGCTTCTACGGCACGACCTACTCATCGTCGGGCTTCTGGATGACGCCCCCTGATACGCTGGAGGTCTGGGATAATCTGAAAAACGATGCGTCGGTTACGACCGCTATCACCGAGGGCGCTGACACGACCGAACAGGCGGATATGTTCTACTATACCCATCTCGAAGAGGATGACAAGTATCCCGTCTACCTTGACGGCAACCATCCTTTCACGGTCATCAAAAACGCGAACGCGACCTCAAACGAGAAGCTGTTGGTCATCAAGGACAGCTTTGCCCATTCGCTGGTGCCGTTTTTGTCCGATCATTACAGCGAGATCATCATGGTTGACTTCCGTTACTATATGCAGCCCGTTTCCGAGCTGATCGAGCGTGAAGGGATAGATAAAGTATTGGTGCTGTACTCTATCGACAATCTTGCGACCGATACCAACGTCGGACGTATCGGATAATGCTGTTACCCAAACACAAACAGCCGCCCATACAGGCGGCTGTTTGCGAAACAACATGAAAAATGATAAGGAATTGATTCGAGTTACTCAGTATGAGATTTCTTCCATTTTTTGATAACAGCTTCGATGTCCTTCATCTCCTGCGCGTCCCGGGCTGCTTCAGCATAAGCCTTGAACAGTTTGAGCATGGTGTTGTTGTCGGGATCTTCTTCTAGATACTCGCGCAGGTAGAACGCCTCTTTTGTCAGCTTCGGCGAAAATTTACGCGCATAGCTGCGGGAGATCAGCTCAAATGCCTGAATCTCCACAACGTCTTTTTTCATCAGAGATTTAATCAGAGAATGAACATAGCTGTCCTTCCAGGTCTTGTCGCCGGATAATTCCACGATCTCCGAGCAGGACAGAGGTCTGTTGACGCTCCACAGTAAATCCATAATTTGCTTTTCGCTTTTTGTCAGCATAGTCGTTCTCCTTGTTGTTAGGTTATGGGAATGTGCAAGGTGAATGAAGATCGAAAAGATGTATATTTATCACCGATTATAATATGAATAATCGGCAAAGTCAAGCATTTTTACTATTTTTATTTATAATTTTTTTCGGAAAATATACAATATTGATAATTATTTGTCAATCAAGTGAATATTAGTGAACATAAACAAAATTTCGCCGGAAATCACAGCATGATGTATAGCGAAAGCCCCGTCCAGAGGACGGGGCTTTCGCTTACTGCATATTGGGTTTCGATAAACGGTGAACCTTGGGCTTCACCGAAAGATCATTTCAGCTTTCCGATGTTCTCACGCGCTTTGCGGATGACACGCAGATCGTTGTCGTAGGTACAGCGATGGTGCGCTTCGTTCAGATCAACCCAGATGTAGGAGTCGATTTCCTCCTCCTGGATGTGCACCTTGTCGCTCATGGTCTGTGCCATGAAGAACACCACGCGCTTGCGGATTTTGCCGAAGGGACAGTAGTCAGCAACCTCGCGGAAGGAGGGGATGATGGTGATGTCCAGCCCTGTTTCCTCCTTAACCTCGCGGATGGCGGTTTGCTCCTCGGTTTCGCCCTGTTCTACGTGCCCCTTGGGGAAGCTGTAGTTACGGCCGTTGTGGTTGCGGACAAGCAAAATTTTGCAGTGATCGCCGCTCTTGTAGATGACGATCGCGCCGCAGCTTTTTTCATACAGACAGCTGATGCTTTCGATCCGGGCGTTGCGCAGGCGGCTGAGTTTTTCTCGGATATACGGCTCATAGTAGATCTCACCCTCGGGAGCTACGATCAGTTTTTCCCCGCCGTTTTTGAAGGCTGCGACGGCGATGACAACGCCGAACATAAAGTCGCGCAGCGGCTTTTTAGAGATGATATAGGCGCTCTTGTTCTTGATGGTATCCGCATTAGCGTAGCCGGAGTACAGGCCCTCGGCGAGCATGCCGTATACATTCACCTTGACTTTCTTTGCTATCATTCCGTCTCACCTCCTTTTAGAAAATCCCTCTGATTCCGTCGACCATAAAGGGATTGTTGGACGACATGGTGTTGTTGATGAACAGGATCTCGTTGATCCCGTTGTCCTGCATATAGCTTTTGAGACTGCCTGTGAAGTAGCGCGAGTCTACGACGTGGACTTCTTTGTAGTTGTTAGTTAGGTAGGGGATAAAAGCGTTGCCGTAGCTCTCTTTCACGACCAGAATTTTTTTGTTATCTGTTTTTGTATCATTATAAGCGATGAAGTTAGCCGAGTCGCCGCCGATAAAGGTGAGATAGCAGTTGGGACCGGCGTCGATGCCTTCCATGTAGACCGAGGTCTCATAAGGTTCATCACCCATGTTGGGGGTAATCATCGCGTGGGTTTCGTAGGGGAAAGTCCAGTAGTGGACGGTGTCGGCGGTCAGATTTCCCGCGCTGTAGAACGAGCCTTCAAAACCCTCGATGGTGTGTTCCTCACAGTCGCTGAGCTTCAGCGCTTCCTGGTTGGTTTGTTCACAGAACGCTGTGTAAGCGTAGTATGCGCCCAACCCCGTCCAGTGGTGGTCGGTGTTGAAGTAGAGGTACTCGCTGATGTGATCGCACATGGCGTTATAGATGTTGATGGGCTTGACGTCCTCGGTATAGCTGCTGTAGACGGTCTTGATGTTCTGCGACTGTGACGCGCTGTAGACGCCGCCGTCAATCACGCGCTGCGGCAGAGCGAACTCGGTGTGTGTCGGTACAACGATGTTGTACACGGTATAGTCCGGGACGCTCTTTTTGAACTCGGAGATCGCGTCGGCATAGTCCTTTGCCGCGCTGTCGCTGGCGCCGCAAAGCTCCAGGGCGCTGCCGTTGTAGAGATACACACCGGTGTCAACGCTGGAGTAGCCGCCTTCGGTGGTGCCGTCGTCAGGAATCTTCGGCGTTTCAAAGTTCAGTACATCAAAGGGCGGTTCTGTAGGAGCCTGGGTCTCGGCTGCGGTTGTCGCCGCTTCGGTCGCGCGCTCTGCGTCAACCTTGGCTTTACAGCCGACGAGGGAGACCGTGATCGCCGCCGCCATAAGGATACACAGCACGGCGGTCAGCCTGCTGTGAGCCGAAGACCTTGTATGGCGTTCGGCTTGATTTGGGTTGCTCATTTGCATCCTCCTGGTTTGTCAGATCGCGCGCCGTAAGCAAAGCGCCGATCGCGGTTAGACTACCGGTACGGAACGGATGCAACCGGTTAGCCCTATATACCCACCCATTATACTACAAAATTCAATCAGATACAACCGAAAATTTGATAAAATATGCAAAAATCGAACATAAAATGGGGCTTTTTCGGCACGGATCGCAGGATTTTGTCGCGGTTCGGAGAAAAAGCCGTCCGGTCGCAGACGGTTTTTTCGGTTAGTCTTGCACAAACGCCCAACTTGTGCTATGATAAAGAATAGTTTTGGCATTTAATACTAAGTATCCATTAAACGCTTTAACAAATTTGTTAGCGAGAAATTTCGCAGAGCAAGGCGGAGGACGCAGGCATACTTGAGGTGTTGTCCAAAT
>CACWTM010000041.1:0-2644 GCA_902763855.1 uncultured Ruminococcus sp. | reverse complement strand
CACTCGAGGTCAAAGCGTACCTACCGGATACGCTTACCGAGAACGGCGAGCAACGACGCAACGCAATAAATGTTAAAGTGTTTTAATGATACTTAGTATAAAGAATTGTTGAAAGAAAGCGTGATACATATGGATTACAGATTTTCAGACAAGGTGTTGGCGCTTAAGCCCAACGCCATCCGCGAGATTTTGAAGAGCGCATCCGACCCCGAGGTCATTTCCCTTTCGGCGGGTAACCCGGCTCCCGACGCATTCCCCGTCGACGAGATCCGCGAGATCTCGGAGCGTATCTTGCGCGAAAACCCCATCGGTGTTTTGCAGTACGGCGTCAGCGAGGGCTATCAGCCCCTGCGCGATACGCTGAAAAACTATCTGAAAGAAAAGCATGATATCGGTACCGAGGACGATGAGCTGATTATTGTCTCCGGCGCACAGCAGGTGATGGATATCGCCGCCAAGAGCTTTCTCAACGAAGGCGATGTGCTGATCTGTGAAGCGCCCAGCTTTGTCGGCGCGCTGAACACCTTCCGCAGCTATAACACAAATCTGGTCGGCGTCCCCGTTGACTCCGACGGCATGAACATGGAAGCCCTTGAAAAGGCGCTGGATGAAAACCCCAACGCCAAGATGATCTATACCATCACCAATTTCCAGAATCCTTCCGGCGTGACCATGTCGCTTGAAAAGAAAAAGCGCATGTACGAGCTCGCAAAAGCGCACAACTGTCTGATTATCGAGGACAACCCCTACGGTGACCTGAGATACTACGGCGAGGACGTTCCCGCGATCAAGAGCTTTGACACCGACGGGATCGTCATATACTCCGGCTCGTTCAGCAAGGTGCTGGCGCCCGGTATCCGCGTTGGCTATATGGTCGCCGACAAAAAGGCGATGTCGAAGATGATTATCTGTAAGCAGGGTCAGGACGTCCACACCTCCATGTGGTCGCAAATGCTCTGTTACGAGTACATGACAAAGTACGATTTTGAGGGTCACCTCGATTATCTCAGAAAGCTCTATACCGTGAAAGCCGACCTGTGCATGAAGCTGCTTGACGAGTACGTCGTGCCAAACGGCATTACCTATAACAAGATCGAAGGCGGTCTGTTCATCTGGTGCGATCTGCCCGAGGACGTCGATATGCTTGACTTCTGCAAGCGCCTTACCGAGCGCAAGGTCTGTGTCGTGCCCGGCAATGCTTTCCTCACTGACAGCGATATAGAGTGCCACAGCTTCCGCATCAACTTCTCCACCCCGACCGACGAGGATTTGACGAAGGGTATCAAGGAGATCGGCAAGCTCGCAAAGGAAATAATCAGATAAAAGATAACAGAGAATAGAGAACAGTGAATGTTTTCGCTGCGCTCGCTTAATTATATTTCGGGTGCGGGCAGAGCCCGCCGTCAACTGTTATCTATTATCTAATATCTAAATATTCAACTGATAAGGATTTGATTATAGTGGATAATATTAATACTACTCCCGCAAAGAAACAAATCGTATTCTCGGCGATCCAGCCCAGCGGCTCGATCACTCTCGGCAACTACCTTGGAGCGGTTAAAAACTGGGTGCGGATGCAGGAGAATCCCGACTACAACTGCATTTACGCGCTGGCTGACCTGCACACCATCACTGTGCGCCAGGATCCTGCCGCGTTCCGCAAGAACATCATCGACATGTACGCCTCCATCATGGCGTGCGGCGTAGACGTCGACAAAGCGCCCTTCTTCATCCAGAGCCATAACCCCGATCACGCGGTGATGGGCTGGATTCTCGACTGTTACACCCAGTTCGGTGAGCTGAGCCGTATGACCCAGTTCAAGGATAAGAGCGCAAAGCACGCCGACAACATCAACGCCGGTCTGTTTACCTACCCGAGCCTGATGGCGGGCGATATCCTGCTGTATCAGGCGGACAAGGTGCCGGTAGGATCAGACCAAATGCAGCACCTCGAGCTGACCCGCGATATTGCGAACCGTTTCAACGGTATCTACGGCAACGTGTTCAAGATCCCCGAGGGCTTTATCCCCAAGGACGGCGCGCGTGTCATGAGCCTGCAGAATCCGACCGCCAAGATGAGCAAGAGCGATGAAAACGCCAACTCGTATATCCTCCTGACCGATGATGATAACGTTATCATGAAGAAATTCAAGCGCGCGATCACCGACAGTGAGGCGAAGGTGCGCTATGCTGAGGGCAAGGACGGTATCAACAATCTGATGTCGATTTACTCTGCGGTGACGGGTCTTTCTTATGAAGAGATCGAGCGCGACTTTGACGGCAAGGGCTACGGCGACTTCAAAACCGCCGTCGGCGAAGCTGTTGTCGCGGAGCTTTCACCTATCCGCAAGCGCTATCAGGAGTATCTGAAGGACAAGAAGTACATCGAAGAGTGCTACACAAGGTCCCTCGAGTTTGTACAGCGCTTCAGCCACCGCACCGTCGAGAAGGCGATGAAGAAGATCGGCTACGTCCTGCCGAAAAGATAATAATACTAAGTATCATTAAAACACTTTAACATTTATTGCGTTGCGTCGTCGCTCGTCGTTCTCGGTAAGCGTATCCGGTAGGTACGCTTTGACCTCGAGTGGCGGCTCCTCCTTCCCCCACCGCGCAGGGGCGCGTCGGGGACCCCTATAACGCA
>CACWTM010000040.1 GCA_902763855.1 uncultured Ruminococcus sp. | reverse complement strand
CATGCTCAGTAAGCGCAGAGTCGACGCCCAGAAGGGCTTTGAAGAGCTGCAGAAGGCTTATGACGAGAAGGCGATCCTCACAGGTCTTGTGACCGAGGTCGTATCCGGCGGCGTGATTGTTGTCGCTAACGACATTCGCGTATTCATCCCCGCGTCTCAGGCTACGATGGAGCGCGGCGCTGATCTCGAGGCTCTCAAGGGTCAGGAGGTTCAGTTCCGTCTGATCGAGTTGTCCCAGCGTGGCAGAAGAAGAAAGATCATCGGCTCTATCAAGAGCGTTCTTCGTGACGAGTATGCTGCAAAGCGCGCAGAGTTCTGGGAGAACTGTGAAGTCGGAAAAGTCTATACCGGCGTTGTCCGCACCCTGACTTCCTATGGCGCGTTTGTTGATCTCGGCGGCGTTTCGGGTATGATTCACATCTCCGAGTTGTCTTGGCTGCGCATCAAGCATCCGAGCGAGGTCGTCAATGTCGGCGATACCGTTGAGGTTTATATCAAGGACATCAACACCGAGACCAAGAAGATTTCTCTCGGTTACAAGAAGACCGAGGACAATCCTTGGGTCATCCTGGAGAGAGATTATCCTGTCGGCACCGTTGTTAAGGCTAAGATTGTCGGTCTGACCGCTTTCGGCGCTTTCGCAAACATTATTCCCGGTATCGACGGTCTGATCCATATCTCTCAGATCTCCAATAAGCGTATCGAGAAGCCCGCTGATGAGCTGGCTGTCGGCGATGAGGTCGAGGCAAAGATCACCGGTATCGACTTCGAAAAGAAGCGTGTCAGCCTGTCCATCCGTGCGCTGCTGCCCGAGGCACAGCCTGCCGCTCCCATTGTTGAGGAAGAGGACGAGGTTGTCGCGGTTATTGAGCCTGACGCTGAGCCTGTTATCCGCGATCTCGAGGATGAGATTCCTGCGGAGGAGCCTGCTGTTGAAGCTCCCGCTGCTGAGGACGCAGAATAATCTTATGACAATGAAGGGCATCCCGGTGATGCCCTTTTTCTTTTATTTATCTGTATGAGAATATTATTTGACGGATTATTTGGTATGATAATCTTATCTTATAAAGTATAGGACTTGATATGATGTTTGAACAAATCACAAAGGATACCAACGCTGTTTTTACCCAGTTGATTGAAACGGCAAAATTGCATGAGTGTTCGATTGTCGTACTCGGCTGTTCTACCAGCGAAGTCGGCGGAGATCGTATCGGCACTCATTCCAGTATGGATATTGCTGCGGCGATCTATAACGGCTTCTTTGATATGCTCAAGGAAAAAGGGATTTTCCTTGCGGCACAATGCTGTGAGCACTTAAACCGTGCGCTTGTGATTGAACGCGCTCTTGCCGTAAAGTACAATATCCCGATAGTGAACGCGGTTCCCCAGCCGAAAGCCGGCGGCAGCAGCGCCACGACTGCGTATGCGCGCTTTGACGATCCTGTTTTGGTGGAACACATCAAAGCGGACGCAGGCGTTGATATCGGCGGAACTCTGATCGGTATGCATTTGAAAGAAACGGCGGTTCCCTTAAGACTGCCCCAGAAGAAAATCGGTGAAGCGTTTGTTGCTTCTGCCAGAACCCGAGCTAAGTTTATCGGAGGCGCACGAGCTGTTTACGATGAAGAATTACTGTGAGGTTAACGATGACTGCAAAAGAAGAATTTATCAAAATCTATACGGAAAATATCACCAGAAAAGGCTCTCAGGAGTTGCTGGAATGGATTCAAAAGACCGATTTCTTTACCGCTCCTGCCAGCACAAAGTATCATTGTGCTTGTGAAAACGGCCTTGTGATGCATTCTGTCAGCGTTTATAATACTCTGGTTGAAAAGCATTTTGACGAGGAGACCGACAGCATGGAGAGCTTCGCCATCTGTGCGCTGCTCCACGATCTGTGCAAGGCACAGTTCTACAAGACCTCGACCCGTAACGTCAAGAATGACGAAACCGGTCAGTGGGAAAAGGTGCCTTATTATTCGATTGAGGACAGCTTCCCGTACGGCCACGGCGAGAAAAGCGTTTTTCTGATCGAGCGTTTCATGCGCTTGAAACTTGAAGAGGCGATGGCGATTCGCTGGCATATGGGCGGTTTCGACGATAACAACGGTATGTATGTCAGCAAGGCTTATGACAAGTATCCGCTTGCCGTCAAACTGCACCTCGCAGACCTTGAAAGCACCTATCTCAGAGAAAAGGGCACATCCGCTGTGCGCAGGTAAGCTATGGAACTGGAACAGGCTAAAGTGAGAGCGTTACAGCTTTCAAAAGAACTGAATTATCACAATGACCGTTACTATAATCAGGACGATCCCGAAATCAGCGACTATGAGTATGATATGCTGCTCAGAGAGCTGGAGAATATCGAAGCGGAGTTTCCGCAGCTGATTTCTTCTGATTCTCCGACCCAACGCGTCGGCGGCAGTAAGGGCGAAAAGTTTTCTCCTGTCACGCACGCTGTCCCGATGGAAAGTCTGCATGATTCGTTTTCGGCTGACGAGATACGTGACTTTGACCGTAAGGTACGCGAGGTGATTGACCGTCCTGTTTATGTTGTAGAACCGAAATTTGACGGTTTGTCGGTGTCTTGTGAATACCGAAACGGTGTTTTTGTACGCGGTTCGACCCGCGGCGACGGTACGACGGGCGAGGACGTCACCGATAATCTGATGACGATTAAAAGCCTGCCGAAACGTCTGAAAAATGCTCCTGCCTTTTTAGAGGTGAGGGGTGAAGTATATATGTCTGTCGAGACTTTTAAAAAAATTGTCGCGGAGCAGGAGAACAACGGCGAGAAGCCCTTTAAAAATCCTCGGAATGCCGCGGCGGGTTCTCTGCGTCAAAAGGACGCGAAGATAACCGCCAAGCGAAATCTGGATATCTTTGTGTTCAATATTCAGCAAGTTGAGGGTGTTGAAATAACGAGCCACGTCCAGTCGCTGAATTATTTGACAGAGTTGGGCTTTCCGACCGCGTTTTATCGAAGCTATGACGATGTGGAAGATGTTCTCAGGGAGATTGAATACATCGACGCGCACAGGGGTGATCTTCCCTGTGATATCGACGGCGCTGTCGTCAAGGTCAACAGCCTTGCCGATCGTGCGGTGTTAGGCAGCACGGCGAAGTTTCCCAGATGGGCGGAGGCATATAAATATCCGCCCGAGGAGAAGGAAACAGAGTTGCTCAATATTGAAATCAACGTTGGCAGAACCGGCGCTCTGACGCCTGTGGGTATCTTCAAGCCGGTGTTGCTTGCGGGTACCACCGTTTCCCGCGCGACTTTGCATAACGAGGATTTCATCCGTGAGAAAGGCATCAACGTCGGAGATACCGTGCTGATCCGCAAGGCGGGTGAGATTATCCCCGAGGTGCTGTCATTGGTGCGGCATGGCGCGCATATCGAACCGTATAGATTTCCTGAAAATTGCCCTTCCTGCGGCAGTAAGGTCATACGCGAAGAGGGTGAAGCGGCTATGCGCTGTACCAACACCGATTGTCCCGCCCAGCTTCTTCGTCATCTGATTCACTTTGTCTCGCGTGACGCGATGGATATCGACGGCTTGGGACCTGCTCTTCTGGAACAGCTTTTGAACGCCGGTTTGATAAAAACCTTTACTGATTTGTATCAACTTAAAGCGGCGGATATAGCGACGCTTGACAGAATGGGTGAAAAGTCTGCCGATAATCTGATCGGAGCCATTGACAAATCTAAGGACGCACAGATCAACCGCTTGGTTTATGCGCTTGGTATCCGTCATATCGGCGAGAAAGCGGCAAAACTCTTGTGTGAACATTTTCTCAGTATCGAGAAGCTCTTTGAAGCGAGTGAGGAAGAGATCGCCGCGATCGACGGTTTCGGTGCTATCATGGCACAGTCTGTCTATGATTATTTTCATTTGGAGGGCACTAAGCATTTGATCTGCGAGTTGAAAGAACTCGGTGTTAAGATGACGCCTTTACAGCCTAAGGCCAAAGAAGGCCGCTTCATCGGCAAGACCTTTGTTCTGACCGGTACGCTTCCGACCATGAGCCGCAAAGAAGCTTCTGCGCTGATTGAAAAGAACGGCGGAAAGACTTCTTCATCCGTATCGAAGAAGACGGATTATGTGCTTGCGGGAGAGGACGCAGGCTCAAAGCTGACAAAAGCTCAGAGCCTGGGCGTGACCGTTATTTCCGAAGAAGAATTGCTCAACATGATAGAAGAATAAAGATATAACACGAATCCCTGTCCGATCGGACAGGGATTTTTTTGCGGCGGACAGGTTCTATCCCGGAACTTGTCCTCATATGCTTTACTAATCCGAAATTTTCGGGATGTATAAGTGAGGACGGTGAAAATGATGGAAGATAATAGCCTGGACATCATTACGGAGTATTTGCCGGAGCATTGTCGATGTTCGTTACAGAAAGTAAAATGCGCAGTCAAAGACAAGGCGACTGAGATTGTTCTGCGCGCAGACGCCCCTTTTTGTATCTATACGTCAAAAAAGGTGTTTTATGTTACGGAAAACGGGTTCTTATCAGATACTTGTCACGCGGAAGGACTGATATCCGTCAGTGCAAAAGAAATCGAGAGTACGGTACTTAAGCTGTGCGATTATTCGATCTACGCCTTTCAAAACGAGATCAACAGCGGTTTTATTACGATAAAAGGCGGCGTGAGAGTCGGTCTGTGCGGTAAGGCGGTGGTGAATCACGGCGAGGTGACAAACGTCAAAGATATCAGCACGTTAAGCTTTCGGTTATCCAGAGATATTCACGGATGCTCTCTTGCTTTGCTGCAAAAGATCAAACCTGACGGAGGCGTGCTGTTGTGCGGCAGCCCCGGAAGCGGAAAAACGACGATGATACGCGATATGGCAAGAGAACTATCGTATCAACACAGAGTCAGTCTGCTGGATGAAAGGGGAGAGCTGAGCGCGCACAGTCACGGAAAAAACGGTTATTCTCTCGGGTTGTGTGATATTTACGCGGGTTACCCAAAAGGGATCGCGGCGAACTGCGCCATTCGCAGTATGGCGCCTGAAATCATCATTTGTGATGAAATGGGAGACAAAAGCGACGTCGATCTGTTGATGTATTCCATGCGGTGCGGGGTATCGTTTATCGCGACAGTCCACGCGCAGACGATGCAGGATCTTCGCAGACGCAGGATTACATCTGACTTGATTAATACCGGAGCGTTTCGTTATATTGTCTTTCTGAGCTCCGATCACATCGGACAGATCACAAAGATCTACGAAATGTGTGACAGCGGTGATTAAACCGGTTCTGTGCATTTTGATACTGTTCAGCAGTGCGGTTATCGGGATCAGTTTGTCTCAAAGACCTGTTCGGCGCAGAGATACACTGCTTGATTTTGAAAAGCTCTTGCATCGCGCGGCTGTAAAGATAGAGTATAACGCGGGTGATTTGTGTGAGGTGTTTTCAGATAATTTCGCGAATTATTCCTTTCGGCACAGTATGCCGTTCAGCGTACAATGGACGGAGCTTATACAAGGCTTTTCTCAAGTGCTGACAAAAGCGGATGTCCGCATGCTTCAAGAGTTTGCCGAAGGGTTGGGTACAGCTGACTGTGAAGCGCAGCAGAATCATATCGCGTTGTATTTAAAACTGCTGCAGGAGCATGTCGGCTCAGCACAGGAGGATATTCGGGTGAAATCAAGGATGTATCGCGTGATACCTGTCTCAGTTGGGGTGGTCATAGCGTTGCTGCTGATATAAGGATGGTTAAACTATGGACGTTGATATGATATTTAAGATAGCGGCTATCGGAATCATCGTCGCGATACTCAATCAGCTGCTGGTGCGCAGCGGCAGAGAGGAGCAGGCGCTTTTGACAACGATCGCAGGCTTGGTTGTCGCGCTGATGATGATAATCTCTCAGATCAGCGAGCTGTTCACCACCGTCAAAAGCACCTTTGGACTGTGATGAATATCTTTGTGATTTGCGGAGCGGCTGTTGTGACGGCTGTGCTTTCTCTGATGCTTCGACCGCAAAGCCCCCACAGCGCGATGCTTTTGTCCGTAGCGTCCGGCGTGATTATTGTCCTGAGTATGCTGAAGGAAATGCCTGATTCTCTCAAAGACATTCAAGCTGTGCTGTCGGCTGGCGGCGTTGATACCGATGATATCGCCGTTTTGCTGAAAGTGATGGGGATTTGCTTTGTCACGGAGTTTACCTGCGATTGCGTGACGGAAGCCGGATTATTGTCGCTGAGCACGAATATATCCTTTGCCGGTAAAATTTTGGTTCTTCTGACAGCTCTTCCGCTGTTTCGGAACATTCTTGATGCTGTTACATCGCTGATCGGTTGATATGAAAAGAATACTGGTGATTTTTTTCGCGATTGCATTGATTCTGTTCTCTTCTACGGTGCGCTGTGCGGCTGAAAGCGCCTTGTTTGACGATGAGGTACAGCGGATCGAAGACAGTATCGGCGACGATGTCAGCGGTCAGATGAATAAAATGGGTACAGGCGGCGTCAAAGAGATTGTCTCAAACGGTATCGACACAAATTCGATTTGGGAATATCTTTTGCAATTGTTATCGGCTTACAGCAGCAGTCCGCTATCCTCGCTGGTGCTGCTGACCGCAGTTTTACTTTTGGCTTCTGTTGCGGAGTCGTACACCTATTCGCTCCGATATACCGAGACAAAAGAGATTATGGGTGCAGTGGTTGCGCTGTTTGTCGCTTCTGCCGCGGTCAGACCGATTTCAGAGATGGTCGCGTCGTCCGCCACAGTCATCAGCGGAGCTTCGTCGGTGATGACTGTCTATTTGCCTGTGATGGCGGGAATATTGATGTTTTCCGGTCACGCAATATCGTCCGGCGGATACTATGCCGCTGTGATGACGGCGTGCCAGGTGATTTCGCGAATCACCGCAACTGTGCTGACGCCGCTGTTGTCTGTTTTTTTGTCACTTTCCGTTTGCGCCGGAATTAGCGCAAGGGTGCGTATCGGCGGCTTAATTGAGATAGTCAGCAAGGGCTTTAAGTATGTCATCACTTTTTCTATGAGCCTCTTTATCGCAATCATCGGACTGAACAGCGCGTTGGGCGGCGCCGCGGACAGCGTTGCCGATAAAGCGGCAAGGTTCAGCTTGAGCTCATTTATCCCGATAATCGGCGCGTCAGTGTCGGAAGCATACAGCGCCCTGAGAAGCAGTGTGACAATCCTGCGTTCCGGAATCGGTGTGTTTGTGATCCTTGCGATTTTCGTTTCATTCGCTCCGCTATTGGTCAGGGCGTTGCTGTGGTCAGCGTCGATCGGAGCGGCGAAGCTGGTAAGTGAGGCGCTTTCCGTTTCATCTGCTTCTGCTGTTTTGAACGGGCTTTCGGCGTTTATGGCAGCATATCGCGCGATGCTGATTGCTGTGATGACAGTTTTTCTGATTTCTTCATCCGTCATGATTTTTGTAGGAGGTCAGCTGTGAACGGAATCAATGGAATTGGTTTGTCGGTTTGCTGTGTTTGTGTTGCTGTCGGTATCCTTTCCGTTCTGGTGCCGCAAAAGCGCACGCGGCGTATCATGAGTTTCGTAATCGGCGTCTTCTTTATCTGTGCAGTTGTCACTGCCTTTTCCGTTCAGGTGAAAGAGATTGAGCTGCCTGCCCTGACTGAGCACGTTGAAATGCCGACATACAGCGAGAAGGATTATACCGATGCGGTCGCACAGATGACCGCGGATAATCTGAGGGATGCTTTGAATGATCTGCTGATGAACGAAGGGATCGCAGTCAATGATTTACAGCTGACTTTGAAAATATCGGACAAAGGCAGAATATCTGTGGAACGTGCCGTCATATACATAAGTGAAACGGATCAAGCCAGAAAACAGGATATCGAAAATATTATCTACAGGAATGTTTCAAAGGAGCCTGAAATCTATGTTACAGGGCAAAAAGTTCAGCGAATGGCTGAGTGACCGAAGGGTCGTCAAGGCGGCTGTCATCGTCGGAGTATCGGCGATTCTCCTGATCGGGATACTGTCAATGATAGACTTCTCTCCGGACAATAGCGAAAAAGCTTCGCGTGAATATGCTGCACGAACCGAGGAAAGACTGCTCGAGATCGTGACAAGTATCAGCGGGGCAGGGGAGGCGAAGATTTTTCTGACCATGGATAACAGCGGCGAAAATGTTTATCTGAAGAATACAGACACCAAAACCGTCAGCATTGAACCGAAGGTGCGCGGCGTAGTCGTCGTATGTGACGGAGGTGACGATCCGGTCACGGTCTCGCGTGTTCTTGAGGCGGTAACCAAAGCACTGAATATCAGTTCCGATAAGGTTTGTATAACAAAATAATTGATAGATGGAGGAAACCTATGAAAATCAAAAAGCATTATGTTTTAGCGGCTGCGTTAGTGCTGGCATTGGGAGCGGCGGTATATCTGAACTGGCAGTTTTCCGGAACACCGCTGATTTCACCGACCTCAAAGGAGCTTGGCGCCGCTACCTATGTGAACAATGACGCTAAGGCGACCGCCGATGAGGCGGAAATGACCGCAGAGTCGGAGATGACTCCTGAAGCAAAGCTTGCCAAAGCGCGTACCGACCGCACCCAAGCACAGGATAAAGCGATAGAAGAAGCCGAAAATATTCTTTCGCTGTCCGATACCTCCGAGGACGCAAAAGCGGAAGCGGTTGCGGCGGCAAATCAAATTGAACAGCGGATTCTGGCACAAAGTAACATTGAGGGAATCCTTTCGGCAAAGGGATATCCCGGAGCGATGTGCTATCTTTCCGACTCCGGCTGTACAGTAACGGTTTTGTCCTCACAGCTGACGGATGAGGCGCCGATCATTATCAAAGAAACCGTGATCTCTCAGACCGAGGTCGAGTTTAACAATATCGTCATTGTTGACGTGTGATCGCGCATAAAGAAAACGGACGGGATGAACCGTCCGTTTTGCTGTTTTATCTATGAAAGTCAGTTATCAATATTATTTGATGTATCTTTAAAGAAGTCGGTGCCGTGGATATGATCGTAGCTGTCAGCGTCAACGATAATCAGAGCCGTGCGCGGGGGAAGAGGCTTATCGGGATCAAACTTGCAGATAGCTTCATCCGAAGCTTTCTCTCCGTTCGCAACGACATACCAGCCCTTGGGTAATTCATACTGAGACTTAATCTGCGGGGTGCAGGACTGTTCGGAGTTATTGATGATAACGCTAATCATCTCCCATTCGTTTTCTACGTCGTTTTTCATTGTCAAAGAAATGCTCTGACCGTTATAGACGATATAGCCGTCGTTGACTGCTTTTGTAGTATTATCGCGCAAAGGTGAAAAAGCTTTGCGGATTTTAATCAAACCTCTGTAGTAATCAACCAGCTCCTTGTAGCGGATGGTACGCGTCCAGTTGATGGAATTGATCGAATCGGGAGATTTATAAGAGTTATGATCGCCGTATTTGGTACGGGCAAATTCTTCACCCGCCATCCAGAAGGGGATACCGAGGGACGCCAAAATCAAAACAGACGCGAGCTTGTTTTGGGTGATGTAAAGCTTGTCGGTGGTATCGTAGTCGGTGCACCAGTTGGATTTGAGGATCTTATCCCACAAAGTGAGGTTATCATGCGCTGAAGCATAGGTGATACACTGGGAAGGTTCGTTTGCCCAATTACCAAAGGTAACGGAGGACGCGCCCATCATACCGGCAATCACATTGTACGCGCTGTGGGTGGAACCCTGGATAAAGCCCTTGCTGTCGTCATCAGAGCCGCCCTTGATACCGTGGCGCATATCGTCGTTAAACATACCGATGCGGGTGGAAAGCTTCTTTGCGTTGGACTTGTTGGAACAGTCCTCTCCGGAAATGCCGTTCTCTGCGTCGTTCGCAGTCCACGGCTCACCGTACATGAGAAGGCGCGTGTCAATTTTATCCAGCTCTTCGCGAATCAGATTCATGGTTTCGATGTCGTGGCAAGCCATCAGATCGAAACGGAAACCGTCGATATGATACTCTTCTGTCCAGTAGCGCAGGGAGTCTATCATAAACTTGCGGTACATCGTTTTGTCGGATGCGGTAACGTTGCCGCATCCGGATGAGTTGAGAAACTTGCCGTCATGCATGCGGAAATAATAACCGGGAACCGTTTTTTCAAAAGGAGAATCAACGGCAGAATAGACGTGGTTGTAGACAACGTCCATGATGACGCCGATACCTTCACTGTGCAGTGACTTTATCATTTCCTTAAACTCTCTGATACGCACCTCGCCGTGATAAGGGTCGGTTGCGTAGGAGCCTTCGGGAACGTTATAGTTGACCGGATCGTAACCCCAATTGTAGTCGACGCCGGTGATCTCGTTGACTGAACCGAAATCAAAGGCTGGATTGATCTGAATATGGGTGATGCCCAGCTGCTTGAGATAATCAACGCAGGTAGGAAAGTTGGTGAAGGGGATCACGGTTCCGCGCTCCGTAAAGGCGAGGAACTTGCCGCGGTTTTGTTTGCTGACGCCGGAAGTATCGGACGAAGAGAAGTCGCGGATGTGAATTTCCCAAACGATCGCGTCGTTAGGTTTATCAACCAGAATATGGGCGTCGTTTTCCCAGCCTTCGGGATTGGTCTCGGCAAGATCGACAACCTCAGAGCGATTGGAATTGACACCGACAGCCTTAGAGTAGACGTCCTGTGTTTCGTGCGTGCCTTTCGCGGTTTTAATGACATAGGTATAGTAGGTTTTGTTCAGGTCACCGTCAACGGTTGTGGTCCATACGCCGGTAGAAGCATCATAAAGCATCTGCTTAATGCCCAGTACCTGAGCGCCTTCCTCATAGTAGGAACCGGTCGTGTAAAGCTTTAAGAGCACCTGCTCTGCCGAAGGAGCCCAGACCTTGAAGGTAGTGCACTCGGGAGTGTAGGTAAAGCCCAGATCGTTTCCGTCATAGGTGTTGTAATTCTCGGGTTTGTTGGAATAAAATGCGGTAGTACTCATCATAAGACCTCACTTTAATCATCGTTTCATTCTTGGGTATAAGTACTCAGAATCGTTATTATTTTATCATTATTTTTCGTTTTTTTCAATATAAAAATGGAGGTTGAGACCGTATCTGACCAAATTCCGTACTATTACCTAAAAATCATCGCAAAATAATGTGGATTATAGCGAAAAAGGCACTCTTATAAGACAAAGCTGTGACGCCTCTATACAAATATTATATGTGTGCCGATTTGTGCGGTTCCGTTATTTACAAAATCCCTCTGTTATGTTATACTATCTCTGTATAAGAATTACGGAATTGAGGGATCATAATGAGTGAAGAGATCAGGAATAATGCCGAAAATAAAAACGATATTTCACGCTATAAGATGAGAGAACAAGCATTCTTTCTCTGCTTTGAATCGCTGTTCTCGGATTCGGATATAGACGAACTTGCCGATAACGCCGGTGACGCCAGAGATGAATTTCTCAGCGATTACGCGATTGACTGCGCAAAAGGTGTTACCGCTCACCGCGAAGAGATTGATGAAAAGATTTCCGCCAATCTGAAATCCGGGTGGAAGATCGGACGTATTTCCAAGGTTTCTTTGGCGATTATGCGGCTGGCGATATATGAGATGCTGTATATCGACAGTATCCCGGTATCGGTTTCTATCAACGAAGCGGTCGAGCTATCCAAAAAATACACTGTACAGGATGACACGTCATTCATCAACGGCGTACTTGGCGCTGTCGCAAAAGAGCTATGAGCATTTATCTCGGTATCGACACCAGTAATTATACCACCTCCGTTTGTTTGTATGACGCTGAAAACGGCCAGGTGATCTCCAAGCGCAAACTGTTGCCTGTCAAAGACGGTGAGCTCGGGCTCAGACAGAGCGACGCGGTCTTTCATCATGTGCAGCAATTGCCGGAGATTTTCACCGAAGTGTTTAGCGGCTTCGAAAAAAAGATCAAGGCGATCGGCGTTTCCTATGCGCCGCGCACGGAAAAAGGCTCCTATATGCCGTGCTTCACGGTGGGAATGATGGCGGCAAGTGTTCTGTCATCTGCTTTGAAGGTTCCTGTGTATGAATTTTCTCACCAGCAGGGTCATATCGCCGCTGCGCTTTACAGCGTTGGGCGGCTGGATCTGCTCGCTCAAAAGCACATCGCCTTCCATGTCAGCGGCGGCACAACCGAAGCGCTGCTCGTCAACGGGGAGGACGGTTTTTTGACTACAAAGATCGTTGCGAAAACGCTTGATTTGAACGCGGGTCAGCTGATTGATCGTATCGGCGTGATGCTGGGATTGCACTTTCCGTGCGGTAAAGAGCTGGAAAAGCTTGCTCTGGAGTGCTCTGAAAAAATCCACACCAAAGCGACGTTGAAAGGCATGGACTGCTGTCTGTCCGGCGGTCAGAATATCGCCGAAAAATATCAAAAAGAAGGAAAAAGTCCGGCGTTTATCGCACAGTTTGCGATGGAATTTATTTCTGCGGCAATAGGCGGTATGAGCGGACGTATTCGTGAGTCTTACGGCGATTTGCCGTTTGTATATGCAGGCGGAGTGATGTCCGATTCGATTATCCGAGACGCGCTTAAAGCAAAGTACGACTGTGTTTTCGCACTCCCGGAGTTTTCTTCAGATAACGCGGCGGGCACGGCGGTGCTTGCCTCTGTAAAGGATCTTTTATGTTAACACCAAAGGTATTTTCCGTATCACAGCTCAACTCTCATATCAGCAGCCTGATTGCCTCTGATCCGCAGCTGCAGACAATTTTTATCGAGGGCGAGTTGTCAAATGTCAATATCAATGCGAAAAGCGGTCATATGTACTTTTCGCTGAAAGATAAAAGCAGCGTTGTTCGCGCTGTGATGTTTTCGTGGAGCGTTAAGAATCTTCGGTTTCTTCCCGAGGATGGGATGAAGGTGATTATGCGCGCTCAGGTCACGGTGTATGAACCGAGCGGTCAGTATCAGCTGCGTGTTGAGGACATGCAGCCGGACGGCGTCGGCGTGTTGGCAATGCAGTTCGAACAGCTGAAAAAGAAACTCGGCGCGGAGGGACTTTTTGCCGAAGAGCATAAAAAGCCGATCCCCGACATGCCGAAAGTCGTCGGTATCATTACATCTCCTACGGGAGCCGCGCTGCAGGACATTAAGGACATCATCGGCAGACGCTTTCCCTGTGTCGAGCTTGTTTTGGCGCCGGTTCTGGTGCAGGGTGATGAAGCGCCTTCTCAGCTGATTCATGCGGTACAGCTGTTTTCTGACAACAAAGCGGCTGACGTTATTATCATCGGCAGAGGCGGAGGTTCAATGGAGGATCTGTGGGCTTTCAATGATGAGGGCCTTGCCCGCGCGATCTATGCCTGTGAAATCCCCGTTATATCGGCGGTCGGACATGAAACAGACACGACTCTGTGTGACTTTGTCAGCGATCTGAGAGCGCCGACGCCGTCTGCCGCGGCGGAACTGGCGGTTCCGAATCGTCTGGATTTACTGGAGAATGTTCAGTCGATGCTTCGGCAGGGGGTAACAGCCGTTAACGCTCAACTGTCACTTCTCGAAAACGATACGGAAAAAATTTCTTCAATTGTTCTCGCACTTTCTCCGCTTGATGAACTCGACAAAGATATCGAATTGGTTGAAAACTACGCGATCAGGGCAAAAAGCGCTGCCGAGAATTTGTACCGGCACAGCGAATCGTCCGCAAAGGAACTGTTCACCACAGTAGAAGCACTCAATCCTGTTGCTGTTCTCAACAGAGGATTTGCCTATATCACCAAAGGCGACAGCAACATCAGCTCAATCAAAGATGTATCAAGCGGTGATCTTCTTGATATCACCCTTAAAGACGGCAATTTCAAAGCACAGGTACAATCAACATAATAAGAGGATAGAATCATGTCATTCGCACACCTGCATGTACACACCGAATACAGTTTACTCGACGGCGCTTGCCGAATCTCTCGCTTGGTTTCCCGGGCGAAAGAACTTGGCCAAAGCGCTCTCGCGATAACGGATCACGGCGTCATGTACGGTGTGATTGATTTTTATAGGGAATGTAAAAAACAGGGAATCAAGCCGATTATCGGCTGTGAGGTCTATGTCGCGCCGCGTTCGAGGTTTGATAAAACCGCTGAACTGGATCGGGACTATTATCACTTAATTCTCCTGTGCGAAAATCAAACCGGTTATCAAAACCTGTTGAAACTGGTATCATTTGCGTTCACCGACGGCTTTTACAACAAGCCGCGTATCGACTATGAGCTGATGGAGCGATATCATGAGGGTTTGATTTGCCTTTCGGCCTGTATGTCGGGCGAAGTGCCGAAACGGATCCTGAGCGGCGATGATGACGGCGCGTTGGAAAAAGCGCGGTATTATCAGCGTGTTTTCGGCAAGGATAACTACTTTATTGAGTTACAGGATCACGGTATCAGAGAACAAAAAGAACTGAATCTTAAGTTGACACAGATAGCCCGGAAGATCGGTGCGGGACTGGTTGTGACCAACGACTGTCACTATATCCGCAAGGAGGACAGCAAGCTTCACGATATCCTGTTGTGCATCCAAACAAACAGTACTGTCAACAACAAAAAAATGGGCTTTGAGACGGAAGAGTTTTATCTTAAGAGCGAAGAAGAAATGCGTTCGGTGTTCGCTCATCTCGATGAAGCCTTTGACAATACGGTAAAAATCGCCGAACGCTGTAACGTGGAATTTGAATTTGGCAACCGTAAGCTGCCTGATTTCAAAACGCCGAACAATGAAGACCACTACGAATATTTTCGCCGCAAATGCTATGAGGGCTTGTATCGTCGCTATGGAGATCAACCAGATAGAACCGTGACCGATCGGCTTGACTATGAGCTTTCTGTCATCAAGAGGATGGGCTTTGTCGATTACTTTTTGATCGTCAGCGATTTTGTCAGGTACGCAAAAAGCAAAGATATCCCGGTTGGCCCGGGTCGAGGATCCGGCGCGGGTTCTCTGGCCGCCTATTGTATCGGCATCACCGGTATTGATCCGATAAAGTATGATTTACTCTTTGAACGCTTTCTGAACCCCGAGCGCGTCAGCATGCCGGACTTCGATATCGACTTTTGTAAAGACAGACGAGGCGAGGTGATTGAGTACGTGATCGGCAAGTACGGCGCCGATCATGTAGCACAGATCGTCGCTTTCGGTACGATGCAGGCGAGAGGCGCCGTGCGAGACGTCGGCAGGGTGTTGGATATACCGTATGCGACGGTTGATAAAATCGCTAAAATGATCCCGCTCAGCTTTGACATGACGGTCGATAAGGCGCTGACCTTATCCTCGGAGCTGCTTAAGAGCTATCATCAGGACGCCGCTGTCAAGCAGGTCATTGACATCGCGCGGGATCTTGAAGGAGTGCCGCGCCATATCACCATCCACGCGGCGGGCGTGGTGATTACCGACCGTCCTGTCAGCGACTATGTACCTCTTGCAAAATCCGACGACGCCGTTGTGACCCAGTTCACGATGACAACATTGGAGGAGCTTGGTCTTCTCAAAATGGACTTTTTGGGTTTGCGAAATC
>CACWTM010000039.1 GCA_902763855.1 uncultured Ruminococcus sp. | reverse complement strand
CAGGAAAGACCCTTGTTTTTCACAAAAATGCGGTACTGTTGAAAAAGCAGACGCTGATAAAGGAGGACGTCCTCCGCCTTGCTCCCGGCGCTGAAAACGTCCGAATCTTCGGCGGTGTTATCAGAGGCGACCGCAGCTATAAACTGAAAAATCTCAGCGCCGAGCAGTTCCACGCTTACAACGGCGGCTCAACCGGTATTCTGATGTGCGGTTGTAAGAACGTCATCGTCGAAAACACGCGCGTCGAAGATATCTGCGGCGACGGTGTCGCGCTGGTCTATGATGAAGACGGTAACTGTTGCGAGGATATTACCATCAGAAGATGTACCGTTAACCGGAGCTGGAGGAACGGTATATGCGTCGGCAGAGCGCTGCGCGTATTCATCGAGCGCTGTCACATCACAGATTCCGGATGTGCGGAAGATGACGATGGTCTTGCTATCGTCCGTGACGAGCTGGCGTATGACGCCAATCTGATCTCCAGAAGTATTATCACCGAGGGCGACGGTACCCTGCACGGATGTCTGCCGCGCTGCGGTATTGATATTGAGTCTGAGGCGAGATATTCCGGCGAGCCGCTCTTTTCTAATGAGAACGTCTACATCAGGGATTCCGTATTTATCGGAAACGACGGCGACGATATTATCATGACGAACCCCTGCGATCATATCTATATCTCAGGAAACCGTTGTGAGAAGCGTATCACCTCGGCAAGGAACACGCCGACCGATGAGATCGTCATCTCGAACAGTTCGCTGAAAGATGTGAATCTGCACGGTGAGAGATTGGTCAACTGCACCGTGACCGGCGTCGTATACGCGTTCAAGACAGGATCGCGGTTTGAAAACTGCGATATTAACAGCCTCGAGATCAACGCAAGCACCGACGAAGAGCATACGCACTATCTGTCACATTGTACCATACGCAATATCGGCTCTTATGGAGCAGATAAATCAACGGTGCTGTTTCAAGGTTGTACCTTCCTTTTCTCGGCGGACGCGCAGACGGCGTTCGGCGGTAAGAAAATGGTGCTCAATAACTGTGACGTGATATTTGACGCCTTGTATAACCCGGCGTCCACTCCGCTCAACGTTCTCAGAGATTTTCAAGCCGTTAATACTACCTTCAAAATGCTCGACTCCGATAACGCTCACACACTGGAAAGCTTCTTTAAGGCTAACAGCTCGGGCGGATCGGTAACGCTCGAGGGCTGTGTGCTTGACCTGTGGCCGAAGGTCAAAAATATCCTCAATGCCAACATCGGCGCGGCGACGGTTGTCAACTGTGCGGTCATCAATCACAATTCTGTCGGCGCTCTTGAGGGAAGCGGTTATATCATCCACGGCAACGTGTATAAGAATAACCCTCTTGTGATTCCGACAAAGACTTCCGATTTGGAAAACGACAGCGGCTTCTTGACACAGCACCAGGATATCAGCGGCAAGGTGGACAAGGTCGAAGGCAAAGGGTTGAGCACGAACGACTATACCACAGCTGAGAAGAACAAGCTCGGCGGTATAGAGACGGGAGCCACTAAGACAGTTATTGACAGCGCTCTTTCGTCGACCTCTACGAATCCCGTGCAGAATAAGGTGATTCAAAAAGCGCTGAATGATCTTCCCGCAGTTCCGACTAAAGTTTCCGAACTGACAAATGACAGCGGATATCTGACGCTCGGCACCCTGCCGGTTTACAACGGAGGTGTTCAGTAATGGGAGTAACTATCAAATACAAAGACAGTACGATCGCGAGTATGAACGCCGATGGTACTAAGACGCTGAAAACGGGCGGCAAATACTGCGAAGGGGATATCGGTGTGGAGTATACCGCGCCGACCCCCTCGCTGATTTCAAAGAATATCGCGGCGAACGGTACCTACGCTGCCGCTTTGGATAACGCGGACGGCTACTCCGAAGTAGTCGTCAACGTTCCTGTCGGCGTATTCCCTTCGGGCTCTCTGAATATCACCGAGAACGGAACCTATGACGTGACCGACAAGGCGGCGGTAGCGGTATCGGTACCGGGCGGCTCGACAAATTCTCGTTGTTGGTCGCTCGTATTAAGCGAAGATACCGCCTCAGGAGCGACACTGACGATCGCACAGGATGATTGGCTCAAGACAGTTCGCAACAATGAAAAATTGGTAATCTCACTATGCGCAGTCACCACCCAAACAGCCGGATCGACCAAAGTCTTATCTTTGATACACGCGAACAACCTCCTCACCGGGTCGGATTACGCCTACGGTGCAAGGTACAATGTATCAGGAAACACTGTAACTTCGATGGCTGTACGGTATCCACTGAACACCTCGTCCACAATCAAGCATGGTTTCAGGATAGCAGATGATGGCACTTTGAGCTATTATTGCCGCGACCTGGGTACCGCTAACGTCCTCGGCGCAGGCACTTATCTTATCACAGCGGGAGTAGAGGGGTGATACCAATGCAGATTGATATAATTAAGCTTGCTGAGATCATCTTTAAGGTTGAATATGAAAACTAAATGAGAAAGGACATAATTATTATGAAAGACTTTTTTCACATCGTTGTCGCGGGCGCGATTGGTGCTCTGGCGGCGTATTTTAATGTACTGCTGATCCCGCTGATTGTGTTGGCGATCGTCATGCTGATTGACTATGTTACCGGCATGGCCGGCGCCTCCTACAGCGGCAAGCTCAGCTCTCGCGTCGGCATTATGGGGATCCTTAAAAAAGCGGGGTACTTCGCTTTGGTCGCCGTGGGCATGGTTGCGGATTATTTGATCTCTTCCGCGCTGGTGGAGATCGGCATCGACTTGAAGATCACTTATTGCTTCGGTATGATTATTACCGTATGGTTAATCATCAACGAGCTGATCTCCATTCTCGAGAATCTCGGCGAACTTGATGTGCCCCTTCCGGGGTTCTTGGTCAACATCATCAAGGTATTAAAAAGCAAGGTCGAAGAACAGGCGGAGGGCAAACCCGACGGCGAGGGAAAGAGGTACAAGGAGGATGACAATGACGGAACAGACGAGACGTGAATGTATCAAAGCCCTTGCGTACGGCCGTTCTCGTGACGAGGTGTGCGCCGTGATGAATGTTTCCGAGGAAGAGGTCAACGGTATCACCGAGAAAGAAATCACGACACAGCGCAATTATCTGACAAAGATGGGGTATATCCAATGAGCAAACTGATTGATGTTTCATGTTGGAATAGCGGTATTAACTACGACGCAGTCAAAGCAAGCGGTATTGATTCCGTCATCATCCGTGCGGGTTACGGCCGTGAGGCGTCTCAAAAAGACTCGCGTTTAGAAGAGCACTATGCGAACGCAAAAGCGGCAGGGCTGAACATCGGAGCGTACTGGTATTCCTACGCCGACAGCGTACAGGACGCAATTACCGAAGCAGAAGCTTGTCTGGCTTGTATTGCAGGAAAGCGTTTTGACCTTCCTATTTATTTTGACATGGAAGAAAACTGGCAGACATCGCTTGGAAGGGCAAAACTGACAACAATGGCGACGGCTTTCTGTCAGACTATCGAAGAAGCAGGATATCGGGCTGGTGTGTACTCCAACGTCAACTGGTTCACCAACTTTCTCGATTACAACCGATTAGCGGAGGAGTATTCTATCTGGCTTGCTCAGTGGGGCACTTCGTCCTATTCCTATGCCTGCGATATATGGCAATATGCTGATGACGGATCAGTGCCCGGTATCAGCGGTAATGTCGATATGAACAAAGTCATCAACGAGGATATCATCGACGGCTCCGGCGGCGGAAGCGGTCAAAAAATCTACTTCGATATCTCAATGCCTTATCTGGCTAAGTCCGGTTATATCAGCACCGGCGAGGAAGTAAAGACGGTTCAGCTCCTGCTTAATGCCATGCACTACGGCGAGCTTGAGGTGGACGGTATTTTCGGCAGCGCAACCGATCAGGCGGTCAAGCGATTCCAGCGGTCGCGAGGGCTGGATGAAGACGGCATTGTAGGCCGTGACACTTGGTGGTATTTGCTGAAATAATATTGACAACTAAACAGAAATCATTATAATAATGAATAAGCCGACCGCTGAGTTTTCGCTCTTCGGTCGGCTTTTCTCTGCTTTTGGAGTATGCGCCCCCATACACCAAAAACAGATAATGGCTGTTTTTCGCATGGGAATGGGATTTTTGAGGGGGTTAAATATAGAATCTGACGCTGATTCGGGAGTTTTCGCGGTCAAATACTATCTTATCGACGAAACTGCGGAGCAGATCGTTCTTCGCCTGCTCGCTCACAGAGGGGTCTCTGAGCGTCTGTACCGCGTCTTTGTTTTGCTCGATGATTTTCCTGCGCAGCGCATCTTGCGACTGCCGCGGCTTCACCGCTTGCTTCTGTAGGGCGTTGATCCGCTCGTCGATCAGTTCGCGGCTCTCGCGCAGCTCTTCGACCGTATAGATCCCCGCTTCGAACGCCTCTTTGATTCGGGCGTATTTTTTCAGCTCCTTTTCGATCAGCGCCTCGACGTCGATCTGTGACGTCTCCTGCTGTGTGGCGGTCGGCTTGACGACCAGGTCGAAGACGCCTGTCGAGAAGGCAACGTCGATGTATCGGATCACCTTCTCGTTGATCTTGTTCAGCGAGATGTAGTGGGACGCTTTGCACTGACCCTTAGCGTATCTGATACATTGAAGCCCTTGTCCTTTCGCCGACATCGACAGGCTCGCGCCGCAGTCGGAGCACTTTACCAGCCCGTGGAGCATGTACATGTACTTCTTGCCGGTATCGTGGGCATAGCGGGCGTGCCGCTTCTGATTGACCTCGTATACTGCCTGCACCTTGTTGAAGCTGTCCTCGTCGATGATCGGCTCATGCTGACCGTCCACGATCATGATGTTCGGGTCATCATAATTGCGGCGCGTCCTGCCGTTCGGATTCCAGCGAATTTTGCCGATGTACACGGGATTGCGCAGGATGTAGTCGACCGTGCGGTTCTCCCACAGATTGCCGCGGGTGGTGCGGACGCCCAGGTCGTTGAGCTTGTGGGCAATCTGCAAAGCGCCCATGCCGCTCAGATAATCGGCGTAGATTTGCCTCACGATCGGCGCGGTCTCGGGATTGACGACATACTTCTTGTCGACGATATCGTAGCCGAAGGCGGGGATCGACACCGCGCCGCCGCGCTCGACGCGTTCCGTCATGCCGCGCTTGACCTCACCCGACAGATTGATGCTGTAAAACTCGTCGAACCACTCGATGATGCGCTCGATCAGACTGCCGAAGGGGCCGTCCAGGATCGGCTCGGAGATCGACTTGACCTCGACATTGTTGCGCGAAAGCATGCCTTTGTAGAAGATGCTCTCTTCCTGGTTGCGGGCGAATCGGCTGAACTTCCACAGCAGCACCGCACAGAACGGCGCGGGCTTCTGCTTGGCGATCGCGATCATGCGGATAAACTCGGGACGCTTCTCAGCGCGTCTGCCGGAGATACCGTCGTCGCGAAAGATGTACTCGTTCGGCACGATGTAGCCGTGCTGTTTTGCGTACTTGCGGATCTCCTTAATCTGGCTGTCGGGGGAGAGCTCCGTCTGGTTATCGGTGCTGACGCGGATATACGCCGCGGCGGTTTTCAATTCAATATTCATATCACACCTCAAAAAGGGTATAAAAATCCCCTTGTAATTTCTATTGCAAAATTCACAAGGGTATGTTAGAATATTGATATGGTTTGGCGACCATATTCTGTTACACCCTTGTGTGTGACACCCGCTCTATCCTGTTCCCGCAGGGTAGGGCGGTTTTTTTATAATTAGAAAAGTAATTACTTTTTTAATTACATGTAAAATGAGAAGTGAAACTTCACTTGTTGTTGATTAGCGTACTACGAAGGTAGCACTGAAAGAAGTCCCGCCGCCACGGACGGTGATTTTATGCTCCCCGGGCGTTGTGTTGGTACCTACCTTCCAAGTCCATGTTGTGTTACCGTTTGAGTCTGTCGTCTGAGGCTCTAATCCCTCTGCTTTGGATCCGCTTTTATATTCAACAGTAATGCTATATTCAGTATTCGGTGCTCCTTGAATTGTCACATGAGCTTCCGATCCTGCATCAATTTCAGTGGTGTAATCGGTGAAGCTGATCGGGGTCGGTGGCTCTGTAGGAGCCTTTGTTGGCTTTTCTTCTGGTGCTACCGTCGGCGCTTTAGCTTTTGCCGCTTCTGTAGGTGCTTTTGTTTCTGTGGGCGGTTTAGTTTCCTTTTCCGTAGCAACTACAGCCGTCGTAGCAGCAGGAGCTGAGCTCGATGTGGTGTCCTTTTTGTCACTCGCCGACGCACCGATACCGATCAAGATATACACAACCCATGCGGCGATGATGATACCGTACTTCAAGCCTTTATTCATATTTGGCTTCTTTATCAAAATTAGCGTGAGGGGAAGAGGGAAGATGAAGATCCAACCGAGCACCCACAACCATGTTTTGCGCTTCGGCTGAGTCGGTTGTGCCGGAGCTGCTGCCGCGTTAGTCGGCGGAGACGTCTGATTCTGATTGTCATTACCGGGGATATAGCCACAAGTCGGACAGGCGGCAGAGAAGTATTTGGTATTGCACCTCGGACAGGCACGTTCTTCCTGTCCTGCTTTTATGCCGCATTTCGGGCAGAAATTCCCTTCGTTAAATTCAGTGCCACAGTTATTACATTTGTGTTTAAAACTGTTACTACCGCATGAGCTGCACTTTACTGCGTCATCATTATTTGCGGTACCGCAAAACTCACATATCTTCATGGCGTTCCTCCTCTTCCTGTTTTCCTGATTGGTTTAATTCATTCATATATCCGGCTGTAATAATACCGGCGGGAAGCGCTACGACGGCGATACCGAAGATTGCTGATAACATCGTGATGATCCGTCCCAGAGTAGATACCGGGTAAATATCACCATACCCGACTGTGGTTAGTGATACGGTTGCCCAATAAACCGCGTCGAAGAAGGTATCGAAAGATTCCGGCTCGACGTTGAAAACGATCAATGCGGAAATCAGGATATAACCGCCTGCAAGGATGCCGACCACAATCAAAGACTTCTTTGACTTTCGAATCACATCGCCTATGATCCGAAAGTTCTGTGAGTAGCGGAACGTCTTTAATACACGGAACACACGGAGCGCGCGGATCATACGCAATATACGCAGCGCCTTGAATCCTCTGCTGATGATTGACATGGACGGCAGGATCGAGAGCAGGTCAATGAGAGCCATCGGAGAGAACGGATATCTGAGGAAGGACGAGATGCTCTTTTTCTCATACTTATAATCAGCAGTCATCCATCGAAGTAAATAGTCGATGATAAAGATGACCATCGCCGTTTTGTCGATGATGATAAACAACAGATTCTCTGTTTTGAACGCCAACGGTATCAAGCTCACAAAAATAATGACAAGCATAAAGATGTCATATGTCTGGCTGAGTTTGTCACTTCCGTCTGACTTCTCGATGATATGATAGATACGTTCTCTCATTGTATCGTTTTACTCACTTCTTTGACCAGCCCCATGACTCTTACACGCCGGACGTCCTGCCCCTCGAAGCGACGCGGAGGATAGTAGGGGTTGACGGACTGCAGCTCGATCCAGTTGTCGCCGTAGACCACACGCTTGACGACAGCTTCTTCATCGTCGATCAATATAATAGCGATCTGACCGCTGTCAACGGAATCCTGCAGTTTAATTAAGACCTTTGATCCGTCGTCGATCATAGGGGACATGCTGTCGCCGACGACATTGACCCAGATGTATTTTTCTTGTTCGCTCGGAGAAGCGATCTGTGTAGGAATATAGCCGACGATCGTGTTTTGCGCCAACGCATTAAATCCGGCGGCGACACTGTCATAGAGTGGGCGCATATAAATGTTTTCAAGCGGAAGGGGAGAGACAGTGGAATCGTCCCAGCCCATGAGAGTTCCGGTTGGTAGTGAAAGCGCCTTTTCTAATATAGGTATAACATCAATAGGTATTTTCTTTGTGGTACCCTTTTCATATCGTTGAAGATTTGTCTTGGGGATATCGGTCATTTTAGATAGCTCACCTAAACTGATGTTCTTCTTTTCTCTGTAATATGCAAGTCTTTCTCCTACGGTCATTAAAATCACCTTGACTTTTTTGGTATCGGATAGTATAATGAGAGTACAAGGAAACAGCACAGGCTGTTTCGCGATACAGTTTTAATTATTTTTCAATAACCGTCTCTGTGGTTGCGTCACAGGGCGGTTATTTCTTTATGCTTAAAATGATAATCATCATTACAATCGCGAAGCAGATTATGTATTCCAAGCAATCACCCCCTCTCAAGGGTGTCGAAACAGCCGCCGCCGTTTCTTTGCAAAACTATTATATCCCAAAAGTTTCATAATTGCAACAATATTTTGAAAATTCTTTTAGAAAAGTTTCAAAAATGGGTTGACAAGTTGGTAACATCAAGCTATAATTAAGGTGTTCCGAAAATGAAACAAGGAGGTAATATATTTGGTAGACATCAATTTACTCAGAGCGGAAACCGTCAAAAGGGGCTTTAAGGATAAGGATGTAGCAGAAAAAGCGCTGAAAATATCACAGCAAGCGTATGCAAAGAAGTTGAGAAACGTTACAAAGTTCTCAACCGATGACGCATCGTCTATCTGCAAATTCCTCGGGATCACCGATAATAGCCTTAAAGCTGCTATTTTTTTGGTTTAATCGTTCCAAAAATGAAACAGTAAAACCAAAATGAGATAAAGAACGCAAGTTAAGGAGGTGAGCGCGTGGATATCAAATCTATTCACATCGACTTCGAAAGAGGAATATTGGATATCAACGATAAACCGGTAGAAAGACCTACGGTCGTACATCTTCCGTCTGACGATCCCGGCTGGAATAAATCAAAGCTGTTTGGGATACCGAACAAATCATTTCCGAAGACATACGACCGCATAAGAGTGTTATTTGAGGATGGTTAACAGAAATAAGCCTTGATAAATCTAATTCCATCCCAGTGGATATATCCAACTTCCGTAATAAAATGACCGTCAATCGTTTGTGTGACGATGTCGGAGATATCTTGACTGGCATTTGAGGGAATGCCGATCATCAAATATTCTCCGTGACCGTCGGCACATTCTGCGTAGAAGGTATCATAACCGTTGATATTAACAGGTTTGAAATCTGGCACTACTATCACCTCCCTTCACGGGGAGTATATCATAACGAACAACACTAAGCAAGGAGGAATCATGGCAACACTCAAAATCATTGACCGCAAGGACAAGTTTCTGATCGAGGTGGACGGCTCCAAGGTGCCGTATGTCACGACCTACGAGCTGACCCGCAAGCCTTCGGGCACCGTCCTGCTCCATCTCGCACTCGCTATGAGCGAGGTAGAGATCGAGGTCGAGAGCGATCAGATCACAACCAAATCGGAAGAGATCACCACAGGCTGACACGCGTGTCGAACTCTCACGATAACATTCGAATATTCTCCGGCGTTAAGCGAGCGCGTCGCCTGTCGGCTGTTCCCCTCAGCCGATCCGATCCGGTCGCCAAGCCATATTATCCATCGTTTATCCATGTGAAACCTTCTAAGAAATGTTAAATGCGTGCAATTCAAGCGGGCGGCGCGTTCACTTAACGTCGGAGGAAAGAGACCAAGCCGTGACGGCATATGATGAAAAGAGGTGATATAGATGGGACGAAGCAAAGGTCTGTCGGGTGAGATCAGTATCATAGTCGACGGCAAAGAAATCCCGTATCTTTTGATCGACGAGGACGACAACGTAACGTGGCTCGTCTCAGAGGAAGACCGCAAGAAATACGAGCAGGCGATGCTCAAAAACATGGGGGACAGCATGAGCCGGTATTACACCGCTCACCCCGAAGAATTACAAGGAGGTTGACACAACCATGAACATGAACAAGATCATCCTATTCCACTATCTCGCGATATTTGCGATCCTGGGCTTCGGCCTGAGCATGACCGCCAATCTGATTCCGGTCACGATCCTCAGCGCGATCCTGTTCGCGGCCTGCGCGATCCTCTTCGCGAAGGCGGTACAGGAGAAGGACGCGCATGACCGCCGGCACCGTGAGAAGCACCATGAAGCACACAAGAGGATCCGCAAGCGGTTCGACGAGCTTGACGGCGCGCTCAAACAGAAGATGGACAAGCCAAAGAGCAATATCCGCGCAGGATCAAAGGTCAGTCCGGAGTACATCAAAATGCTCGCCGAGAAAGGGGTTGAGGTCGTTGACGATCGGGCAGAAGATCAAGCAGCTCCGTAAACAGCGCGGGCTGACACAAGCGGGGCTGGGGCAGAAGATGTTCTACGGTCATCAAACCGTCGGTGACTGGGAACGCGGGAGGTTCGAACCCAGTTTAAGAGCGGCTAGGGCGCTCTGCAAATTTTTCAACATCACTTTTGAAGAGCTGATGAAAGGAGTGGATGACTGATGATATCCCCTGTTGTACGCTACATCCTGCTGACGGTCGCCTGCGTGGTCATGGCGGCGGCGGTCATCTGGATCGGCAGGCACATGGTCGCCGATCTGAGCGAGTTTATCGAGAACGATAAGGAGGACAAGCATGAGCAATAAAAAGAAAACCGCCGGGAGCGGTAACTCCACAGCGGCAAAGAAAAAATCTTCTAATTCCATTATAGCCGAGCCGATCGACATTGTCAATATGTCCGGCGCTCAAATCGTTGAGGCGGCAATCAACCGCCTGCAAAAAGAGGATAACGCAGTAAAGTACGATCGTTACGGTCAGATCATGCACAGCGACGTCCTCAATGCCCTGTGCTGCTTCTGCGAGCAGAACGTCGAGTTCGCGCAGGCGATCTGCCAGACGGACAAGACCCTTGAGGGCTGCATGAAGGCGGTCTCGAGGGGCGTCGGTACCGGGATCTCCGATCTCGAAGCCTACAAGCGTGCGGTGCAGTTCTACTTTGCGGGTGCGACCGTCAGCTTCAAAATGCTGATCGACGTCGGCGACGGCGTACTGAACGACGCCGCTGCGCAAACGCAGCAGAATGAGAAATCCGCTGCAAAACCGCAGCAGATCGAGGTCGGCATGGACAGCCTGCTGGATCTGATGGACTGGTGACCGGCTATGAAGAAAGAACGAAAAGAATCGCTGATGTACGCATTTCCGCCGGTGCCTGCGAAGATTCAGCGAAAAATGGAGATCGGTAAAAGAGCACAAAACTTCTGCGTGTTTCTGACCAGAGGCGTCGAGCTTTTTGTCAGGTGCTTTCATCGCTATTATGGCGGTGAGCTTAAAGAGTGTAACCGTTATGTGTTTGCAAAAGACGGCTGTGCCCGGTACATCTATTACGGCGGCAGCGGTCACGGCGATCGCTGGAGAGTGACAAAGCATTTTCGAGAGCCGACTTTCTTTGCACCGGGTTGGTTTACCGGTTTTCGGGATAACACTTATGTGATGTATAACGTTGACGCATACAGACAATCGGAGTTGAAATACTGTGAGCTCGGCTCTTTCAATACGGTTGCTCCGTTGGAATATCTGCGGATATATGTCCGTCATCCGAACATCGAGTATTTGGTCAAATCCGGCTATCATCACCTCATACGCACTGACTTTAACGGCTGGAATTATCAGATACCCACCGTCAGGATTAATAATCTTGTCAACCTGAAAAGTAATAACCTGCTGAAAATGCTCGATCTGAATCGTGTAGAGTTTCATCTTTTGCAGGGACATGAACGGTATTATGAGCAGTTTATCTTTTGCCGGCATCAGTTTCCGAAACGCAAACCCGAAGATGTTTTGATGATCGCACAAGTTTACGGCTACGCTTGCAATCGTCTGCAAGATCACTGTGTGTTGACCGGACTGTCTCCCTCGCGGTTGGTTCGTTATCTTTTGAATCATGATGTGAATCATGGTTTGTATCACGATTATCTCGATCAGTGTACACAGCTGGGATACGACCTGCATGATACCGCAATCAACATGCCCCGTGTTTTTCACACGATGCACGAGAGAATATCGGCGCTGATCGAAGTGAAGAAAACCGCAAAATTACAAAACATCTTCGAAGAGAACTATTCCAAAAGGCAATGCTATGAATACAGCGAGGATGATTTGATCGCCAGACAACCGAAGAGCATCGACGAGATCGCAGAGGAAGGCGCCGCATTAAGACATTGTGTCGGCGGCTATGCTGAGCGACATGCAAAGAATCAGACGACAATTATGTTCCTGCGGAAAGCAGATAATCCCGATACTCCGTACTACACGATGGAGATCAACAGCAACGGCAGGATTCAACAGTGCTACGGTTATCGCAACAATACGGCCAATAACCCGAAGCCGCCCGAGATCAAGGCGTTTGAACGACACTATGAACAATATTTACAGGAGGTAATACATGGCAAACGAAATCACCGCGCAGCACGCCAAAGCGCTTGACCTGCACAACAGGATCATGGTGTCCGCTCAGCTGGTGCAGACCAATCTGTGGGATATGTGCAGCGGGCTCAAGGAGATGCGCGACGGCAAGCTCTATAAGGAGCTGGGCTACCAGAATTTTGAGGAATACTGCGGTACCGAGTTCAATATGAGCGCCGGAAATGCCCGCAGATACATCTCGATTATCGAGAACATTCCTCCTGAAAACCGTGCACCGGTGCACGGTTTTGGAATGAAGAAGCTCTACCTTCTATCCACTCTTTCAGAGCCCGATCAACAGAAGATCACCGCTGAGAACGACGTCCAGAGCATGACCGTCAGGGAGCTGGAGAAGGAGATCAAATATCTCAAAGATAAGAACAATGAAATGGATCGTCAGCTGGACGAGCAAGGGGGGTTGCTCGCCGAAATGCGAGTTAAAACAGCTGACGCAAAACGCGAGAAGGATAATGCACTGCACGAGGTTGACCGATTGAACAGACGTATCGATGAACTGGAATCCCGTCCGATCGAGGTCGCGGTCGCGGAGCCTTCCGAAGACGTCCGTCAGCTCAAGCAGACTATCAAAAGCCTCGAGATCAGCACCGAACAGCAGATGAAGCAGATGGAAGAGGAGCATGTAGCGGATATCCGCGAGCTGCATGAGAAGAACCGCGTCGAAACGCAGAAGAAGCTCGACGAGCAGAAGGCGGAGTATGAAGAAAAGCTCCGACAGGCGGCTGCTCCTCAACAGCAAGACGATAAAGAAGCGTTCAAGGCATACTTTGCCGCCGCGTATGACAGCTTTTCCCGCATGATCGACTTTGCCGAGAAATCAGAGAACAAGGACTTTTTCCGCGGCAAGATCGGCAACATGGTCAACGCCTTCCGAGAGCGGAATGAGAGAATGTGAGGCGGCTATGAAACTCTATGAAATGGCAGAACAATTCAACGAACTGTTTGATCGGTTCGACGAGATCGACAATTACACGCCAGATACCGACGAGTTCGGGCGGTATATCGACGGCAACGGTGAGGTCATTGATGATCTTGAAGCCTTCCGCGAGAAGCTGCGCTCTGCATGGTTTGACACGCTGGTCGGCTTGGAGGCTGAGTTCAACGACAAAGCCGAGAACATCGCCGTCTATCTGAAATCGCTGTATGTCGAAGCGGCGGCTATGCATGACGAGGAAAGAACGCTGCACTCCCGCCGTCTTGTGATCGAACAGCGTGCCGAAAGGCTCAAAAAGCACATGATCGCGTCCATGAACGCGATCGGTATCAAAAAGATCGACATGCCCCGCGCCCGGCTGACCATCCGTAAGAACGCCGAGAGCTTAGTCGTTGACGATGAGCTTGGTTTCATCCGATGGGCGCAGGAGAACGCACAGGAGCTCTTGAAGGTCAAGCTCCCCGATATCAGAAAGACCGATACAAAAAAACTGATTCAGTCGGGCAAATCCCTGCCGTATGTCCATCTTGACCGCTCAGAGAGCCTGATTATCAAATAAGGAGGACAACATGAGTATCATATTTGAACCCGCGTCGCGCGCGAAGAGCAAGGCGCGGATCGCGATCACCGGGCCGAGCGGCTCGGGCAAGACCCTGTCATCACTGCTGCTCGCCTACGGTCTGGTCGGCGACTGGAACAAGATCGCCGTCATCGACACCGAGCACGGCCGAGCGCGATTCTATGCCGAACGTGAGGAGTACGGGATCGGCAAGTTTCTGTATCAGAGGCTCGATCCGCCCTACAGCCCCGAGCGTTATATCGACTACGTCACCTCGGCGGCGCAGGCGGTAGGGGAGGGCGGCTGTATCATCATCGACAGCTTCTCCCATGCGTGGGACAACGAGGGCGGCGTGCTGGATATCAAGGACAAGATCGCCTCGAGAAACGACAAAAACAGCTATACCGCATGGAGCGAAGCCGGCAAGATACAGAATAACCTTGTCAACACGATCCTGTCCGCTGACTGCCATACCATCACGACCATGCGCGCGAAGATGGCGTACGCGATGGAAAAGGACGACCGTGGCAGGATGAAGCCTGTCAAGATCGGACTGGCTCCCGTCCAGCGCGAGAACACGGAGTATGAGTTCGATATCGTGTTCCAGCTTGATCGACAGCACAACGCGACACTGTCGAAGGACACCACCTTCCTCGATCGCTGGTCGGGCGTTATCGACGCGGAGCTTGGCAAACAGCTCGGCGACTGGCTGAACAGTGGCGTAGAACTGCCGCGCTGTACCGACTGCGGCAAGGTCATCATGAGTGACTCAAGGCGCACCGTACAGCAGATCGTGGACGGCACCGTGAAGAACTACGGCAGACAGCTCTGCATGCCGTGCGCGTCGGCTGAGAACCGCAGACGCAAGGAGGCTCAAAATGCCGCTGAGACCGTATCAGAATGAGCTGGTCGAGGAGGTGCGGCGTGCGTGGCGCGAGGGTTATCGCGCTCCGTGTATCGTCCTCGGCTGCGGGGGCGGTAAGTCCTGTATCGTCGCCGAGATCGCCCGACGGACAACCTTTAACGGCAAGCGGGTGCTGTTCCTCGTTCACCGCAGGGAGCTGGTCGACCAGATCACGGCAACCTTCGCCCGATGGGGCGTGCTGATGGACTTATGCACCGTCGGCATGGTGCAGACCGTCACCCGCCGTCTGAAAAAGATACCGAAGCCGGCACTCATCATCACCGACGAGAATCATCACAGTCTGGCGACTTCCTACAAGCGAATCTATGAGTATTTCTCCGATGTGCCGCGCGTCGGTGTGACCGCGACGCCCGTCCGGCTCAACGGCGACGGTCTCGGCGACGTCAACGACAAGCTGATCGTCGGCAAATCGACCAAGTGGCTGATCGCGAACGGATTCCTCGCGCCGTATGACTACTACGCGCCGTCGGTCGCCGACCTCACCGGTCTGCATACCCGCCGCGGCGAGTATGTGCAGGCGGACGTCGACAAGGCGATGATTCAAAACAAGGTGTTCGGTGATGTGATCGCCTATTATCGCAAGCTCGCAAACGGGAAGAAGGCGATCTGCTACTGCGCCTCGATCAAGCACAGCAAGGCGACCGCGCAGGCGTTCTGTGACGCGGGAATATCTGCCCGGCATATCGACGGCGAT
>CACWTM010000038.1 GCA_902763855.1 uncultured Ruminococcus sp. | reverse complement strand
ATCAGCTTCTGATCCCCGGACAGATGCGCCAGAACACGCAGCTCGATCTGCGAGTAGTCCGCGTCCAGAAAGACAAACCCCTCCGCCGGAAGAAACACCTTGCGGATCTGTCTGCCCAGCTCCATCCGGACCGGAATATTCTGCAGGTTCGGGTCGGTGCTGCTGATCCGTCCTGTCGCCGTGATGGTCTGGTGAAAGACCGAGTGAATCCGCCCGTCGTCGGCGACCTTTTCGACCAGCGAGTCACAGTAGGTCGATTTCAGCTTTGCGACGGTGCGGTATTCCAGTATCTTCGCGATCACGGGATGGAGCGGCAAAAGGCTCTCCAGCACCTCGGCGTTGGTCGAATACCCGCTCTTGGTTTTCTTTCGGGTAGGCAGGTTCAGATCCTCAAACAGCGCTTTCGCAAGCTGCTTGGGCGAGTTGATGTTGAACTCATACCCGACGTCCTCATAGATGGACTGCTGTAATGCATCCACCTCGCGGCTGAGCTGTTCGCCATAGGCGCGGATACCGTCTACGTCAACCGCAAAGCCTAAGTTTTCCATTCTCGCCAGCACTTTAGCCAGCGGAATCTCGATCTCATACAACAGATGATCGTTAGCGATATCGCGGATATCGTCCGCAAGCCGCCTGCACAGCGCGGGCATGGCGTGGATATAGCCCAGACCCTCTTCTCCGTTCTCGGCGCTTGCGACAGGAATACTGTACTCGGCGCACAGGCGGTCGAGCTCATAGCTCGACGACGAGGGGCTGAGCAGATAAGCGGCAAGCGAGATATCAAAGGCAATCTCGACCTCGATCCCCTCACGGTCGCAGTAAGCGAAGATCGGCTTGCTGTTATCGGTATAGAGCTTCTTTCCGCTCTGTAAGATTCTGTTTATTTCTTCTGTAGAATTAATCCTGTATAATATTTCTTCTGTAGAAATATAAGCAAGCATATTTCCCTTTTCGCTGTCATTCCGAGGAGCGGATTCTTCTGCGGTGTTGGAATTGCGCAAGGAGGACTTGGCGTTTTCGCCGAAAACAAGCTGAACATATAGATTATTATTCTCTGAAAGAATTTTATTCAAGGTATCCCTGTCAGCGTCAACCACCCGAAAAGTACGCTGCTCATCCTGTTCGACAACCTTCTCCCCGCTCAGCTCCAGATCAAATTTCTTCATCAGCGAGAACAGCTCCAGCTTTGCCATCAGCCGCGCGGCAGCCGCCCTATCACCCTCGGCTGCCTTATAGCTGTCAAGATCGGTGTCGATCGGCGCGGACAGGCAAATTTCGCCCAGCATGCGGCTCATAAAACAGTTGTCCTTTGACTTTTCGAGCTTCGCTCTCATGCCGGGCTTGATGTCAAGCTCATCGAGGTGTTCGTAGATATAGTCGATATTATCGTACTTTTGGATCAGCTCCGTCGCGCCCTTTGGACCGATTCCCGCAACGCCGGGGATATTGTCGGAGCTGTCGCCTTGGATCGCCTTGATCTCGATGAGCTTCTTCGGCTCTACTCCGTACTCCTCTTTGACGACCTCGGGGGTATACATCATCGTGCCGTTGAGGTTCTTCGCCAAACGCACCGAAACGCGGTCGTTCACCAGCTGTAAGCTGTCGCGGTCACCTGTCGCGATAACGCAGGTGTTGCCGGTATCGGCGCACTTTTTCGACAGCGTACCGAGGATATCGTCCGCTTCATACCCCTCGCAGGTGACGATCTGATACCCCAGATCGGTGAGCAGCTCTTTCAGCGGAGCCATCTGCATGTGCAGCTCCTCGGGCATCCCCTTGCGGTTGGCTTTGTAGAGATCATACGCCTTGTGGCGGAAGGTCTTAGTCTTGAGGTCAAAGGCGATCGCGACAGCGTCGGGCTGCACATCCGCCTTCATGCGCTCAAACATGGTCAAAAAGCCGTAGATTGCGTTCGTGAACATCCCGTCCTTGGTCGTCAGCGGCTTGATCCCGTAGAAAGCGCGGTTCAATATACTGTTTCCGTCTACTACTAATAATTTCATATTTTCTCCTGATTCAGAAATCATATAATCGGGTGAGGGCGGAGCCCTCCATCTCAGTTAACCGTTCACTATAATTTATACACCACGTTCCCCGTGATCCAGTTGGTTCTGTAGAGCCGCGGCACCCGCTTTGACACCGCGCACAGCACCTCATAGCTGATGGTATCGCCCCACTTGGCGATATCCTCGGCGGTAGGCTCACCGTCCTTTCCGTTACCGAACACGACGACCACGTTGCCGACCTCCGCCTCGGGAAAGTCGGTCACATCCAGCATCGTTTGATCCATGCAGATGCGTCCGATGATCTTACAGTTTTTGCCGAACTTCTTGGTCTTGTCCCACACGAACATGTACCCATCCTCGGCATACGCGCGTATGTAGCCGTCGGCATAGCCTACCGGCACGGTCGCGACGCGCATATCCTTCTCGGCGGTGAAGGTACGTCCGTAGCTGACGGTCGTGCCCGCGGGGATGGTCTTGACGTGGGAGATCAGTGTTTTCAGCCGCATGGCGGGCTTTAGGTCGAGCTGTGTCCGCATACAGTCGGACGGCGCGTAGCCGTAGAGGATGATTCCCGCGCGCACCATGTCAAAACGCATTTTCGGATAATCCATGATCGCGCCTGAGTTGGAACAGTGGCGGATATCAAAGGTGATCCCGTCTTTTTCCAGTTCTTCGACGGTGTGTAAAAAATTCTCATACTGTCTGAGCGTATAGGCTTCGCCGTTCTCGCCGTCATCCGCGACGGCAAAGTGAGTAAAGATACCTTCGGGAATAATGTGCGGCAGTCTGCACGCTGTTTTTATTTCTTCAATAGAATTATCATCTCTCGGAAACTCCTGACACAAAAAGCCGATACGGCTCATGCCGGTGTCCACCTTGATATGCGCCTTGACGTCCACCCCGAACTGTCCGCACCAGTGGGACAGCTCCCTCGCGTACTCGATGCTGTAGACCGCCTGCGAGATATTCTGACGGCTGAGGTCGCGGCAGCGATTCGCGGGCGTATACCCGAGGATCAGGATCGGTTCATTGATCTCGGCTCGTCTGAGCTCCAGCGCCTCATCGAGGTTCGACACAGCGAGAAAGTCCACTCCCAGCTCATGGTACAGCTTGCAGATCTCGACGGCGCCGTGACCGTAGCCGTCCGCCTTGACGACACAGCAGAGCCTGACGCCCTCGCCGATCCGCTTGCGAATGGCTTCATAGTTTTCGCGGATCGCGTTCATATTGATCTCCGCCCACAGACGGCGGGTAAAAATAAGGTTATCTTCCAAAACAGTCACCCCAATTTTCGCATATATAGGTATTATAATACAAAAACCATCGTTTTACAATATAAGAAGAAAAAAATGTAGCGGACGCGCGGTCGGGGCTGACCGTCAGCTCCTCGCCCACCTTTTTCAGCTTCAAGCTGTTGGTCTTATCGTAGAAATCACGCTTGACCGTCAGCTTGACGCTCTTCTCTTTTACAGCTTTTTCCACATCATATCACCTCCTTCTGGGCATAACAAAACCGCCCTCAACGAGAGCGGTTAAATCTATGATACCTTATTTAGATATCTCTCAGTATACTGTGTTTTCTCAAATGTCAATTTGCCAGTCTTATCTCTCCGAATCAGGAGGACAAGTGGCATCGGTGTCTCGTCGAGTAATCCTTTCTTACCTTTCTTGGGATCATGATACTGTAATACAAGAATATCACGCCCCCAACTCTGTGATAATTGTTTTGCTTTTTCAAAATCAAGACCATTTTCATCACAATAGCCTTTAATCTGAGGTGTCCAATCATCAAACAGCTTGCACATACAATCACTCCTTTCCAAATGTAAGAAATTGTCCTTTAGAATTATAAATTACGCTAGATTTTTGCTTAAACTGTTCAAGTATAGTCACATCACCGCCGGAAGCAAACATAGATGATATGTCAGAACCGGGATGTGTATGACCACTCCAGCGATAACCTTGCTCAGCCAAGCGTTGGGCAGCTTTGATATCGATATTAACGCTGACTTTATTTCCTCTAATAATTAACCTGTCGCTACCTTTAGTAAACATAGCAAATTCATCACCAGTATATGCAGTTAACGCAGATAAATCCGATAATTTAACGGTTTTCTTTAATACAATACATCTTGAATCATAATCAGGTAGCTTGTTCAGTAAATCGGATTGTCTGTTATTCAATGATACACCGTATGTTAAAACTGCGTTAGGATTGCCTTTTCCAGTGTTTCGCTGTTCAATTGGTTGTTCAATACTGTTATTATTCATAGAGATAATAGGTGCTTTCTTATTCTTTGAATCTATTATACCACTTTTCTCAGCTTTTGCAAGCTGTTTTTCGTGATACGACTGCCATTTTTCGGTGTATTCTGACCACTGCTCGGCGCGGCCGCGGTACATCTTTTTGTTATCAGGATCAAGGGCGTATTTGGACAGGCGCCTGTTCATCTTTTCCATGCGCCTGCCGTATGCCGCCCTCTGTTCGGCGCAGCCTCATTCTCGGTCAACCGCCTTGACAACCGCCGAACCGCGGTATAGAATGAAGTACAGACTTCTCTTTGAAAAGAGCGTGATACCGTGAAGAAATCGGCAAACCAAACCAAGAGCAAGATCGTCTCCGCCGCGTGGCAGCTGTTCTATGAACAGGGCTTTGAGAACACTACGGTCGACGAGATCATCCGCCTGTCCGGCACCTCCAAAGGCTCGTTCTACCATTACTTTGAGTCAAAAGACAGCCTGATCGGTTCCCTCGCCTATCTCTTTGACGAAAAGTACGTCGAGCTGGAGCGTCAGCTGGACTACAGCAAAAACACGGTCGACAACATGATCCACCTCACGCGCGAGCTGTTCATGATGATCGAAAACACCATCGACATCGAGCTTCTCGCGCGCCTGTACGCCCAACAGCTCTCCAAGCGCGGCGAAAAGGAGCTGCTCGATCAAAGCCGCCTGTACTACCGCCTGCTCAAAAAACTCGCTCAGCTCGGACAGGAGCGCGGCGAGATCACACGCTCCAAGTCCGTCGCCGAGATCGTGCGGCTCTACGCGATCGCCGAACGCGCGCTGCTGTACGACTGGTGTCTGCACGGCGGCGAATACTCGCTGACCGAGTACGCCGGGGCTACCATGCCCCTGTTCCTGAACGGTCTCAAAGCGTAATTTTATTTTTTGTAACAAATTCGGTCTGTTATATAGTCTATGGGATTTTCGGCTGTATAACAGGCTTTTTTCTGTTTTTTATCAAAAATGTATCGAATTTAGTCTATACTTCGTTCTGTATTGCGTTTCACACTTTGATGTGCTAATATATTATGTATTGCGGCAAAACGCCGCGGATATTTCCAATAAAGAAATTTGGAGGGAAATTCATGTCAACCAACACAATCATTATTTTAGTTGCGTTTGTTGTCTACATGGGTATGATGATTCTCATCGGCGCCCTGAACAGCAAACAGAGCAACAACGAAGACTACTTCCTCGGCGGTCGAGGACTCGGCTCCTGGACAGCGGCGCTCTCGGCACAGGCTTCCGATATGAGCGGCTGGCTGCTGATGGGTCTGCCGGGCGCGATCTACGTAGCCGGCACCGGCGAGGTATGGATCGCCATCGGTCTTCTGATCGGTACCATCCTCAACTGGTTCCTCGTCGCGCGCAGACTGCGCAAGTACACCATCGTCGCGAACAACTCGCTGACCATCCCGAGCTTCTTTGAGAACCGCTTTCATGACAAGAGAGGTATTCTAAAGATCGTCTCTTCCATCATCGTCATCGTCTTCTTCGCGGTCTACACCGCCTCTGCCTTCGCGTCCGGCGCAAAGCTTTTCGCGAACGTGTTCGGCACCGGCGCCGATGACAAAACCGCCTACATGATCGGTCTGATCGTTGCGGGCGTCGTCATCCTCGTCTACACCCTGCTCGGCGGCTTCAAAGCGGTATGCTACACCGACTTCATCCAGGGACTTCTGATGCTCGTCGCGATCCTTGCTGTCCCGATCATCGCGTATATCGGCATCGGCGGCGATCTGCCCGGCGCGCTGGCCTCTAAGGGCGTCAGCGATCCTCAGGGCTTTGTGAGCCTGATGAAGGACGGCGAAGGCAACCCGATCTCCTTTGTATCTATCATCAGCAACCTCGGCTGGGCGCTGGGCTACTTCGGCATGCCCCATATCCTTGTTCGCTTCATGGCGATCAAGAGCGACAAAGAAGTCAAGAAGAGCCGTATCATCGCCATCATCTGGGTCATCCTGTCCTTGGGCGCTGCGTCCTTCCTGGGTCTTGTGGCGCGCGGCTTCCTGAGCGAAGATCTTGTTGCGTCCGGCAAGTCTGAGGTCGTCTTCATCAAGACCATCCAGCAGATCTTCTCCGGCAACTTCGTGCTCGTATTCATCGGCGGTGTTTTCCTGTGCGGCATCTTAGCGGCGATCATGTCCACCGCTGACAGCCAGCTGCTCGTCACCGCCTCCGCTGTCTCCGAGGATATGTACAAGGGCGCTATCAACAAGAAAGCCTCTGAAAAGAGCGCGCTGAACGTCGGCAGGATCGCCGTCGTTGCCGTCGCGATCATCGCGTTCGTCATCGCGCTCGACCCCAACTCCTCTGTTATGGGGCTGGTATCCGACGCGTGGGCAGGCTTCGGCGCGGCGTTCGGCCCGATCATCCTGCTCTCCCTGTTCTGGAAGCGCTTCAACCTCCCCGGCGCAGTAGCGGGCATGGTCACAGGTTTTGCGACCGTCATCCTCTGGGACTACATCCCCTTCGGCGGCCAAACGCTCTATAAAACGACCGGTCTCTACTCTCTCGTACTCGGTTTCGCGCTGGCGCTGGTCATCGCGGTCATTGTGACTCTGATTACCAAGAAACCGTCCAAAGAGATCGAAGAAGAGTTCGACAAGGTCAACACCGTCGAGATCTGATTCAACGAACGTCACGAATAATTCCGTATAAGGGCTGTGACAAGCTCAACTGAACAACAATCGTCCGCTCCCGTTCCCGGGGGCGGATTTTTTTACAGCCGCCACTTGAATTTTTACTGATAAGATGTATAATGAAGGTGCTGGATGATTAGATGATTACAGATAGTGAGGAGGCTTCGGCATGAACGAAAGCAACGAGTATTTTGTACAAAAAAGAGTTATCGAACAGGGTAAGATATCATTCATTCTGGGCTTGTTCGGATTGCTGTTACACATCCCTGCGTTGTTTTTCCTCGAAGGCTTCCCCTTGATCGAGATCGTTTCGTTGGGCTGCGGTGTCGCGGCTCTTGTATTGGGAATCATCTCTCGCAAAAAGCAAAAAGAGAATAACGACTTTGCGTTAGCTGGTCTGATCCTCTCGATTCTCGCGATGCTGGGATGTGTGCTGACGAATCTCTATCTTTTTGCTATGATTTCCGAAATAGGAGACGTCATCTCCTCATACGCCTCTAATCCGTGGTAGTTGATTACTTCGCTACTGTCTGTCCGCTCCTGAGCTTGCGCAGCGTTATTTGTATACTGCTATTGATTACTTATATAATATACTTATATCATTATCGGAGGAAGCATAATGAGTAATTACAGTACACATTCCAATCATCCAAACAACGATTCTGAGATCGCTACCCACAACAATACCCCTCCGTCAATCATGCAGAAAAGCGCGAAAAAGAAAGGTCTCGCCTCCTTGATAATCGGAATCATCCTGCTGTTCTTTCTTACCTTCGGTCAGATTTTACTCTATTTACCCTTTTCGGGATTATTCGATTATTACTTCGGCACCGAACTCGAATTTATGCTTTTAATGTGTCTGTTACTTCCATTTGCTCTTGTGATAGGGATAATCGGCATTGTACTCGGCGCAAAATCCCGCAAAGCTATGCGCACGGGAAACGGTATCGGCAAAGCGGGATTGATCATCTCGATCGTTGCTACTACGATCGTCGCGGTATATTTTATTCTGCTCCTAACCATTTTAATCTACACGACATTAACATGGGGACAACATAACGGAATAACCCGCTGACTTATATGACAACAAATCAAGCGCATGATCCGCTCCCGAAGCTCGGGGGCGGATTATTCTTACTAAGAACTAAAAGATAAGAAATAAAAACTCGGAAACGCAAATTTTCAGTTAGTTCTCATTTTTTTATCTTAATTCTTATTTCATATTAACCATGACACAAATTTTACCGATTGTTACAGGATTGAAACTGAACACAATATCTTGTGGTCAGGGGTATAGGCTTCACAATAAATTGTTATAATTCTTTTATGAATATCATTTTTGAAATTGTTATCAAATTCAACAAAGAAATATTTTTTTCTCGTCTATTTTAACGATTGATTTCACCCCGCCAATCTGCTATATTATGACAGGATTTCGCCCCGGACACCAGATATGGTGTGGGGCAGACTTTTTGTAACAAAAGAGTTACAGCAGAACCAAAATCACACCACAAGGAGAGTTAACATGATTAACAAGATTGTGAAGCGCGACGGACGCGCGGTCGAGTTCAACGTCGACAAAATCACCAACGCGATCTACAAAGCGGCGCACGCCATCGGCGGCAACGACTACGAGAGCGCCGAGAAGTTGGCGGCAAAGGTACTGGAATATCTCGAGGCTGAGGACAACGCCGAGCCCACCGTCGAGCATGTACAGGATACCGTCGAGAAGATCCTGATTGAAAACGGTCACGCAAGAACAGCCAAGGAGTTCATCCTCTACCGCGCTGAGCGCACCCGCGTCCGCGAGATGAACACCAAGCTGATGAAGATATACGAGGATCTGACCTTCAAATCCGCCAAGGACAACGACGTCAAGCGTGAGAACGCCAACATCGACGGCGATACCGCGATGGGCACCATGCTCAAATACGGTTCCGAGGGCGCGAAGGAATTTTACCAGATGTACGTTCTCGATCCCAAGTTCTCCAAGGCGCACCGCGAGGGTGACATCCACATCCACGATCTCGACTTCCTCACCCTCACCACCACCTGCTGCCAGATCGACCTGTTAAAGCTCTTCAAGGGCGGTTTTTCCACCGGTCACGGCTTCATCCGTGAACCCAACGATATCTCCACCTACGCGGCGCTCGCCTGCATCGCGATCCAATCTAACCAGAACGACCAGCACGGCGGTCAGTCTGTTCCGAACTTTGACTACAGCATGGCGCCGGGCGTTGCCAAAACCTATAATAAGCGTTACCGCGCCAATCTTTCGAGAGGCGCTGAGCTTCTCGCGGACGACGAGAACGCCAAGGACAGCATCGAGGCGATCTGCGCCGCTGCCGAAGCCGCTACCGGCGAGATGGCAAAGCTCGAGTCCACCCCCGAGTATGAAGCCAAAGAGCTCGAGCTCCTGACCGAAAAGTACGGCGACAAGATCGCCGGAAAGCTCCAGCGTTTTGCGAAAAAGCATGCCCTCTCTGAGACCGACCGCGCGACCTTCCAGGCGATGGAAGCGGTCGTCCATAACCTCAACACTATGCACTCCCGCGCCGGCGCGCAGGTACCCTTCTCCTCGATCAACTACGGTACCGACACCACCCCCGAGGGTCGCATGGTCATCAAGAACATCCTGCTCGCGACCGAAAAAGGTCTCGGAAACGGCGAAACGCCGATCTTCCCTGTCCACATCTTCAAGGTCAAAGAGGGTATCAACTACAATCCCGGGGATCCGAACTACGATCTGTTTAAGCTCTCGTTCCGCGTATCGGCTAAGCGTCTGTTCCCGAACTACGCCTTTATCGACGCGCCCTACAACCTTGCTTACTACAAGCCCGGTCATCCCGAGACCGAGATCGCGTACATGGGCTGCCGTACCCGCGTCATCGGCAACCGCTACGATCCTTCCCGCGAGATCACCTACGGCAGAGGCAACCTGAGCTTCACCTCCATCAACCTGCCGCGTCTTGCGATCCTTTCCAACAAAAACATCGACTTCTTCTTCGATCAGCTTGACCGCATGGTCGACCTCGGAATCGCCCAGCTTTTGGAGCGTTTCGAGATCCAGTGCCAAAAGTGCGTGCGCAACTATCCGTTCCTGATGGGTCAGGGCGTGTGGATCGACTCCGAGAAGCTCTCGATCGACGACGAGGTGCGCGAGGTCTTGAAGCACGGCACCCTCAGCCTGGGCTTCATCGGTCTTGCCGAGACGCTGGTCGCTCTGATCGGCAAACACCACGGAGAAAGCGAAGAAGCGCAGAGACTGGGTCTTGAGATCGTCTCCTTCATCCGCAAAAAGCTCGATCAAAAAGGTGAAGAAACCGGCCTGAACTTCACCTGTCTCGCCACCCCCGCCGAGGGTCTTTCCGGACGCTTCGTCCGCATGGACAAAAAGCGTTTCGGCGTCATCAAGGGCGTGACCGACCGCGAGTACTACACCAACTCCTTCCATGTGCCGGTCTACTATCCGATCAGCGCTTTTGACAAGATCAAGATCGAAGCGCCTTACCACGCTCTCACCAACGCGGGTCACATCTCCTACGTCGAGCTCGACGGCGATCCTTCCGAGAACCTCGAAGCGTTCGAGCAGGTTGTCCGCTGCATGAAGGAAGAAGGCATCGGCTACGGCTCGATCAACCATCCTGTCGACCGCGATCCCGTCTGCGGCTACACCGGCATCATCGGCGACTATTGCCCGAAGTGCGGCCGTAAGATCACCAAAAACGGCGAAGGAGTCGAGCGTATCCGCCGCATCACCGGCTACCTTGTCGGCACCCTCGACCGCTTCAACAACGCGAAAAAGGCGGAGGTTCAGGACAGAGTCAAGCACAGCGTCACCGCCGACAACTGCGGCTGTGAGCTGGAAGCGATCTGATAAACGAAGCATTTAAGGGGCGGGTCATCACCTGCCCCTGTCGCATATCCCTGTTAAAGGAGTCAAATCCATGTCAGAAACCAAAACACCCTTACGCCTTGCCGGCGTCGTGCGCGAAAGCATCGTCGACGGTCCCGGCATCCGCATGACGGTATTTGTACAGGGCTGTCCGCACCATTGCAAGGGCTGCCACAATCAGCACACCTGGGACTTTGACGGCGGCTACGACAGCTCCGTCGAGCGCGTACTGGAGGAAGCCGCCAAGGACAAGCTCCTCTGCGGCGTGACCCTCTCGGGCGGCGAGCCGTTCACCCAAGCAAAGTCTCTGACCGTCCTCGCAGAACGCGCGCACAAAATGGGGCTGAACGTCTTTTGCTATACCGGCTACACCTTCGAGCAGTTGCAGGCGCAGTTTGAAACCCACCCCGAGTACAGAGAACTGCTTAAGCAGTGCGACTGGCTGGTCGACGGCAGATTTGTCGAAGAAGAAATGAGCCTCATGCTCCATTTCCGCGGCAGCCGCAACCAGCGCATCCTCAATGTCAAAGAATCCCTCGCGCAAGGCAAAGCGGTATTGTCAGAATACAATTGACCGCGTTACCGCTATCGTACAACCAAATATAAGGCATTGAAAGAGCGTCAAGATCCGGCGCTCTTTTTAGTTAGAAGTGAGGATTTATACTATGTGATCAGATACAGAGTGGTTTCTGCGATGAATAAAAACGGATGTGCGCAACGCCCGCTTATAGCTCCTAAACCCTAACTTCTCGCTCTTAACTCCTCGCTGTTTCGTTGTTTTCCACAACATTCTCCCCCACTTTTTGCTAACTTTGTCCTGTTGTAAAAGAACGCGATTTGTGTTATTATGATAGTAACTGTAATAAAACATCTTGAAAGGATGGAAATACATGGTAGTTAAGGATATTATTGACATCTTAGAAGGCGAAGTCATCTGTGAAGGCGATCTCAACACCGAGATCAAAACCGCCTGCGGTTCCGACATGATGAGCGACGTACTGGCGTTCGTCAAAGATCAAAGCGTCCTGCTGACCGGTCTTGTCAACCCCCAGGTCGTACGCACCGCCGAGATGATGGACATGGCGTGCATCGTTTTTGTTCGCGGCAAAATGCCCGATCAGGGTATCATCGACCTTGCCGAGAGCCGTGACATCACGCTGATCAAAACGCGCTTCCGCATGTTCACCGCCTGCGGCAAGCTCTATGCGAACGGTCTGTCCGGAGGTACCGCTGTATGAACAACATCCATCTGCACTACGATGTAAGCGGCGAGGATTTCACCCGTGCGGGCGAAGCCTCCGGCTCCGTCAAAAAGCGCCTCAAAGCGCTCGGATACAACACCGACGCCATCCGCCGTGTCGCGATCGCGATGTATGAAGCCGAGATCAATATGGTCATCCATGCCGAAGGCGGTTTTGTCGACGTTGATATCTATCCCGATCATGTTGACGTACTGTTATCTGACCACGGCCCCGGCATCCCCGATGTTGACAAAGCGATGCAGGCGGGCTTTTCCACCGCGCCCGATAACGTCCGCAACCTTGGCTTCGGCGCCGGCATGGGACTGCCGAACATCAAGAAATACACCGACGACATGCGCATCGAGACCGAGATCGGCAAGGGTACGGACTTGTACCTGACCGTCAGGGTCAAGGAAGCGTAATTCTAAAGTGAGGAGTTAGGAGTGAGTAGTTAGGAGTTGTGTGAAACACTTCGTGTTTTGAATATATATAACGTAAGCACGGGCAGATAGCTCCAGTGATAAATACAAAGGGGTGTGGGCAACGCCCACCATTAACTCCTCACTCCTAACTCCTCACTCCTAACTATAAGCAGGTAAGCATTATGAACAAATACTTTCACTCTGTCGAGCTGGACGCGGACAAGTGCTGCGGCTGTACCAACTGCCTCAAGCGCTGTCCCACCGAGGCGATCCGCATCCGCGACGGCAAGGCGCACATCCTCTCCGAGAGATGTATCGACTGCGGCGAGTGCATCCGCATCTGTCCGCATCACGCTAAGCGCGCGCGTTCCAACCCGATCGAAGATATCGAAAACTACAAAATCAAGGTCGCGATCCCCGCGCCCGCGCTGTTCGGCCAGTTCAACAATCTCAATGATATTGACATTGTTCTGACAGGACTGCGCGCGATGGGCTTTGACTACATCTACGAAGTCAGCCGCGCGGCGGAATTGGTCAGCGAAGCAACGCGCAAGCTGATCCGCGAAGAAAAGCTCCACAAACCCATCATCAGCTCCGCATGCCCTGCGGTTGTGCGGCTGATTAAGATTCGTTTTCCTGAGCTGTGCGACAACGTCATGCCGCTTTTGGCGCCCATGGAGGTCGCGGCGAGGATGGCGCGCAGAGAGGTCATCCAGATGACCGGTCTGCCCGACGAGGAGATCGGCGTATTCTTCATCACCCCCTGCCCCGCGAAAGTCACCGAAATCAACGCCCCCAACAGCTCCGAGAAGAGCGCGGTCTCCGGCGCGATCGCCATCTCCCAGATCTATCCCGAGCTAACCTCCAAGATGGATAAGCTCAAGGTCATCGAGCCTTTGTCCAAGTCCGGACTGATCGGCGTCGGCTGGGCAACCTCCGGCGGTGAAGCCGCCGCGATGCTGGGCGAAAAGTACCTTGCCGCCGACGGCATCGAAAACGTCATCCGCGTTCTTGAAGAGCTGGAGGATGAGCACATCCACGGCGTCGATTTCATCGAGCTGAACGCCTGTTCCGGCGGCTGTGTCGGCGGAGTGCTGGCGGTCGAAAATCCTTATGTTGCTCAGGCGCGTATCCAGACTCTGCGCAAATATATGCCCGTATCCCTGAACCATCTCGAAGAGCAAGATCTCGACAAGATGATGTGGGAAAACGAGCTGACCTTCAACGCTGAGAGCTTCCGTCTGTCCGATGACATCATCGAAGCGATGGATATGATGGAAAAGATGGAAGAAATCTGCAAGAACCTGCCCGGACTCGACTGCGGCTCCTGCGGCGCGCCCACCTGCCGTGCCCTCGCCGAGGATATCGTCAAGGGCAACGCTAAAGAAACCGACTGTATCCACAAGCTCAAAGCGCGGATCCAATCGGTCTATGACCAACTGGGGAATCTGAAATGAACGAGAAAGAACTGACCGCTCGCGAACGTGAGTATCTCGACTGTAAAGTGCCGCTTGTTTCCACCGGCTCCGCTGTCAAACGAGTCACCCTCGGCTTTTTCGCGTCGCTCCTGCAATCGGTAGTCACCCCTTCCGTCCACAAAGCCGAGAACAAGCTCTTCCGCACCTTCCGCGAGATCCGCTACACCAAGTACAAGAAGGCAGTACTGCGCAAACAGGCGGGTACGCTCACCGAAAAAGATAAAAAGACGCTCGAAAAGCTGAACAAAAAGGACTTTATCCTGGACGTCGACACCTACGACGCGGACAAATTCAAACAGCAGATTTACGCCGAGTATATGCGCACACACAACCTTCAAAATCTTCCCAAGGAGGATAAAGAATGACCGTTAACGAACTGAAAGAGAAACTGAACCTGAAAGTGCTGGTCGAAGACGACCTCGACCGCGAGGTAGAGGACTGCTACATCGGCGACCTTTTGAGCTGGGTCATGGGCAGAGCGCCCGCGGACAGCGCGTGGCTGACCGTCATGGGCAACATCAACAGCATCGCCGTCGCTACCCTAGCGGACGTCAGCTGCATCATTCTTGTCGAGAACGCGGCTCTGGATGAAAACGCCCGGGCGAAAGCCGAGATGCACGGCGTCAACATCCTCACCACCGAGGACAACAGCTACAAGGTAGCCGTCGAGCTGAGCAAGCTGATCTGATATGGGCAAGTACTATTACGATCTGCACCTGCACTCCTGCCTGTCTCCCTGCGGCGATATGGATATGACCCCCAACAACATTGTCAACATGGCAAAGCTGCTCGGCATGGACGTCATCGCCCTGACCGATCACAACACCTCGCTCAACTGTGAGGCGGCGATCAAGGTCGGCGAAGAAGTCGGCTTGTTGGTCATCCCCGGTATGGAGCTGACCACCTCCGAGGATATCCACGCGGTATGCCTCTTCCCCACCTTGGAAAAAGCGCTCAACTTCTCACAGTACGTCGACGAGAACCGTATTCACGTCAAAAACAAAGCGGAAATCTACGGACGGCAGGTTATCATGAATGAAAATGACGAAGAGATCGGCGAGATCGAAGACCTTCTCCTTCCCGCAAGCTTCATCGGCATGTACGACGCCTACCGCAAGGCACATGAGTTTGGCGGCATCTGCTACCCCGCGCACATCGACCGTGATTCTCTCTCGGTCCTTGCCGTACTGGGTGAGATCGACCCCTACTGCGGTTTCAGAACCGCCGAGCTTGCCGACATCACCAAGCTCCCCGAGCTGCGCGAAAAGCATCCGATCCTCAACAGCATGAACATCGTCACCTGCTCCGACGCGCATTATCTAGAGAACATGCGCGACGCGGCAAACACCCTCGACCTTGATGAGCTGACGCGTGAAGCGGTAATTGAATATCTTGACACACAAATCTGACCGTCTTGCGCAAGCAGGGCGGTTTTTTAGTAAGGAATATGTTGTCTGTCTGTTGTTTCAATCGTAACCGCTTAATAACCACCCCATAAACATAACCCCTCCGCTTTTCTTTTGCGGAGGGGTTAACACATAGGCTTCGATTATTCTGATACGGATTT
>CACWTM010000037.1 GCA_902763855.1 uncultured Ruminococcus sp. | reverse complement strand
AGACAAAAAGAAAAAGCCCGGTAATCGTGATGATTACTGGACTTTTCAGATGGTCCGAGTGACTGGAGTCGAACCAGCGGCCTCTTGAACCCCATTCAAGCGCGCTACCAAACTGCGCCACACCCGGATACGGTTTTAACTGCAAGAGATATTATAACACAAATCCTTAACAAATGCAAGTAAAATTTTAAAAAACTTGTATTTTCTGTGGATTTATATATGAAAAAGCTCCCGCTATGTAACCGTTAGCGGGAGCTGATGCTTTTGTGACAGTTGATTTGAGATCGCTCGCAGTAGTTTTGTGGATGAGAGTTTCCACTTAGTCCAGAACAACGCCCATCTTCTTTCCGTGTTTGTTGAGCAGGATGCACGCAGGGATACCGAGTACGAGCAGTACGACCAGTTCGCCCAAGGCGACAAAGCCGCCTGTGACCAGAAAACTGACGAAGCTGAAGCCGGTGTCTGCGAAGAAGATCGAGATCTCCAGACCGACGATGATACCGTTGAAGATCGCGGGCATCAGCAGAGCTGGGAAGGGAATGTTCTTGACGCGGACATTGCGCAGCAGATACATGGCGATCGCGGCAAGCAGGCTTGCGAGCGAGCCGAAGATCATATCGTAGAAGCCCAGACCCGCTGTGACGGAGCTGATGTTCGCGATAATGCAGCCGAGGGTCAAGCCCGGGATTGCTGCGGGGGTGTAAATCGCCAGTACGCACAGTACTTCTGCGACACGGAACTGAACCGCTGCGGAGGCAGTGCCGGGCAAGAGGGTGTTCTGACCGACGGTGAGCACGGCGTAGAGCGCGGCGATGACCGCCGCCTGCGTGATGTACATCACACGTTTGTTTTTCATATTCTTTTGTCTCCTTAGTTTTGATTTAGGCGGTCGGGCAGGGAGATGTACGCCCGCGCCAAGTCAGGATGGTTACGAACTGACCGAGAGTTATCCTATCACAAAACAGGGGAGAAGTCAAGGAAAACGGCTTGTTTCCTCGGCTTTTGAAGCTTTTCGGCTTTTTGACAAAAATTTGTAGATAGTTTATTATTTTTTTGAATCAAAACGCCCCCGAAAGTATCTAATAGATGAATCGGTTGATTCGCATGAAAGGAGTGAGCTGCATGAAGACAGAAGAAATCAAACGGTTATATCAAGTCACATCCCGATTTCACGAGCGGTTAACGGATACCCTCAGTCAGCTTGACGACGCGTCTTTCATGCGTTATCGTCGGAAAAGAACTGTCAAACAACTTGCGGTTGCCTTGGCGGTGATCGTGCTGTTGGCGGCGTTTTCATCGGCGGCATACGCGACCAAGCTGTTTGGATTACTGGCGGAGCCGGTCGGCAAGTACGGATTGAATATGCAGATCGTGCAGGACTCTGCCTCCGATACTGCCGAGAAGCCAAAACAAGCCAAGCTGAAGCTTGGCTACATTCCTGATGGGTATGAGCAAATCAAAGATGAAAATGGGTTTGTTGAACAAAACAAATACAGCTACGGCGGCGAACCGATTTCTGATCGCTGGGGTTTCAGCTTTTGTATCTATACCGGTGCCGATAGTTACAACAGAACGGAAACATATATTGTCGATTCGGAAGAAAAGACAGTTAACGGTCACAAAATCATCTTTATGACACAGCAGTTTGAAGATAACGGAAACAAACAGTATCTTGCCGCTGAGTACTTTGAGGACTGGGACACTGTAGTTGTCGGCTACTGCGGCGATCAAGAAGAGCTTGCCAAGATTATGGAGCACCTTGATCTGGAAGAGGATACAGCGTATGTTAAGCCGGAAACTGTGGATTTAAGGGATGATCCGTATGCTGATTATGCATTTTCGATAGAAGATGAGAAAAGAGAGTATCAACTCGGAGAAACCTTTCAATGGCGCGGACAGGTCGTAAAAGCTCCTTCACTAGAATACAGCTTTAAGGAGGGTGAGTGTGACATAACCGTGAAATCCGTCAAGGAGAATGACGGGATCACAGGATTGGATAAAAACAATCTTTTGGCGCCGGATGATGCGGAATGGTATGCTCGTTATTTTAATAACGACGGCAGCTTGAAATCGCCGTACATCCGTACTGACATAGATTATGGCGATGGCATTGACTCCCTCGGACATTACGAACCACAAGAAGTGGAACGGCGGTTTTATCTTGTAACGATAGAAGTGAAGAACGGCAGCTTTTCGGGTCAATTTATGTCAAACATCGGCGGTGTAATATATCAGGATCAACATCATGAAAATGGGGCGGACGAATATATGGTCGGCATTGTTGTTGATGAAGACAAATCAGATGATTTAGCGCTCAGTATCTCGTCTAAGGAAACGCTCATTGATGAAGCAACGCAAACTGCCGTCTTTAAGGAAATCGAAATGGTTGTCCCGTTGTTGAGAGATCGGTGAGGTGAGAATATGACGAAAGAAACTTTCACCGAGCTGATCATGGCGAATGAAGAGATATTATATAAGGTTGGGATGTCGATGCTGAAAAACGAAACCGATGTGCAGGACGCGGTGCAGACAGCTGTCTTGACGGCTTTTGAAAAGCTGAGTACGCTGAAGTGCGAAGAGTATTTTCGTACATGGCTGATCCGCATTTTGATCAATGTCTGCAATAAGCAGCTTCGTCAAAGAAAAAGAAGGGCGGAGTTTATGGACAATCATGGCGTTACAACATCCTCCGCAGAGGACGTTGAGGTGCGCGCGGCAGTCGAAGCGCTCCCGCTCAAGATCCGTCAAGTCATCATCCTTTATTACTCGGAGCGGTTCACGACCAAAGAGATCGGAGAGATCTTGCGCATCCCAAAGGGCACGGTACTAAGCCGCCTTGACAGGGGGCGTAAACTCCTCAAAATGGAGCTGGAATAACAAAAAGGGAACGACGCGTTAACCGTTCCCTTTTATGATGCTATGCTTATCGGTTCAGCAAAAACAGCGCAAGGTTCAGATAGCTCGCGAAGAGCACCCATATCACATAGGGGATCTGCAAAAGCCCCGCGGCTTTGTTTTTGCGGTAAAAGCGCACCGCCATCGTGATGACAAGGATGTCGAGCAGGATGATCCAGACGAAGGCGAAAAGCCGCCATTTGAGCACAAAGAAGAATACCGGCCACAAGAGGTTGACGACCAGCTGGGCATAAAAAACGGTTTCGGTGCCGGAATCATTCAGGTCGTATGATTTGAGGATGCCGTGTGAGATACCCATCAGGATATACAAGAGAGTCCACACAACGGGGAAGAGGGCGGCAGGCGGCGCCAAGGGCGGCTGTTGCAGATCGCCGTAGTTCATCGCGCCCGAAGTCAGCACCCCGATAATTGCGCCGGGAATCAGTGGAATCAGGACGGAAATGACATAGAGTTTAACTTTGGTACGGTTGATGCTCAGTGACATTATCATCGCTCCTTTGTAAATTGTTCATTCATACTATATGTCAGAAAAGGGAGCTTTATACATAAACGGCGATACAATATGCAAAAAGAGCGCTCCCGAAGGAACGCCCTTTTTGCTTTAGGATTTAAATTAACATGAAAAAAGTAGTGATTAGCAAATTAATTAGGTGGTTTCTGTTTCTGTTTTATGCTGTATGCTCGACCTTGCCGAACATATTCAGACGGAAGAGCTTGCTTTCGTCAGCGACGTTGTCACACAGGACATACGCTTCGGTGATCTTTCCGCCTTCGATCAGGCGAGTGATGCCGAGCAGCTGGCTGAGACGGCTCTTCATATTGATCTTGTCACCCTCATTGGTAACGAGATACACGTTGCCTTCACAGTTGTCAAGCACGTTCAAGAACTCAGAAACATCAATGCCGTGTAAACTCATGACTGAGGTCATCATCCATCAATCCTCCTTTTACTGTACTTTACCGAGGGTAGAGACAGTATATTCTTTTTTTCGTGCTGCCATTTACCATTTGGCATTAAATATAAAGGTCCTAAAATACCCCGCCGTTTTGGCCGTACGGCGCGGCAGTCAAGCGGACTTTTCTTGACAGTTATTATTATAGCCTTTCTTTCGTGAAAGTCAACAATAAAATGATTATTTCTTTGTACAATACGCTAAAAGCGTGATGATATTTCATAATTTAAGAGGATTAAAATTATGCTAAATGCACATACGAGCTGACAATTAACGTTCAGCTTTAGAGATTTTTTGTCATCTTTTTCGGCAACTTGCCTACCGGATTTTGCCGATGTCAGCAAATCCTGTTCAATGTGCCGAAATGCGTTGAAATGCTGTTTTTGAGGGCTGTCAAACCTGTAAAAACCTCAAATTGTCGCTTCTCAGGCGACCAAATTATCCTCCTGATACGATAATATATAAGCGTCAGAAAACAAACACTTCTATCCAACAGGAGGTCAATCATGAAAATCAAGAAGATTCATCCGAAAAACATCAGGGTAAAAACGACAGCTAAAACCAATGATACCACCGAGCTGGTGTTCATCCTCGACCGTTCCGGTTCGATGGCGGGGTTGGAGGAGGACACGATCGGCGGCTTTAATTCGATGCTTGAAAAGCAGAAGAAAGAACCGGGGGAATGTTATGTGACGACCGTGCTGTTCGACCACGAGATCCTGACACTGCATGATCGTTTGAGGTTGCAGGACGTTCCCGCACTGACCGATTCCGATTACGCGGTGCGCGGATGCACCGCTCTGATCGACGCGATCGGTATGACCGTAAAGCGTGTGGAGGATATTCACCGTTACCAGCGAAAAGAAGACGTTCCCGCTCATACGCTGTTTGTCATCACGACCGACGGGCTGGAAAACGCCAGCAAGGAGTATTCCTCCGATATGGTAAAAAAGATGATCGAAAAGAAGAAGCAGAACGGATGGGAATTTCTCTTTATCGGTGCGAACATCGACGCGATCGGTACGGCACAGGGGTTTGGAATTGACGCTGACAGAGCTGTTAACTACCACGCCGACCACAAAGGAACAGAGGTGCTGTACCGCTGTGTCAGTAATGCGGTCTCCGGTATCCGTGCAAGTGTACCGATGAAGGCGAGCTGGAGCGAGGAGATCGAGGAGGATTTCGCGAGCAGATAAAGCTTTTGCAACACAAAGCCCGACAGGTGTTTTCCTGTCGGGTCATTTATTTGTGATCTTCTGTTTTTGTCTTTAAGTATTGCTTTAGAACCAAGTTGACATACTGTGAAAAAGATCTGTCATCTTCCTCGCTTAATTGCTTTATCTGTTGTATAACATCAACATCCAGAGTGATGCTGACTTTATCTTTTAACGGTTTCATTAACAGTCCTCCGATTTTTAAGTATATTATACGAAACCGGAGCCTGTAATATTGACAATTAGTATAAAGTAGTATAAAATACTACTATAATGAAAGAGGTGATATGATGGATCCAAAAATACAAAAAGCAGTTGAAGAGAAAAACTCGGAATATGAGTTAATGCAAAAGGCAAAAACAGAAGAAGAAAAAATAAACATCCTTGATAAAATGGGGCTGTATACGAAAGAGTATATTTCACCCAAGGGACGATTCGGCTACAGTAAAGAAGAAGCGGAAAACTATCCGTTCACCGAGATCGTCAACGGAGGTGTAAAACGATACAGAAAAGTTTATCAAGAAGTTACGGATGAAGAATATGAAACACTAAAAAGCGCTGCGCAACGAATAGCAGATAATGAAGTTGAGTCGGGAGAGGTGAAAATAAACGGATACCAAAATGAGTTGGCAAAGTTTATGCTTATCTTATCTTATGCTTATCTTATCTGTGGTGATTTATATCGCCTTCTTCATTATCGGAATCGTAATGGGAAACAATACACTTGAATCATATTTGTCGTCTTATTCGACGTTTAGCTTTGGGACTGCGATGTTGTACTGGGTGATCGGCATCATCGCAGGAACGATGATGCTCGGATTTGCGCATATCGTTGAGCATTTATACAAGCAAACTTTGCTGTTGATTAAAATGAATCAGAAATAGAAGTAAGCCCTCGAGCTATGTAACTCGGGGGCTTATCCTTACAACTTGATGATCTCGTCGTAGAGGTCCTTGTTAGCTTCGATGTTTTCGGCGTTGCCGACGGTGCAGTAGGCAGCGTTTTGCGTGCATGGCTTCAACGACTCGCCCAGCGCGTTTAAATCGTTGAGGGTGGATGAGAGAAGTTCGTCGCGCTCGCGCTGGATCGCATCGTTATCTCTGCCGACGAGGTAGTATACGTCGCTCAGATAGGCGGTCACGCGCGGGGGCTGAGGGTTGTCCAGTCCTCGGATGGTGGAGATGATATAGTCTTCGACCGCTCTGTCGCTCAGTTTCAGACCTCCGAGAAATTCAGCCGCCTTTTCATAGGTGGAGAGAGTCGCCTTGATCTGCGGATCGCGGTAACTCCATAGATCGAGCCGCTTGGCGGAGTTCGGGGTAGCGCCGCAGCCGTACGCGCCGTTTTCGACGCGGATCTTCTGCCAGAGGTATTCGAGGGAGAGAATCTTTTTGGCAAGCAGAAGCGTACCGCCTTTGATGTTATTGCCGGCAGGGTAGTTGTAGCCGTTGAATACGATATCGCAGGGCGCAGACAGTGCGACGTTGCCGCTGAGCAGGTCGCTGTGCGCAAAGCGCAGTTTGTCGGTCAGATGATCCTGCATGGGGAGGGAGATATTCTTGACGGCGACAAAGGTTTCTTCATCACACGCGAGGGAGAACACTGCCTTGCCGGAACGGAAGAATTTTTCGTATACCGCCTCGAGCTGTGCTTTCAGTTTCGAAAAGACGTTATCGGTATCATTATCCAGGCTTTCTCTGAGCGCTTTCAGACGGGCATAGAAGGTAATACCGCCTGTTTTGTCGGAAATCGCGTCGCGGACAAAATGATTTGCTGCGGCGCGGGATGCGGCGATCTGTGCCGAGTTGTTGATGAATCCAAGCTGTATTTCGGTGTGCATCTGGCCGATGAGATCAATGATCGCTTTTTTGTCATCAAAGACAGTCTGCGTCAGCACCTCTTCGGCGAGCGAGGCCGCCTGAGCATATTTATCCGCAAGCGCTTTGAAGCGCATGGTGGCGGCGGAAATGACGTTGCCTTCGTAGCTCGTGACGGTACCGGAAATGCCCATCGAGCCGGTATACAGTCCGAGCTTTGTCTGGAGCGTCTGTCCGTCGGTTTTTTCGGTGGCGATGTTGGTCAATAGGGTTGAGAGAACGCTCAGATAGAACAACTCGTCATCGTTGGCGTCTGCAATATCGAAGAAGAGGTTCGCATAGACGATGCCGTCGGTTTTCAGCGGATGATAAAGGTAGGGCGCGCCGTTCTGTGTTTTTGTTTCGGTGACAAAGGGAACAGCCTTTTTGTCGATGTCGGCAAGATTGAGATGGGGGATGGGGTCGTCGTCGACTCGTTTGTCCTCGGCGCTGTAGCCGTCGGGATCGACGGTCGGTTCGCTGTATTTGTTCTCGCTCGCGGTCGGCGTCATCACGACGATGTTGCGGTTTTTGTTGTCGAGTAAGACGGTTTGTATCAGCTGTTCAAAGTAGCCGTTTTCAACCTTTTCCTTGATCGCCTTCAGGGGCGCTTCGTATTCGAGATAACGCCACGGCTCATAGTCGTACAGCCAGGTGTCGGCGATCTGGATATTGTAGTACAGTCCCTTGGTCAGTCCCGCGGCGTTGCCTTCGCGCAGGTTGAACTCGACAGAGCTGAGCTTTGCCTTAACAGCCTCGCGGTCAAGACCCGTGGCACATTCATTCAGGCACTCAGTGATTTCACGTTCGATCTCATTAAGCTTCGACGCGTTGCAGTGACGCAGCTTGACGGTGAAAAGGGGATAGGCGATGTCCTCCATCATCTCGCAGTCGAGTTCTACCGCAAGTCCTTTGTCTAGAATACGCTTTTTCAACGGATCATAGTTGGTGTCCGCAAGGATATCGGTCAGTACGGAAAGCCCGAGGTAGGTCTCAAAGTCGGGCATTTCTCCAACGGGATATGTCAGCGCGATATAGTCTTCACCGCTTTTTTCTCCGTCTGCCGTATAGGTGCAGCGATAGGGAGCGGTTTGCTTTTTGATTGTGATCTTCGGCTCTTTGACCGGTTCCTGCGGTTCAACGCCGCTGAGATACTCGCGATCTAAAAATTCCAGCTTGCTTTCCACATCCATCTTGCCGTAGAGGTAGAAACGCGCATTGGAGGGATGGTAGTGCTTTTTGTGATTTTCTATGAAGTCGTCATAGGTCAGCTGTACGATGTGATCGGGATGACCGCCTGATACGGTGGTGTACTGACACGGCTCGTAGCTTTCGCGAAATACGGCATTGTACAGGATCTCGTCAGGATCGCCCAAAGCGCCCTTCATTTCGTTATATACAACGCCCTGATAGTATAACTTGCCGTTTTCGTCCTTCTCGATGTGCCAGCCCTCCTGACGGAAGGCGTTCTCGTTATCATAGATCAGCGGACGGAACACCGCGTCGGTGTAGACGGACATGAGGTTAATCAGATCTTTTTCGTTCATACTCGACACGGGATACATCGTTTTGTCCGGAAAGGTCATCGCGTTGAGAAAGGTATACAACGAGCTTTTCATCAGCTCGACAAAGGGGTCATCCACCGGGTATTTTTGCGAGCCGCACAGAACACTGTGTTCAAGAATATGGAATACGCCCGTAGAGTCGTGCGAAGGGGTCGCGAAGGTGATAGAGTAGGTCATGTTGCGGTCGTCGTTGTCGATGTAGCAGAGCATCGCGCCGCTGTGGGTATGGCGCATGATGTACATGTCGCCGCCGATTTCATGGATATGACGGCACTGCTCAATCACAAAGCCATGAATTTTCTGTCCGATAGTATACTTCATATTACTCTCCCAACATTTCTTCTGTCAGCTCGATCGCGTTTTTGACACAGTCCTCACAGGAGCAGAGCACCCTGCCTGTCATCACGCCTTTGATGTCGATACAGCGGGACGCGCCGCATTTCTCTTCAAAACCGCCGAACAGCTGACGGCTGTAGCGGTTCATGCCGCCTTTTTGATTTGCTTTCATGCCCAGCACCATTTGAGCGCCGACCAGCGCGCCGCAGGTGCCCATCATGCCACCCATGCCCGAGCCGAAGGTAGACCCCAGCGCGAGGAGCGCGTCTTTATCGAGAGGCAGGACGTCTTCATACGCGAGAAGAACCGCCTGGCAGCAGTTGCAGGAACGTTTCAGCTCCGCGCCGTAATCCGCTCTGTTCATTTTCATCATCCTTACTTTGTTAGTATTGGTTTTACACCGCTAATTATGCTCCTTTTCGGCTATGATGTCAACACGGCTATGCGGTATTTTCTCAAAAAACTTCACGTATTATTTGTCAGCATATGTACAAATATCCGAATTATCGCCGCCGCTATTGACACCCTTGCCCGGATGGTGTATAAAGCATAATGTAACCTAAATTATCGGAGGTACAATATGGAAAAACGTGAACAGCTCTATGAGGGCAAGGCAAAGAAGGTATTTTTAACAGACGATCCCGAAAAGTTGATCGTATCCTACAAGGACGACGCGACCGCATTTAATGGTCTGAAAAAGGGTACCATCACCGGCAAGGGTGTTATCAACAATAAGATGAGCAACCTGCTCATGGCGAAGCTCGAAAAAGAAGCGGGTGTTCCGACCCATTTTGTGGAAGAGATCAATGAGCGTGAGACCGTCGTCAAGAAGGTCTCCATTGTTCCGCTCGAGGTTATCATCCGCAATATCGCCGCGGGTTCTTTTTCCAAGAACTACGGTGTAGAAGAAGGCGTTGTCTTTGATAACCCCACCATCGAGTTTTCCTACAAAAACGATGACCTCGGCGATCCGCTTATCAACGATTATCACGCTCTGGCGTTAAAGCTCGCTACCCCCGAGGAGATCGAGACCATCAAGAAGTACGCCTTTGCGGTGAATGATTATATGAAAGCCTACTGGAAAGAGCGCGGCGTTATTCTCGTCGACTTCAAGTTGGAGTTCGGCAGACTTTCCGACGGTACCATCGTACTTGCTGATGAGATCAGCCCTGACACCTGCCGCTTCTGGGATGCCGAGACCAAAGAAAAGCTCGACAAAGACCGTTTCCGCCGTGACCTCGGCGGCGTAGAGGACGCTTACGCCGAGATCATGGGCAGACTGTCCTAATCACATCTGTACAGCGCACGGCTTACACCGTGCGCTTTTGTTTTATAATTTTTACAATTATTTTAACGTTTTATTAATTTAGCACGGTGAATTGTTGACTTGATATCGGGAATATGGTACTATGAGGACAGAATATTTTGGAGGGATCATATGAGAATCGTGATTAAGGTGGGCACCTCGACGCTGGCGCACAGCACCGGTCTGCTCAATATCAAGCGCGTTGAAGAGATGTGCAAGGTCATCTCCGACCTGAAAAACGCCGGTCATGAGATTGTGCTGGTATCCTCCGGCGCGATCGGTATGGGACTGGGCAAGGTCGGTATCACGCGCCGTACCGACGATATCTCCACTCTGCAGGCAGGCGCGGCAATCGGTCAGTGTGAGCTGATGTATGTGTATGACAAGCTCTTCGGCGAGTATAATCATACCGTGGCGCAGATATTGATGACAGGCGCGTTTGTCGCGATCGACGACTACGGCAAAAATCTGAACAATACCCTGTTTCGTTTGCTGGAGCTGGGCGTGATCCCGATCGTCAACGAGAACGATACCGTTACCACCGACGAGATTGTCATCGGCGACAACGATACCTTAGGCGCGATCATCGCCGAACGCGTCGGTGCGGATATGCTGATTATCCTTTCCGACATCGACGGCCTGTATACCTCGAACCCCGCTGTCGATCCCGACGCGGTGCGCCTGGAGATCATCGAGGAAATCACCGACGAGATAGAAGCTCTCGCGGGCGACAAAGGCTCCCATCTGGGCACGGGAGGTATGATTACCAAGATCAAGGCAGCGCGTATGGCGACCGAAAACGGCATTGACATGGTTATCGCCAACGGCAAAAATCCCGAAGTACTGTATGATATCGTAGAGGGCGGCGGTATATGTACCCGCTTCCCTGCAAAGAAATAAACACTTTTAAGCGACTGAGAGGTTATCGTTATGACGACACAAGAACTTCTGATTAAAGCAAAAGAAGCGAAGCGCGTGCTTTCCGCGATCACTCCCGAGGATATCGACCGCGCACTGGGAGCGATGGCTGATAAGCTCATTGAGAACACCGACAGTATCCTTGAAGCAAACGCTGCCGACATCGACGCGGCACGCGGTACGATCAGCGATGTGATGATCGACCGTCTGCTCCTGACTGCCGAGCGTATCGCCGGTATGGCGCAGGGAATCCGCGAGGTGGCTCAGCTGCCTTGTCCGGTCGGCAGGGTGCTCAAGCGTCATGTGCGCGAGGACGGTCTCGTGATCGAGAAAACTTCCGTTGCGCTGGGTGTTGTGGCGATCATCTATGAGAGTCGTCCGAATGTCACCTCCGACGCGGCGGCGTTAGCGCTCAAAAGCGGCAACGTCTGTGTCCTGCGCTGTGGTAAAGAAGCGCACGGCAGCGCCGCGGCAATTGTCAGGGCGCTGCGCGAAGGACTCTCAGCGGCGAACCTGCCCGAGGATATGGTGCTTCTGATCGAGGATACCACCCGTCAGAGCGCCAACGAGCTGATGACTGCCGACGGTTATGTTGATCTGCTGATTCCGCGCGGAGGTAAAGGACTGATTTCCGCCATCGTAAAGAACGCTACTGTACCGTGTATCCAAACGGGTACCGGTATCTGTCATATTTACATCGACAGCGCCGCTGATATTGATATGGCGGTGAATATCGTCGAAAACGCGAAGTGCTCGCGCCCGTCCGTCTGCAACGCGGAAGAGGTTTTGGTCGTTGCAGAGGATATCGCCGATGAGTTTCTCCCGAAGCTGAAAGCCCGCATCGTCGATCACAGAACAGAGAATCCCGTAGAGCTGCGGCTCGACGAAAAGGCGGCGAAGGTTATTGACGGCACACCTGCCGGTGAGAATGATTTTGACACAGAGTTTCTTGATTACATCCTTGCGGTCAAGACCGTCAAAAACGTTGATGAGGCGATCGCGCACATCAACGCCCATTCGACCGGTCACAGTGAGGCGATTGTGACAAGAGATGAACAAGCTGCTGAGAAATTCACTCGCGGCGTCGACAGTTCGTCAGTCTATGTCAACGCGTCCACCCGATTTACCGACGGCGGCGAGTTCGGTCTCGGATGCGAAATGGGTATATCGACACAAAAGCTCCACGCACGCGGTCCGATGGGTCTTGAGGAGCTGAATACATACAAGTACATCATCAAAGGAAAGGGGCATATCAGATGAGTTTGAATATAGGTATCAACATGGATAAGATGGGCATTCACCTTCCGATCATCCGCGCGATCAACTATCGCTTCGGCTTTATCGGCGTCGGTAACATGGGCGGCGCTCTGGCTAAGGCGGCTTCGCGTTCGACCAAGCAGATCCTGTTGTGCGATAACGATGTGGAAAAGGCGGTCGCTCTGGGTCGCCAGATCGGCTGTGAGTTCGCCGACAGTCACTCGGTCGTCGCTGAGTGCGAGTATGTTTTTCTCGGTGTAAAGCCGCAGATGATGGCGGATATGCTGGGCGAGATCAAAAAGACTCTCGAAAAGAATCCCGATGTTATCCTCGTCAGTATGGCAGCGGGTTTGAGCATTGAGACGATTCGCAAGATGGCGGGCGGCGACTATAAGGTCATCCGCATTATGCCGAATCTTCCCGTCGAGGTGGGCGAGGGAGAAATTCTTTACACTACTTCCGAAAACGTGACAAAACCGGAGCTGGGAAAATTCCTCAACCTGATGAAGCACGCGGGTCAGCTGACCGCTATGCCCGAGAATCTGATGGATGCGGGCTGCGCGTTGTCCGGCTGCGGTCCTGCCTTTGTCTTCAAATTTATCCGTGGTCTGGCACAGGGCGCGTCCGAAGCGGGTATTGATATGGAGATCGCGCTTCCGCTTGCCATCCAGACCGTGATCGGCGCGGCGGCGATGCTTGAGAGCAATACCGACCGCATCGACAAGATGATCGACAACGTTTGCTCACCCGGCGGCAGTACTATCGAGGGCGTCAAGTCGCTCGACGCATCCGGGGTCGAGAAAGCAATCAGCGACGCCGTTGTCGCCTCCTATAACCGCAACGTGGAGCTGGGCCAATCATGATGAATCCCGGTGTAGCCCTCGTGATGGAGGGTGGTGCGATGCGCGGCATGTTCACAGCCGGCGTGATCGACGTGATGATGGAAAATGAGATCGACTTTCCCGCGGCGGTCGGCGTATCGGCGGGCGCGTGCTTCGGATGTAATCTGAAAAGCCGCCAGATCGGCCGCGTCATTCGGTATAATAAACGCTTTTGCCAAGATAAGCGCTACTGCTCGCTGCAGTCGCTTTTGAAAACCGGCGATCTTTACGGAGCGGAGTTTTGCTATCATACCATTCCCGAAGAGCTCGATCCCTTCGATAATGAGGCTTATAATGAGAATCCGATGGCGTTCTATGTTGTCGCAACCGACGTGCTGACAGGCAAGCCTGTCTACCGGCGGCTCGACAAGGTGGACGATGACTGCTTTTTATGGATGCGCGCGTCTGCTTCCATGCCTATGGTATCGCGACCCGTTAAGGTCGGCGGATATACCCTGCTCGACGGCGGTATGAGCGACGCGATCCCCCTGCGCTTTATGCAGGGGTTGGGCTATCGGAAGAACATCGTGATCCTCACCCAGCCGCGCAGCTATATCAAGGAGCCGGTCAACGAGATAATGATGAAAACTGCGCTCGCAAAATATCCCGCGATGGCTGACGTGATGACAAATCGCCACAGCATGTATCGCTTTCAGCGCGATTATGGCTTTGAAAGTGAGAAAAACGGCAGTACGCTGGTAATTTGCCCCGACGGGGATCTCGGCGTCTCTCATACCGAGCACGATCCCGAAGCACTCCAACGCGTCTATGACAAGGGCAGAAGGATCGCCTTGCGCGAGATTGAAAGAATCAAAGATTTTATGCTGTAACCAAAGGCGAAGATGACGCTTGTCACCTTCGCCTTTTTCGATTTATCATGCCTGCCCGGCAACGCGATTGATGTGCGCGTTGACAGAGATTCACCGGAAATTGCGTGCCGAACGCACGGTTTTCATGCAGTTATTCAACCTTTTGACAGAAACTTGCCGATCTCCTTCTGCCATTCCTGCGCTTCGGCACAGAGGAAGTCAAACGCTTCATACGCCTTCATAATGCCGCATATCCTCTCATAGAATACCGCGCTTTCTTCCGCTGTTTCCTCACGTGCGATATCCTCAAAGCCGTAGGCAAACTCCTTGCCTGTCGCATGTAACAGCTTACGAATATTATTTTTAATAACCTCTTTTTCGCTCGTGTATCCGTGCTCGAACAGCGCCAGCTGGGCGTCGAGTGGTTCTCTGAGATGATTGCTCATAAGGCTCGGCAGACGATTGATTCGTGTTTTTGCTTTGTCGTATTCCTTTCGGTGAAGATAAATCCACGCCATCGCAAAGTCTGCTTTTTCGATGATGCTTCTCTCCTCACAGTAGCGGTCAATACAAACGTTTCTGCGTTCGCAGTCTGCAATGATTCTCTGCGTTTCCTCGGGGCGATCGGACAGGAATCCGTCAAAATCGGCGTATCGGCTGATCTCCGCGCCGTGGTTAATGCACAGACACATCAGCGGATAGTTGGCAGGCTCTTTGTCGGATTCCTCACACAAGTATTGATAGGCGGCGAGGTGCCGCTCTGCGATCGGCCGGGAGCTGTCTAATAGCGCGGTGACATGCTCCTGCGCGGCGTTCAGATGTGCCGCGCCCTGTAAGTCAGTTGCAACGCCTAACAGCGCGTCCGTACTGACGCCGAATAATCTTGCTAACGGTGCGAGTTGGGTGATATCCGGCAGACCTGTGTCGTTTTCCCATTTGCTCACCGCTTGAGGAGTGACACCGATACGGTTTGCAACCTCTTCCTGTGTAAACCCGCATTTCTTTCTTTTTTCTTTGATGTTTTTTCCGATTGTTTTCGTCATAAGTATGTTCCTTTCCGTGCTTTCGGTACCGTGTTTATATTGTAGCGCGGGGCAGGGGAAAGGTCAATCAACGTATTGTCAGGGTGAGCACAACGCTCCGTTGAACACGTTCTTTGTGAAAACTACCTAACAACCGACAAAAAAATCTACCTATAATATCAATTGATTTTTCGGCGTGAATGAGTTACACTATAAAGTAGAGTACAGTGATTACAGGAGGACATTATGGCGACAGAATTTAAGATCAAAACAAGAAATCCCGAGCTGTTTTTGCGTGTGCAGAGGGGCCATTTCGCTACCATGCACAGCCATACGAATTACTATATTGATGTTACTACCCAAAAGTACCGTATGTCTGAGGCAAAGGCAGTTGCGAAGGAAATTGTTTCCTTTTACCGTTCCAACACCGTTATTGACACGATCATCTGTCTCGACGGCACCGAGGTTATCGGCGCGTTCGTCGCCCAGGAGCTGACCGACGCCAGCTTCATGAATTTGAACGCCCATCAAACGATCTATATCCTCTCGCCGGAGTTTATCGGCAACGGTCAGATGGTATTCCGTGACAACACCTCTCCGATGATAGCGAACAAGCATGTTCTGATTCTCGCGGCGTCTGTAACAACAGGCAAGAGCGCTCTTGCGGCGATCGACGCCATCAAGTATTACGGCGGCAATATCATCGGTGTGTCGGCAATCTTCGCGACTGTCGGCGAGTGTGACGGTATCCCTGTGACCTCTATCTTCAACCCTCATGATCTCGAGGATTATCAGAGCTTTAAACCCCATCGCTGCCCGATGTGTCAGAACGGAGAGAAGCTCGAGGCGCTGGTCAACAGCTACGGCTGCTCAAAGCTTTGAGCAAAGTAACATTCGCGATTGAAGAAGGCGGAGCAAAAGGCTCCGCCTTTGTCACGGTTTTTGAATGAGTAAACAAATTGTAAACGACATGTAACCGACAAAAGCGAAGAGATATGATACACTGACAAAGAGGTGATCATATCGTGAAGA
>CACWTM010000036.1 GCA_902763855.1 uncultured Ruminococcus sp. | reverse complement strand
TTATCGACCGAGAGCGGGAGTCTTGAACCGTTCTTGCCGGCGGTGACAGTCTCCGTCATGAGGTAAACGCCCTCATACTCACCGTTGAGAAACAGCTCACAGAATCGAACGTTCGGCGCGTACGACATGATCTCGCCGCCGATGTTGTACCACATATAGTTGCGGATAAGAGTTTTGTCGAGAAAAGGTCCGTGCAGCACCCATTCGCTGTGCGCATCCATACCCATGACGCTCTGATCGTTACTCTTTCCGTCCTCGGTCAACAGCTTGATCTTGTAGTTCTTCTTATCAAAGTAGCGCGAGGAGTGACCGTGGATATGGATGGTAGCGTCACTTGTAAGGGTAGGCTCATCAGTAAGATGATTATTGGTGTCCTCATGATCAACGATGCTGACAGTAGACATGATACGATCGGAGCCGTCCTCTGCTGTCGAATAATAGTCTTGATGCGTTTCCTTATCATGGAAAGGAACACCCGGGATATCCTGTCCGTTCGTGTTGATCCTAATCAGCGGAAGATGGGTACAGAATACATCTTCCGCGTGATCGGTACACGCGGGCTTTTCCTTTGCCGCTAAATGCTGATGCACACGCGGCGGCTCTTGACGGACAAAGATCGTAGCGGCAAAACCGGTGATCAGTACAGCGACACAGAGAATGATGCCGATTATTTTATTTTTCATTCATTCACCGCCTTTCACTGCTGATGAAAAAACTAGGTTTCAATAAAATATTCGAGAGGATGATCCGTCATACGCGCGACTCTGCGCAGAACCGCGGAAGTACGATTCAGCCCGGCTTCACGAACAAAGTAGTTCGTCATGCTCATGCGCCACTCGTCATCATCGCCCGTGAAGAGAAGCTCATAGCCGCTTTTCAGCCATGCTTCATCGGAAAGCTTCGTGCGGATCGAATAAGGATATGCCATCGTCTTCGGCACGGCATTCAGATACTTTGCGAAATTGCGCGCGGTGTCGGCATAATCCTTTTGCGCGATCGGCAAGAAGGTACTCATGGTGTCGTCAGCTTTGGATGAAGCGCCGTGTCTGCCGTCATGCATAAAATAATGCTGCTTATCCGTATGGCTGGTGATCTCGATCACGCCGGAATCCTGCATCTCCGCCAGCTCCTGCCATGTGCAGTAGGGCGCTTCGCTCTTTGATCGCGCGTTGGGAGCGTTGGTCGCGTTGTCGATCTCATAACCGATGATCGACAACGAAGCCTTCATCCCGTATTTTCGGAGCAGAGGCCAAGCGTTCTTATACACGCCGTATTTTCCGTCGTCTATCGTGATAATCAAAGGCTTTTCGGGCATTTCTCCGCTGCCGTTCAGGTAATCAATCAGCTGTGCGGACGTGATGGTCGTAAAACCGTTTTTTTCAAACCACTGAAGATCGCTTTCAAATTCATCCGCATACACCGCGTATTCATCAAAAGCGATGCCGTTGTCGAGATCCTCTTGCGTAACGAACTCATGGTACATCAAGACCTGTACGCCGAATACGCTGCCGGCTTCATATCCGGTTTCTCTCGGCTCGCTCAGCTCGCTGCGGTACTCTCCGCGTACAGCACGGATACGATAGAACCAATCGGTCTTTTTGTCCGAATTCATATCGTAAAAGAAAGGCTCGTCAGAGGTATATACAACGCTGTAGGAACCGTCCCGTGAATCGGAGCGCAGGAACTCGTAGGTACAATCCTTTTGCGGCTCGACACAAACGACCGCCGTGTATTTATCCATAGCGGTGACGGATTTGATGACGGGTGTATCCGGCACTGTCGCGGTATCATCAACCTGAGCGGCAGCTACGGTCAGTGTGCTTTCCAACGCGTCGGAAACACCGTTTTTGCCGATAATCTCAAGCTTATAGGCATAGGTGCCGTTGCCGTCGACATAGCGGTCGGTATAGGATGTTTCGTAGCCTTCGCTGTCAAAAATGAACTTGTAGCCGTCGTCCTCGGGAGCGCGTCGATAAAGACGATATGTATCCGCTTCGTCGCTGTGTTTCCATCGGATGACCGCCGCGCCGTTTTCCAGGCTGACGGACAGCTCCTTCGGCGCAGACGGCTTTGCTCCGCAGGCAGTCAGCAAACAGCAGACAAGCAGCAGTAGCGCAAGGATGCGTTTCATATCAGTTAGACACCTCATCGTTCTGCATCACGATATTGACGTACTCGACGCCGCCCAGATTATAGATAGAGTCGATCAGGTTCTCACCCTTCTCCTCAGCCTTTTTGAGCATATTCTGGTTGATCTCGTAGATAAATTCGATGTTCTCGTCATCGGTGTTTCTCACGCGGAGGATCGCTTTGCGCTTAAAGATCGAGAAAATATACGCCTGGATCGTCGCCTGTCGGCTTCTCGCTGCACGGACGATGATCAGCATACGATTGTCGCTTTTGATCAGACCGAACACCAAGAGAACGATAAAGGTCACGGCGCTGCCGATCGCGGCGACCAGATAATCACCTACGCCGCAGCAGATACCGACGATGACCGTCCAGAAGATATAGAGCGTATCGCGGCTGTCCTTGATTGCAGTACGGAAACGCACGATAGACAGCGCGCCTACCATACCTAAGGACAGCGCGATGTTGTTGCCGATGACCGTCATGACGGTACCGGTCAGCACCGTCATCACGATCAGCGAAGCGTTGAACTTCTTGCTGTAGATCGTGCCCTTATGGGTGATCATATAGGAAACATAGATAAATACGCCGAGCGCGGCGGATATCGCGATGTTGAGAATGATACTCTCGAGGCTCAGCTCACCGGTGGATTGGAAGAGATTAAACAGTTTATCTTTCATAGCTTTCTCCTTATATATGCGTTTGATATGCGTTGTGTCGTGCCAGCACATACTTGCTGACCGACAGCTCGCTTTTGTCGATACAGTTTAACATGCTCTGAATATAATTCAGAAAGAATCCGTTGTATTTGATCTCTAATACAACGTCGTAAGGATCTAGAACGGGATTCATATTCAAATGCTGTGAAAAAATATCGAAGCTGCTCTCCGTCGCGACGATCCGGTTATCAAAGGTAACGCGGATCTTGTTTTCCTTGGCGATGAAAGCCTTGCGTTGATACTGAACGATCGTACAGGGAATGTAACACCGGGTTTTCATAAAGGCGTAAACCTCCACCGCGAAAGGTTCTTGATACCGCAGAAGACATTCATATCTGCCCTGTGTCAACTCGATCGCGTCGGCACGAGTTACCTTCAGAGAGCGCTTGAGCTGGCGTGTTCCCTGCTTCTGCTTCATCTCGAGCATGGCAAAATCATGCTTCGGGTCATAGATCCTCAACCTTATCTTACGTCTGAGCTCTATACCTGCCGTCTTCTCAAAATAATCCGTGTCGTACGGCGTATCAAAATAGAGCGATCGGATGATATAGCCATGGGTCCCGTTGTGCGGATCCTGCAGCATCACCTTCTCGAGTTTACCGGAAGTTCGCCGAAACTCGTCGATGCTTATCAGAAATTTTTTCTCTTCTCTGAGAACCTTGTTCAATCCATCACCTTCTTTATCGTTTCGATCACAACGCAAAATATTTGCAAATAACAAAAAAGACCGCACCGCGTCATGCGGCCGGTCAATCATACGTTAGAACACGCTTCAGATACCAAGCTTTGCGTCCCTGCCTTTCGACAGGTTTGCCCAAATCTTAATTTCTTCTCACACATTATACATAATAATAATGACAAAGTCAATAGAAGAACAGCCCGATTTATACCAAAATCTATGCACAAAATCCTGTACTTATGCACAAATCGCAGTAATTAATGTAAGAATATGAAAGAATCATCCACCAAATAAAGCGATTCCGATCAATACCGTCTTGTCATCATGTGCAACATTTGCTATAATATAGTTACGAGTTTTCAAATAAAGGAGAACAACATGCGTAAACCAGCAGTAACCCGACCGCCGATCGACCGTATCGAGCCACACGCTGATACCGGTCTTACCGCGGCTCAGGTTGACGAACGAATCAAAAAGGGCTATGTGAATATTGCGACAGACCCTAACGAAAAAAGCACGCTGAAGATTATCGCGGAAAATCTCTTCACCTTCTTCAACTCTGTTCTGCTCATCATCGCGGGCGTATTTATCATCTTCATGATCTATCTGTCCGCGAGCGGCCACAGCGATATCGTAGACAAGTACTTCGGCTTCTCCAAATTCATCTTCCTTGTCCCGGCTATTATGAACGTCGGTATGGGAACGTTCCAGGAAATCAAGAGCCTGAACGTTATCAAAAAACTGCGGATCGTCACCGGCACCAAAAGCAAAGTCATCCGCGACGGACAGCTGCAGGAGATCGAAGCGGACGATATCGTGCTGGACGATATTGTCGTGGTATCTGCCGGAAGCCAGGCGACAGCCGATCTGACCGTACTCAGCGGCGAAGCGGAAGTTGACGAATCTATGCTGACCGGTGAAGCCGATCATATCAAAAAAACCGCGGGCGACACGATCCTGTCGGGTTCTACGGTTATCGTAGGCTCCGCACGTTGCCGCGCCGACAAGGTCGGTAACGACACCTACGCCGCAGAGCTGACCGCAAAGGTCAAGAACAGCTCCGGTCACAGGTCCGAACTGATGTCGGCGATCATGAAAATCATCAAGGTTCTGACAATCGGACTGAGCATCGCCGTCGTCGTTGTAACAACAACCCTCGTCATCAAAATCGCAGCAACCGGCAGCAATTCAATCATCTGGGACGGCATGACCCTCTCTTTGAGCGATCCCGTGACCTGGTCGCTGATCGTGCTGACGGACGGTATGTTCGGTATCGGCATGATTCCGACGGGATTGGTGCTGACCACCTCCGTTGCGATGATGGTTTCCATCGCCCAGCTGACTAAAAAGCAGACGCTGGTACAGGAGCTGTACTCGCTCGAGAATCTCTCGCGCGTCGACGTCATCTGTCTTGACAAAACCGGAACGCTGACCGATGGCACCATGGCTGTCTGTGACGTACAGTGCTACATCCATTCTAACGAAGTCAAACGTCACGCGCGTGCGCTGATGGGTGCGTTCGAAGAAAAAAACGCGACCTCGCAAGCGGTATTCAATCATTTCGGCGCCGATGAGAATGCGGATATCAAAGAGGTCATTCCCTTCTCCAGCGCCACCAAATTCTCTGGTCTTGTATACAGCGACGGGCAACAGCTGTTGATGGGTGCGCCTGATTATCTTGTTGATGAAAACGACAACCGTTTCACCTACGCGGTCGAGCAGTCCGACAAGGGCAACCGTGTGATCGCCATGACGCTGGACGGCGAGCTGATTGCCATGATCGCTATCGAAGACCATATCCGCGACACCGCCGAGGATACGCTGAAATTCTTCCGCGAGAACGGCGTAACCGTCAAGGTCATCTCGGGCGACAATCCCCTGACTGTCAGCAGGATCGCCGAAAAATGCGGCATCGTCAACTCCGACAAATATATCTCCCTCGCGGGCGTACCCCTCGAGGATATTCCGAATATCGCCGAGGAATATACCATCTTCGGCAGAGTATCGCCCGAGCAGAAAGAAGCGCTGGTCGCGGCGCTCCAGGCAAACAGCCACAAGGTCGCGATGACCGGCGACGGCGTCAACGATATTCTCGCCCTGCGCCGTTCAGACTCCTCCATCACCTTTGCGAAAGCCACCGACGCGGCAAAATCCTGCTCCGACGTTGTTTTGCTGGATAACGATTTCAGCCACCTGAAAGAGGTTGTCGGCGAAGGCAGACGCGTTATCGGCAACATCCAGAAGACTTCCGTCCTCTATCTGATGAAATCCACGATCGTGTTTATCCTCGCTTTCGCGCTGATCCCCTTCGCAAAAGCGCAGATGTGGTTCTCGATCGAGAACACCTATATGCTGGAGGCGGCGGTCATCGGCACCGGCGGTTTCCTGCTCTCTCTCGAACCGCGCCGAACCCCTGTCAGAGGCTCGCTGATGAAGAACATCATCTCCCAGTCGCTCATGGCAGGCGCGCTGGCTTCCATCGCGGTACTGCTGCCGATCCAGCTCAACAGAATGCCGCTCTACTATGGCTTACCTCCCTTTATCTCCGACGTCAACGTCCGACCGATGATGACCGTCATGACCTCGATTGCCGGATTTGTCGTTCTGTTTTCGATGTGTCTCCCGTTCAACAAATATCGCACAAAAGCAATTTTGGCAGTATTCGGAGTCGCAGGTTTCCTCGGACTGCTGCTGCCGACATCCTTCATCGGCGGTCAGGCGATCAGCGCTCCTATGCTTCACTTTGACGCCGCTGCGGGTCAGACAATCTTTGACTCACAGCTTGTGATGGAAATGTTCCGCCCGATGAACTCCCCCGTCATCCGAACGCTGATTAGCGATCCGAACAACTTTGTCATCCTGCGCATCTTCCTCTACATCGCGGTACCCGCGTTCATCCTCACCCGTTTTGCGGTCGAGAACTACGCACGCTCCGAGTACAAGGACGTCAAGAAAAACCGCTCGTTCCGTATTGGCAGACGGCTGATGCTGACAGCGGGCTTCGTCTTGATCCTGCAATCCTTTCTGTCAATCGGTTCCGCGATCATCAGTTTCAAAGAAACCAGAGACGAGGTCGGTATCGCCGGATACGCGATTCTCATCTTTATTGTCGCTTTGATCTGCTCGATTCAGATCGCAATCGGCGTGGTCGGCTACATGGTCTGGGCAAACCCCACGAAGAAACTGATTAAGCTTGGCTTTATCGCGGGTATCATCCTGTTCGTTCTGTCAATTCTTCCGGTAATTTTAACAGGCAGCATCGACAACTCCGGCGATCCTCTGCTCTTTGTCGACAGCGCTGTCACCCTGCTGATCTCGATCGGCTACGTCATCGGATCTGTCATCGTCAGAGCCAACTATAAACTGGCGCGTAAAAAGAGAGTTTAATTCATCCTATCAGTACCGATACACCAAAAAGACTCAGCCTTGCCGTTGAGTCTTTTCTTGTGCCTGATCAAAAGAGCATACAAAAAAGGTGCAGTCCGTAGTGAACCGCACCTTTGCGTTTTATTCGGGATAAATCGTGACCACTTTGCCGACTTCATAGGGGATTACCATTTTAGCGATATGGCGTTGAATCCATGTAGCGTCAGAAACTTCTATCCCCTCTCCCTCGATATCGCCGTTTCGCACAACGATATCGGGATCGGACACCGAGAGATTACTCAAATAACGCTGGATCACAGTCGCGTCCATCAAGGTGATCTCGCCGTCACCGTTCGCGTCACCCAGCACATAGGTCTCAATGCAGACATAGGCGATCTCGTTTTCTTTCGCATATGTGATCGCATAGCTGTCCGCGGGAGCATAGATGACGACTTGGTCACACGCTTGGAAAGCGTTGTCGCTGATCTGTGTCACAGAATCAGGGATCGCGACCTTAGTCAGGCACCCGCACTGCGCGAAAGCGCCGTCACCGATCGAGGTGATCTGATCGCTCAGGATCACCTCCTGCAGATTCGTATTCGTCGCAAAGGCATAGCTGTCTATCCTGATGATCGGATAACCGCCGTAGTCATTCGGAACGGTCACGACCGCATCGTCGCCGTTATAGGATCGGATCGAAAACGCGTAGTCGTCCGTGCCGCTCACAACGCCGAGCGTATAATCGCCGTAACGGTAGACGGTATCCGCGCTAAAGGTCGCGCAAAAGAACAGTAAAACAGCGAGCGATATCATAATGGAAATGAATCTTTTCATAAGGTTGCCTCTCAAAGAAAGGCGCCGCCGTTGTTTTACGACGTGCGGCGCCCTCTTTTTTCATTGATTAGGGATCGACCAAAACACCGCCGCCGGACTGTCCGGGATCTTCTTCGATGAGGTCGCCGCTGGTCATGATAACGTCATCCGTGTCAAATCGGATGACCTCCATCTCTGTTCTGGTATAGGGTTCTTTATTCATTTTTGCCACCTCATTCGCTCAGTAATTCGTGTATGTTGATATCATAGTTAGGCTCGGAGAAGTAGTAATTCTCTCCGTCAACGGTGATATAGGCGATCACGGAGAATTGCTGATTCTCCACCTTTTCCGTGTCGGAGCGCAGGGTATACAGCACACGGTTGAAGTTCGAGATCGGCTTGGTCGTATCGGTCGGCTTGCCGTATTCAAAGCGATACGCGACCCTTTCGTCAAAGCGCATAGCGGTACTGTCGGCTTCGCTTTGATCCAGCCACTTGCCGCGCATGAGCATGCCGAAGGTGCGGTTCGTGGTGATCGGGATCAGACCCTCTGCGTCAGCTGACCAGTAGCAGAAATTCTCCTCGGGGATGGTGTCCTCGATATGAACATACTTCTCGGGGTCGGTGAACTCCGAGCTGAATGTGACGGGCTTGCCATACTCGACATTTGCGACTACTCCTCTATCTTCCGTTGTACCGTCTTTTGCAAAGTGGTACCGGAACGTGAAGGTGTAGGGCTTTGTCGTCGCGAAAACCTCCAGAGAATTAGTCAAGGGGTTGGGAGTCATATTCGACGCGTCGCTCGCGAGTGTTTTCACCAGATCCCACTCGATGTCGTTCTTATAAACGGAAACGTTCTTTTGTTCGTCGTCCTCGTTTCTGGTAACTGCCATAGCAGCCTTGACAAGCGGATTCTTGCCGCCATACAGCACCATCGCTTCCGCTGTCCAGAGATAGGTTGGAACGCCGGGCATAAAGCCGTTGCCGGAGTAACCTTCGACCTCTTCCTTTTTCAGCTCTACCTCAACGGTGTATTTGATCTTGACCTTTTCATTATTTTCGGTTTTGTAGATCGGTTGATTGACAAAGCTGTATTTCCAGCCGTTCTCGGCAGTCACTTTGACAGAATCGACCTTTTCACCGTCCGCCATCAGGTTGACCGTGATCTCTTCGGGGCGCTTGCCCTCTTTATCGTTGTCGTCTTGCCATGTCTTTGTTCCGGTGATGTTGGTTTCGAGCCATCTGTTGATGATCGTACTGCCAAACACGGTAGAAGCGTAGTTATCGCGGTTCTCATATTTAGACGGATATTCCTCGGTATACGTCAGCGAGCTTTTCTTGACGCCCTGATCGAGCTTGATCTCACCGGACGTCCATGTGCTGCTGCCGCTGAAATCGCTCTTTTTGAGCTTGATCGGTGAACCGGTTATCTCACTGCCCGCGTTATAAACATGGATCTTGAGATAAGACGGACGGTCAGCTTCTTCATCGTTTACCCACATCTTGGTAACCTTCAGGGTATCCTCAGGCTCTGTCGGCTCGGTTGCCTCAGTAGGATCGTCGGGATCGTCGGGATCGCTGTCGCCGGGATGGAATTTGATGTTGATGACGTTGCAGGTGCGCTCATAGTCATGGAGCAAGCTCAGCGCGTAGCCCTTGATGCTCCAGTATTTTTCAAAGGGCTCGTACATCACGGGGATGCTGATATCCAATCCGCTCTGGTGGATCAGCGCGTCGATAACCATTTCCATCAAGCCGGTCACCAGCTCAGCGCCCGCGTAATCCATCGGGAGCTTTTGCTCTCCCATACCGTACTTTTTGACCGTGAACTTCACGCGCCAGCGGGTCAGCGGATTCTGTGAATCGGGTGTTGCTTTTCCTACCGCAATACCGGTAGCAAGGTACTTGTTAATTGCCGCGTCTATGGCTGTGGAAGTCAGCATGTTGAATAGATTGTCGCCCAGGGTTGCGTTGATGCCATCCGACACCAGTCCTCTGAGCGTTTCTCCGCTGATCGGGATATCAGCGACGTTCAGGCTTCCGACAACGGCGCTGGCACAGGGCGTGTAGAAGTTCTCTTCCGCAGGAAGATAACCGTCCTGTGCCTTGCTCTCAAGCATCAGATAGACGGAATCCGGCTTTTCGCCTTCATTAAAATTGAGCCAGCGCTTGTAAACCGCGGTATCGAGAACCGCGAGGTTGGTGATGTTTGTCTTGTGCTGATCCTCCTCATCCACTGCGTAGGACGCCTTATACTTTGTGGTATGCTTCGGAACGCTCTTTACGGTGTCGTGATACGCGCCGACCTCAAACATAACGAAGGGAGGAGAAATCGCCGTGGTCTTTGCGAGCTTTTTGACCCAGTCGACATTCGGCTCAAACTGCCAGATCACCTCGGGGTTCTTCGCCGCGTTGATGATCTGTGTGATGACCGGTCTGTCAAAATCCCAAGTGTCATAGATCAGGCGTTCATTGACCTTCTTCTGGAAGTCCTCCGCGTTCGGATCAAGCTCATCATCCCCGTCCTTTTTCGGGCCGAGCTCGCGGATACGGTATTGGTATTTTACGTATCTTTCGTTAGTATCATCATAGTATCCGGAGGGAACTTCCTCAAATTCCGCCTGCCAGCTGTTCGCGTCATCCAGCGTGACGATCTTTTCGGTTTGCCACTCTTTGGCGCTGATCTTCCGCTGCAGGACGACTTGGATTGATTCGGGCTTGTCCTTATTTGCAAAGTCGATATCCCATGTCTTGCTGACGGAATAGGTTTCATCTTCAATCTCTTCGGGATCGAGCGGAACAAAGGGGATATGGTTTGCGTCCATCACATTGTGGACTTTTGAATTGCGGTAGCCGTAAACGGTGACGTTAGAACTGTTAGAAAAAGCGTCGTAATACATACCGAAATTATTGTCTTCCGAATAAATCGTGACCTTCTGCAGCGAAGGGCAATTCCTAAAACAGCTTTGGCTCAAATAGTCAAGCCCGTCGCCGATCGTCACCTCGGTCAAATTCGTGCAGTTTGCGAAGGCGGATTTTCCGATATTACCGATGTTACCCTGTATGATAACATTTTTGATGGTTGTATTATTCTTGAAAGCGTTGTCGCCGATGATGGAGAAGGTCTGGTCGCGAAGATCTTTATCGGGATAATCATCGGGCACCTTGTCCGGTACAATCACGTTTTCATCGTTGCCGTTATAGCTGATCAGCTTAAAATAAACGTCGTCATAGCCGAAGGTGAACAGCGGCAGGATCGTTTCGTCCTGTGAAATCTCATACTCTCCGTCCGGGTCGGAGAAATACTTGTCGCACTCCGGGCAATACCAGTATTCGATGTTGCCGTGGCTGTCCTCGGTCGGATAGACCTTTTCCACATGCTCCAGATTATGCTTCTTAGGGGTTTTCGCTGTTTTCACATCGGTATAGGTCTTTCCCTCAAAGGTGACGGTCGCGGTGTACTCGATCTCCCCTTCTTCATCGCAGGTTCCCTCTTTTGTGACCTCGGAGGTGATCGTCGCCTCTACGCTCTTTGTATCGTCGCCGTTTACGCAGTTGAATGTGGCAGTCGCGGAAGAATAATCATCGCTCCAGCTCCATTCAGGCTCGCCGTAGTTGTGACCGATCGACTCAAAAGGGAATCCCGTAATATGTCGTCATCATTTCAACCATTGAACCGCAGTAACCGTACACGATGGCATTTTTGCTTTGATAGCAGAAGTTTTGCGGTTCATCAATTTCAAAATTGTCGTTCGTTGAGTAGATGATGATCTTTTCCAGATAGGGACACCATGTAAAGCATTCTCTACCGAGATGCTCAAGGCCTTTTCCGATTGTCACCGTCGTAACGGTGCAACTGCTGAAGGCGCGAATACCGATGTGCGTGTAGCTGTCGGGTATCGTGACGGTTTTAAGATTCCTGCCCATGAAAGCCTCATCCCCGATGGCGGTGACGGTCTTACCGCGCAGCGACTCGTCCGGATAATTCTCGGGCACTGTATCGGGCACGATTAAGGTTTCATCGTTGCCGTTATACTTTGTCAGCGTTACCTTTCCGTTCTCTTCTGCAAAGGTATAATACAGCAGGACGGTTTTTTCTTGACTGATTTCATTAATTCCGTATTGGTCGAGGAAATAGCTGTCGCAATCAGCGCAGTACCAATATTCGATATGACCGTTCTCGTCCTTTGTCGGGATTTTCTTCTCCCTATGTAACAGGGTATGGACATGGTCATCGGCATTGGCGACAAACGGCACGGCGGTAAAAGCAGTCGCCAGCATGACCGCCGCCATCAGTACGCTCAACCCTTTGTGTAATAATCTTTTCATCAGCTTGCCTCCTTGTGTTTTGGCTGAAATAAGAGAATCACTCACGATTCACATTTTTCTAAAATGACGAAAAAGGCGCAGAACACCCGAGTGTAACGGACGTACTGCGCTTGTAACAACTTTATAAAAAGGGGTAGAACAGAAAAAGGGCAGATGGATGGCTCTAACTGCCGTGCTGTGCAAGTGTAGCCTATCATCATCCCGGTGCCAACCCCTTTCGTCTAGAGTATAACAATTCTATTATATTATACCTAAACGGAATGTCCTTATTGACGCTTGAAAGAATCCCCTATTCCCTCGGGAGCCTGCATTTGCAAAGCCCAGCGCTGTATCCAAGTCGCGTCTACGACCGTGGCGTTGCTGTCGCGGTCAACGTCGGACAGGTTCATCGCGGTATCGGACAACTTCAGCTTCTTGACGTCGTATCGCTGGATCGCCGTCGCGTCTAGGATAGTGACCTCGCCGTCAAGATCGGCGTCTCCCAGCTTATAATCGCCGTAGAACTCGTGGATCTTCTCCCCTACGTCCTTGAGGTCAAACAGACCGCTGTAGTCCTTCTTGTCCCCGTCGATCTTTGTCAGGTCATAGTCCACCTTTGCGCCCAGATCCGCGTCGGAGTCGTCCGCGCGAATGAACTTCTTGACGCCCGAGATAAAGAAGAAATGCGCGTTCTCTATATAAGCCTTTGACAGCGTACACGCGCCGCCTCCCGAGGTCTCGCCGAGGATGACTACGCCCTGATCCTGCAGCATGCAGGGCAACAGGTTGCCGCAGGAGAACGCGGCGCCGGTCGTCAGGAGGGCAAAATTGAAGTCATAGGAAACCTCCTTGTCCTTATCGTCAAATACGCCGTCAAGGTTCAGATCTATCCGCGACGTTTCGATTACCGTATTGCCTGACGGCACAGTCAGATATCTCAAGCCGAAATCGTTGGTGTGCAGATCTTGATTGACCATCAAACCATACATGAACAGCAGAAGCGTATCCGTACCGCCGCCGTTCTTCGAAAGATCAACGACGAAGTTTTTGATCCCGTTTTCCTTTGCGTAGTCCAGCGACCACTTGAACATCGGCGCGACCTTTTCTTCAAACGAATCAAAGGTAAACACAGCCGTATCGCCGTCGACGATCAGCACGGCGGTTTCGTCCCAGCTTTTGACCGTCTGATACTTGGCATAGGCCTCTTGCCGAACCTGCGTAACATCTGCTGTCTTTCTGCCAAGCATCATTTCAAACATCAAGCCGATCGCCATCTCGTTACCCTTGCCTAAAAGATTCTCAAATATTTTTCAACTTCCCGTTTTTTGTCCCTATTTTGTCCCGGTCGACCTGTTATAATACAGTCACAACAGCAAAACAACACCAACCAACCAAATCTCAAGGAGCGATCATCATGAAAAAAAATACCATCAAAACCAGAATTCTTGCAGGCGCATTATCCGTGATCACGATCTTTTCGGTCGGATCGGCGTCTATCACAACCGCATCGGCTGCTGAGGCATCACAGGCAGCGGTAGCCGCAAACGCGTCGGGCGGCAGCAGCGTAGCCGGAACCGTCTTCGGATTTGTCGGCAAGACCCTGCTGAACGCAACCGGTACAAAGCTCGCCAACATGGCGATCGGTCCGGTATTTGACCTAATCTTCGGTGGAGATCCCTCTAATCAGGACGTGATCGACGACGTCGATAAGCAGGCGGAGGAGATCAAGGCAAAGGTCAACGAGGTTCTCACCGAGGTCCAGACCTTATCCGAAAACGCCAATAAGTATCACAACGAAGAAATGGCTCAGCTTCAGATCATCGACGCGAACATCAGCACCATGGAATTTAGAAAGCAAACCGATAAGATCGCCGCCGATTACGCGAACGTGCTTAAGCGCATCAGCCAGAACAAGGACAATTTCACCTGCGACGGCATGGGCAAGCTCAACAATACCACCTATAAGGCGTACAAAGAGATCATCAACGATCCCGTGTGTAACATCAGCACCCTTCAGGCCGATTTTGACGCGATGCTCGGCTTCCTCAAAGGCGACCGCAGCTCGAACAATCACGAAAACGGTTATGAACAGCTCACTTCATATCTGCTTGATAAGGTAATAGCTGCCGATAAAAGCGAGCACAGCTACACCGTGACCCCCGATTATCACAAGGTTGTCAAGGGCGTCAACACCGAAATCACCTCTATGGAGGAGCACGCTATCCTCGACTTCTTCGCCATCAACGTACTCAACAACATGTCTAAAAAGGTCAAGGAGTATGAGATCGACAATAAGATCATCACCGTCAACGAGGACGAAGCTCCCTATGCCAAGTATGAGAATACCGCGAGCGAATTGCTCGAAAGTCTCAAAGCGATGGACGGCATTTTCACCAAGGTCATCAGCGACAACGAATCAAAGGCTTATGACATCGCCCCCTACACGCTGAAAACCACAAAGAAAAACGGCGTCACTGAAGAAAAGGGCTGCAGAGATTTTATTGACGCGTGGTCTCAGGGAATCGACGCGGGCAGAGATTTCACCATTAACTCAAACGGCAGATTGATAACCGTCAAAGCGGATGCCGTCAAGGGCTACAAGCGCGACGACAACGTCAAGGGCATCAACGCGAGCGGCGGCTTTGAGGTTCCCGCTTACACAAAGGTCGAGCTGAACCTCGGTACTTCGACAAGCAGCACCGGCTTATTTGATTCTACTGCAAAAGCCGACCTCAACACCTTCACGGTAAACAAAGGCTCAGATCTGACAGTCAGCTATGCGTCCATCAACGGCGGCAGCCATGCCATTTTGATTCCCGATAACGCAACCGACACAAAGGTTTACTTTAACCGCGGCGTGATCAGCGCTACAAAAAGCTCGGCGATCTGTGTCAGCTCAGGCGCTTCCAACACCGACTTAACGGTGATCGGCGATTACAATTACGACTGCGCGGGCGGACTTGACGTTCAAAATGCCAACGCAAAGACTTGGATCATCTTCAACAAAATAGAACCTCCTAGCACCGAACCCGACTGGTACACCTGATATTCAGGCTGTCATTTCCATAGTTGCTCGGCAACGGCGTAGAAGCTGTAGCAAAAAGGGCTGTCACAAAATAAAAAAATGTCATTCTGAACGAAAGCGAAGAATCCGAATGTGCTTGCTTTTCCGTTAGATTACACATGAAAGGTGTAATAGATTTGGATAAATTGCGATGTAATACTAAGTATCCATTTAACGCAATAAATGTTAAAGTGTTTTAATGATACTTAGTACAAGATTCTTCACAAGCTCAGAATGACACTCTGAGGGGCTGTCGCGTATCTTAGCGCGACAGCCCTTTAAGCGTGCGAAAAACTTCAAAAGAAATCTTGCATAAATAAAGACATTATGATAGTATATGCACAAGCAAAATTCGTTTTCACCCTCTATCGCTACACTCGCCACAAAAGGAGAAAAATCATGCTGTTGTCGATCTTGTTCTTTATACTCAGCATCATACCGTCCATACTCATTTTTATCCTGCTTAGAAACAGGCAAAAGGACAATATCCTGTACAGGAAGAAATGCAATCTTTCCTTTATCAGCGGCTTGGTCAGCGTGCTGCCCATCCTGCTCGTGTCGGGGATATTGTATCTCCTCAGCGCGGTCATGAAATTCACCCTGCTCAACGGCGTCAACATCCTTGTTTATCGTGCGATCTACACTTTTATCGTGCTGGCGCTCGCCGAGGAGCTGATGAAATATCTGGCGCTCCGCTTTGTGCTCAAAAGAAATCCCTATGCCTGCTCGTGGGCTGACGTCGTCGCGTTCATGGTGATCGTCGGCACGGCGTTCGGCTTGATCGAGGACGTCCCCTACGCCGTCGGCGCGTCGCCCGTTATCATGCTGGTGCGCGGCTTCACGATGGGTCACGTCGGCTACGGCTTCATCATGGGCTGGTTCTACGGCAAGCGGCTCTATACCGGTAAAAAGCGCTACGGCGCTTTCGCCGTTCTGGTGCCGTGGCTGATCCACGGACTGTACGACTTCTCGCTGTCGTCGGAGCTCTTATCACTCAACGACAATTTCGCGTTCTTAGGCGTATCGCTTGCGCTGTTGGACATCGTCCTGCTCATCTTGATGATCCGCTTCTTCATCCGTTCAAAGAAGCGCGAGCGCTACCAACAGCCGCTCACCGCACCGGGACAACAGACGGAGCAGTAAAGCAGAAAAAAACAGAGAGCTTTCCCACGGGCAAGGCTCTGCGTTTCATCATTCACAGTCATTGCAAAGGGCTGTCGCTTTCATGCGACAGCCTCTTTTTTGATTGGCGCAGCTCACGGTTGCCGTCTTTTGCTCACCGTTGTAGACAAGGTTTGTCGGTGCGGTAAAGGTGAAGTCAGTTGCGCCCAACTCAGTCTTTGCGGTAATATGGTATCGCTCTATGTCAACCGCAAATAACACATTATACAAAGCTGTCATCTTTGTTGACAACATCTCGAACCTATGCTACGATTTCTTTCAACCAAG